>JAQGMI010000169.1 GCA_028292435.1 Betaproteobacteria bacterium
AGTGGGGACAGGATGAACGCTTCGTGCAAACTTATTTCACGAGCTTTAAGGATCAGCTCATCTACACCACGTTCGACTGGGGCATCCGCGACAAGGAAGGGTACTACTTCATCCTCGGACGCACCGATGACGTAATCAATGTCGCCGGTCATCGCCTCGGCACGCGCGAGATAGAAGAGGCCGTGAGCGCGCATACGAACATCGCCGAAGTCGCCGTGGTCGGCGTGCAGGATCAATTGAAAGGCCAGGTCCCGATGGCTTTCGCAGTCGTCAAAGACTCCGCGCGACTCTCCGATGCCGCAGGCCGCCAGGCGATGGAAAAGGAAGTGTTCGATGCGGTGGACAAGGCGCTCGGTCCGATCGGGCGTCCGGCGCGAGTCCACTTCGTGACCTCGTTGCCGAAAACGCGGTCGGGGAAAGTGTTACGCCGTAGCATCCAGGCCATCGCGGAAGGCCGCGATCCGGGCGATCTGACCACGCTCGATGATCCGGCCGGCATTGAGCAGATACACATCGCGATGATGGGAAAGACTTAGCCTTCGGCGGGGGACCTGCAATCGAATAAGCATCTTGCGCGCTTGCCGCCACGCGCCGAAGCGATCAACGCACTTCGCTTCCCGCCTAGTAGCTAAGGTAGGTACAACGGTCGCAAGGTGCACCGGCGGTGCGGCGACTCACCAGCGTTTCGCGCAGCTTGCGCAGGAACGGCTGGTTGTAAATTTCCAGGACATGGTGCTGGTTAACGTCGCCCTTGGGGTACTCGGCTTTGCCGTCCATGCAGCACATGGCGACCTTGCCGGTGGCAGTGATCGAAAAATCGAACCAGCGATGACAGGGAACATCGGGAACGCCGCGCGCAAAATTACCGGTATCCACGCCGCCCAGCCAGTCGTTGCGCGGCAGTATATAAACCTCGAAATCCGGATAGTTTGCTTTGACCCATTGCACAAACCCTTGATCTTCGTGGCGAGACACCGAGACGCGCGTGATGCGGACCGGAAAATCGAATGCGCCTTTTGCATACATCGTCTTGAGGATGTCCAGCCGACGCAGCGTGCGCGCCTGCGGCATGCCCATGACTTCTTCGTACTCGACTGGATCGTGAAAATTGAGCGATACGGTCAGGTAGTTGACGTTTTTGACCCTGGCCAGCTTGAGCAGGTTGGCCTCGGTTAGCGCCGCACCGTTCGTAATCAGGCTTACTGCCGCATGCGGCAACTTTTCGTTGACCCGGGCAAGGATGTCGAAAAGCCGCGGTTCGAGGAACGGGTCGCTGATTTTGTAAGGCGAGAGAAGAAAACGCACTGAGCGCGGAATTGCGGTCAGGTCTTCAATGATCTTTTCGATCAGGGCGTCGGGCATGCGAGTGCCCTTGCGCTCCATTGTCGGATACGGGCAGAAAGAGCACGAGGCATTGCACTGCGCCAGCGACTCGATATGGACCAGCGCGGGGTACTCCATGTAAGCGTCCTGGAGTGACACGGCTTTCTGCGTGATCCAGCGGGCGAGGTCGGATTCTTCGTAAAACGTAACATCCGAAAAATTCTCGATCGCTTGCGGTTGCCGCAAGGTGCGGCCCACCAGTTGCTTAACCAGGTCCTTCAGCATTGCCGCCCCTGTTCGCCAATACGGTTATGTTATGCCATTGTAGGACCGGCATGCACGCGGAATCGCAGTTAAGTCGAGTGATGGCGGAGAGAGTGGGATTCGAACCCACGGTACGTCTTGCGACGTACACACGCTTTCCAGGCGTGCGACTTAAACCACTCATCCATCTCTCCGGAGCGGCGCATTTTACCAGATAGGTGCGCTGCGACGCGTGTGCTAGTATTTTGGACACAACCAGACCCAATTTGCGATGCGGATACTGTTAACCGAAGACGATGCCGCGCTCGCTGAAGCGCTGCAATTCGCACTGAAGCAATCGGGCTACGCGGTTGATTGGGTCAACAACGGCGCAGCAGCGGACGAAGCACTCACCCAAGATGTGTTCGGTCTGCTGATTCTCGATCTCGGCTTGCCGAAACTCGACGGCTTCGAGGTGCTGCGCCGTCTGCGCAAAAGAAATGCAACGTTGCCGGTGCTTATCCTTTCGGGCCGCGAGCAGGCGGAAGAAAAAGTGACGGGCCTTGATCTCGGCGCCGACGACTACCTGGTTAAACCGTTCAGCCTCGAAGAGTTGCAGGCGCGCGTTCGCGCGCTACTCCGGCGCGGGCAGGGTAGCGCCGCACCGCAGATCACTTACGGCGAGCTGAGTTTTGATACGGTGCAGCGCAGCGCCAGTGTCGCGGGCAAACTGCTGGCCTTATCGACGCAGGAAACCGGCGTATTGGAAGTGCTGCTGTCCCGTTTCGGCCGGCTGGTCAGCAAAGAGCAGCTCGTCGAGCAACTTTATAGCGCGGGTCACGAAGTCAGCCTGAACGCGATCGAGGTGTACGTGCACCGCCTGCGCAAAAAGCTCGAAGCGAGCGGCATCAACGTGCGTACCCAATACGGACGCGGATATTTACTCGATTATTTGGTGCGCTGACCCGGCGTCGTCGCCTGATCGTTCGCTCAGCGGCTGCTTCACTTTGGCGACGAGATCGCGCGTCGCGAACGGCTTTGTCATATAGGCATCCGCGCCTTCCTCGATGCCGCGCTGCAGCTCAGCCGGTCGGCCGCGTGCTGTGAGCAGCAGAATTTTTGCCTTTGACCGTCCTGTGCCCGCACGCAGTTGCCTGCACACTTCGAATCCGTCCATGACCGGCAACATCACGTCGAGCACGACCAGATGAGGGGAAAATTCGGCCGCCCGTTGCAGCGCCTCGCCACCATTGTGCGCGACTGCGACTTCGAATCCTTCCTTTTGCAGCAGGAATTGCAGTGATAGCACGATGTTCGGTGCGTCATCGACGATCAAAATGCGGTCAACCATGCGGCAGGATCACCGATGTAGCTTCAGGTGGCGTAGATTACGGACGGCGGGTTTGCATGCGCTGCGCCGATGCAATCGTTCGGCAACACGAACGAAAACGTCGCGCCACGCCCTGGTGCGCTGTCGACCCACAGCCTGCCGCCGAAATGCTGAATGATCTGGCGGCAGATCGGGAGCCCGAGCCCGGTGCCTTGCGGTTTCTGCGTGAGCGTGTCACCAACCTGGCGAAATTTTTCAAAAATCAGAGCCTGGTCCTCGGCGCTGATACCGACGCCGTTGTCGACAACGTCTATGCGCATGCCATCCGTGACGAGCGCGGCGGTAACGCTGACCTTGCCGCCGGTGTCATGGCAGAACTTCGCCGCGTTCGACAAAAGGTTGAGCATGACCTGCAGCAGGCGGTCGCGGTCGGCATTGATCGGGGGCAGGCTGGACGGCAATCTGAACTCGAAGGCGATCGATTTATCGAGGAACAACTGGCTGGTGGAAGAGGACGCGTCCTCGATCAGTTCTTGCAAGTCGAACTGGCCGGTGTGCCATTCGGCATTCGCCGATTCGAGCTTCGCAAGATCCAGCACCTGATTGATAAGACGCGTCAATCGTTCCGACTCGCGCGTGATGATGCCGAGGAACTTTGCACGCTGCGGGAGATCGAGCATTGGATTGTCCTGGAGAATTTCCGAAAATGCGCGAATCGACGTCAAAGGCGTGCGCAGCTCATGCGTGACGGTCGATACGAAATCATCCTTCAAGCGATCGAGTTCCTGCAGCTGCGCATTGGCAGAGCGCAGTTCAGCGGTGGCGACTTCGAGTTCGCGCGACTTCTGTTCGAGCTGGCGGCTGTAGGCGAGCGCCTGCGATGTTTCATCAAGAATGTTCATGACTTTGTCGATGCCGAGCGGCTCTTCCTGCACAACCGACGCAACGACCACGTTAGCCGAGCCGGCGCCGATTGCGCCAGCGAGCAGGGTCTCCGCAAAGTGGATAAGGTCGGTGTCCGGTCTTAATTCGTCCGCCGAGGCAGCGCCGCGCTTGCGTGCGTATGCTGCAAACGCATCGTGCGCGCGGCGTTGCCCCAGAAAGCGTCCCAGCAGCGAAATCAGTTCGTTCACGGATGCATCGCCGCGCAGGGATTCTCCGCGCTGCCGTCTGGGGGCAAGATGCGAATCGACGAAGAGCGCTGCCTGGATTTGCTCGGCAAAACTCGGCGTTGTCAGCAGGGAAACAAACACGTACGCACCGATGTTGCAGAACATGCTCCAGAACAGGCAATGCGTGATGTCGTCGAGTCCGGTCAGGCCGAATAGTTCGAGCGGCTTCAGCAATTGCAAACCGAAAGCACCATGCTCGACAAATGAAATCGGCAGCCAGCCCGATTTGGCGAATGAGGGCAGCAGCAGTGTATATGTCCAGACTGTGAAACCCGCGAGCAGGCCACAGATGGCGCCGCGGCGCGTGGCGCCTTTCCAGAACATGCCGCCGATTATCGCCGGCGCGAATTGCGCGACCGCTGAAAATGAAATGAGACCGATCGAAACCAGTGCGTAAGCTTCGCCGGCGAGCCGGAAATAGGCGTACCCGAGCAAGAGCAGGCCAACGATGGCACCGCGCCGGATGCCGACGATCAATGCAGACAGGTCGGCACGTTCATGCAGATGCAGCATCGTCAGGCGCAACAGCAAAGGCATGGCGAGGTTGTTGCAAACCATGGTCGATAAGGCGATGGTTTCAACGATGACCATGCCGGTTGCGGCGGACAGGCCGCCGATAAAAACGATCAACGTAAGCAGCGATTGCTGCTGCGCGATCGGCAGATTCAGCACAAAAGTGTCGGCGTCGACATTGCCGGCAGGGAAATGCATCAGTCCGGCAAAGGCAATCGGCAGCACAAATACATTGATGGCAAACAGATAGAGCGGAAACAGCCACACCGCTTTTTTGAGATGACGCTCATCGACGTTTTCCACGACCGCGACCTGAAACTGGCGCGGCAGGAACATGATGGCCAGCATAGATAGAAAAGTGAGCGATGCCCACGAGGAATAATCGACCGAGCGCCCGTTGAATTCGAGCAACCGTCTCAGTTGCGGATATTCGACGGCGCTCGAGAAGATATCGGCAAAGCCGTCGTACAGGACATAGGTGACGTAGACACCGACAGCAATAAACGCGAGCAGCTTGACGACCGATTCGAACGCGATCGCGGCGACCAGGCCCTCATGCCGCTCGGAGGCATCGAGATGGCGGGTGCCGAAAAGGATAGTGAATACCGCGAGCAGCAACGCGATATAGAACGTGTTGTCTGCAAGCAGCGGTATGGTCGTCTGCGCCTCCGGCGCGGCGAGCGCAGGAAATTTCAGAATAATCGAGAAGCTGTTGGAAACGGCTTTCAGCTGCAGCGAGATGTACGGCACGATGCCGATGACCGCGATGACGGTGACCAATCCGCCGAGCAGCTGGCTTTTGCCGTAGCGCGAAGCGACAAAGTCAGCGATCGACGTGATGCGGTTCGCTTTGCTGATGCGAATCATCTTGACCATCAGATACCACCACAGCACCGCCATCAGCGTGGGGCCGAGGAATATCGGCAGAAAGCCGATGCCGCTGGTGGCGGCGCGGCCGACGCTGCCATAAAAGGTCCAGGACGTGCAGTAGACCGCGAGCGACAGCGTATAGATATACGGATTGGCGATAATGCTGCGCCCGGCATCGGCCCGCTTGTCGCCGTAATAAGCAATGGCGAACAGCAGGCCGACGTAAACGAACGACGCAAGTACGATGACGGAGCCGGTTAGCATCGCTGGTGGCCGTCAGGCGGGCAGGGCGTTCAATCGGGGTCGCGTTCGACGATCGCCGCCGTCAGTGCAATCAGCACGGCCCACGCGACAAACGTGTACACGTAAAGCACCGGGATGCCGAGCAGGCGATACTCAATATTAAACAGCGCGAGCAGCGGATAGTTGAGCAGCAGGCAGCCCAGTAAAAAGACCGCGATCAGGCGCTGCCCGTTTCTGCCGGTTCGTTTCATGCCGGCTTGATAAGCGTCGGCCGCATGAAGCTTGCGCCCGCGGCGTACTTCAGGCGATGGGTTCCTTCAACTGCTGCAGGATGGCCGGATTCTCCAGTGTCGATACATCCTGGGTGATCTCTTCGCCTTTGGCGATCGAGCGCAGCAGGCGGCGCATGATTTTTCCCGAGCGCGTCTTCGGCAGATTGTCGCCGAAACGAATATCGCGCGGCTTGGCGATCGGGCCGATTTCCTTACCGACCCAATCCTGCAATTGCTTGACGATTTTTCTGGCCTCTTCCCCGGTCGGGCGCACTTGTTTGAGCACCACAAACGCGGCGACGGCCTCACCGGTGAGTTCATCCGGCCGGCCAACCACCGCTGCTTCCGCCACCAGCGAATTGGCGACCAGCGCGGACTCGATTTCCATCGTGCCCAGGCGGTGTCCCGACACGTTCAGCACGTCGTCAATGCGGCCCATGATCCAGAAGTAGCCGTCAAGGTCGCGATTCGCGCCGTCGCCGGCCAGATAGTATTTGCCGTCGAAGTCGGACGGGTAGTACGACTTTTTGAAGCGCTCTGGATCGCCCCAGATCGTGCGGATCATCGACGGCCACGGCCGTTTGATCACGAGAAACCCGCCTTTGCCTTTTTCGACGTCATGGCCCGCCTCATCAACGATTGCCGCCATGATGCCCGGCAGGGGCAGGGTGCACGAGCCGGGCTTGGTGCTGACCACGCCAGGCAACGGTGTAATCATGTGACCGCCGGTTTCGGTCTGCCACCAGGTATCGACGATCGGACAGCGGGCTTGCCCGACCGTTTCGTGGTACCACATCCACGCTTCGGGGTTGATCGGCTCGCCGACGGTGCCCAGGATCCGCAGCGACGTAAGATCGAATTTCTTCGGCAGGTCGGCGCCCAGCTTGATCAGCGAACGGATCGCGGTCGGTGCCGTATAAAACACGCTGACTTTATGATCCTGGATCATGCGCCAGAAGCGCGTCGGATCCGGATAGGTCGGCACGCCCTCGAAAATGATTTCGGTCGCGCCGACGGCAAGCGGCCCGTAACACACATAGCTATGGCCGGTTACCCAGCCGACGTCGGCGGTGCACCAGAAGATATCGCTCGACTTGTAGTCGAACGTCCATTGCATGGTGAGTATCGCCTGAAGCAGATAGCCGCCCGTCGAGTGTTGCACGCCTTTCGGTTTGCCGGTCGAGCCCGAGGTATAAAGAATGAACAGCGGATGGTCGGCTTCGACCCATTCCGGCTCGCAGGTGTCGGCCTGGTCTTTGACCAACTCGTGCATCCATACGTCATGCTTGGCGTTCCATCGCACCGGACCGCCGGTGCGTTTGTAAACGACGACGCTACGGATCGAATCGCAGCCGCCGAGCGCGAGCGCCTCGTCGACCGCTGTTTTCAGTGCAATCGGCTTGCCGCCGCGCATCTGCTCGTCGGCGGTGAGCACTGCGACGGCGCCCGCGTCGATGATCCGTTCTTGCACGCTTTTCGCGGAGAAACCGCCGAATACAACTGAATGGATCGCGCCGATGCGTGCACATGCCTGCATCGCAATCACGGCTTCGACCGACATCGGCATGTAGATGAGAACGCGGTCGCCTTTCTTGACCTTGAGGCTTTTCAGGCCGTTCGCCATTTTGCAGACGCGGTGATAAAGGTCCTGATACGTGATTCTGGTCACTTTGCCGTCGTCGGCCTCAAAAATAATCGCGACTTTGTCAGGCTGCGTTTTGAGATGGCGATCGAGACAGTTGTAAGACGCGTTCAGAGTCCCGTCCGCAAACCACTTGTAGAACGGCGCGTTTGACTCATCCAGCACCTGTGCAAAGGGTTTCCGCCAGAGCACATTCTCACGCGCGAGCCGCGCCCAGAATCCCGTGTAATCGCGCTCCGCTTCGCTGCACAGTTTGTTATACGCGTCCATGCCGGAGACGTTTGCCTGCTTTACAAACTCGGGGCTCGGCGCGAACGTGCGCGTTTCGTTCAATACCGATTCGATTGTCTGGGTTGCCATCCTGTCCTCCGGTTATGCTGTGACGGGTGCCGGTATCGGCGCGCAATTTCGCGATTGCGGTGTAGCGGTTCTGAGCCCGCCCGCGACCGCAAAAAATTGTATCACGCGCTCTTTTAGCCCCTTGCGCGCGCCTTTGACGTTGAATCGACGCTCGCCCGGGCCGGCAACTACGGGCATAATGTGAACAGGCTGCGAAGCTCACGTTGCGGCAACGAACACTGGCGGGCCCCCCCGCATTGCATGGTAGTGAACCTGGTCAGGTCCGGAAGGAAGCAGCCAAAGCTATTCTCTGCAAGTGCCGGGGACAAGGCTCGCCACCTTTTTTCTTTTGGGATATCATAGCGATATCGACCAATGTTGTTGAATGACCAAGGACTCCCAGTGAAAAACTTCCGCTACCTTTTTGCCGCCGCGATACTGATTGCAAGTTCCGGGGCGCATGCCATCGACGGCTTTTCCGTGCTTTACGGGCATTCGGACTCGTCGAACGTGAGCGTCAACATGGGGCGCGTCGGTGTGCAATGGGACTGGAACAAGAAGCTGCTCGAAGCCGGCAATTGGCACCTCGGTGGCTATTGGGAATCCGATTTCGGATACTGGAGCAATAACAGCAACAACAAAACGCACAGCTCCATTATCGATATCGGCTTTACCCCGGTTTTCCGCATTCAACAGACGAATCTTTCGACAGTCGCGCCTTACGTCGAGGCCGCCGTCGGCCTGCATCTGTTGTCCGCAACGTCGCTTAATCCGCAGCGCCAGTTCGGCAGCAGTTTCCAGTTCGGCGACCACGTCGGCATCGGCATGCGGTTTGGTGACAAAGGCAAGTATGATCTCGGCTATCGTTACCAGCATTTTTCCAATGGCGGCATCAAAGGCCCGAACCAGGGCGTCAATTACAACGAAGTGCGCCTGCAATACCATTTCTAGGCCGCCGCGGCGGAGCCTGTCCGTCGTGAATTCTGCATCGATGTTCTCCCGAACCAGCGCAGGACGCTTTCTGTCGTGAGCCAGGCTCTTGCGCGCAAGTGGCGCCCTAAAACGTTTGGCGAGCTGGTCGGCCAGGAGCACGTCGTTAAGGCGCTCACCAACGCGCTGACTCAGCAGCGCCTTCATCACGCTTACCTGTTTACCGGCACGCGCGGCGTCGGCAAGACGACCATAGCGCGCATCATCGCCAAGGCTTTGAATTGCGAAACCGGCATCACGGCGACCCCGTGCGGCAAGTGCGCAGCCTGCACGGAAATCGATGCGGGACGGTTTGTCGACCTGATTGAACTCGATGCGGCTTCCAACACGCAAGTCGACAACATGCGCGACCTGCTCGAAAACGCGCTCTATGCGCCAACGAGCGCGCGCTTCAAGGTGTACATCATCGACGAAGTACACATGCTGTCGCGAAGCGCATTCAATGCGATGTTAAAGACGCTCGAAGAGCCGCCCGGCCACGTGAAGTTCATATTGGCGACGACCGATCCGCAAAAAATCCCGGTGACCGTGCTGTCGCGCTGCCTGCAATTCAATCTTAAGCAGATTCCCCAGCCGCAAATCAGGGAGCAGCTGAAGAAGATCATCGCACTGGAAAATGTCGCTGGCGACGATGAGGCTTTGACGCTCCTCGCGCGCGCCGCGCATGGCAGCATGCGCGATAGTCTGAGCCTGCTCGACCAGGCAATCGCCCATGGCGGTGGCCGCGTCGAGCACACGTCAGTGCGCGCGATGCTCGGTAGCGTCGAGCAGGAATACCTGCGCGACATCCTGAATGCATTGCGCCAGCAAGACGGCGCCGCCCTGATTGCAGTGGCCGACCGCATGGCTGAACGCAGCCTGTCGTTTGAAATGGCGCTGCAGGACCTCGCGACGCTGCTGCACCGGATCGCGCTCGCTCAAACCGTTCCGCAGGCGATTCCCGCCGACGATCCGGACCATGCCCCGATTACGGAGCTTGCGGCGGGCTTCGGCGCCGAAGATATACAACTGCTGTATCAGATTGCGGTGACCGGCCGCCAGGACATCGGCCTCGCGCCCGACGATTACGCCGGCTTTACGATGACGCTCATGCGCATGCTCGCATTCATGCCGGCGGCTAACGCTGCTGCGAGAACGGCGGTTCCTGTCGCGTCGCCCACGAAAGCTGCGGTGACCGCCGCGCCGGCGAGGGCGGTGACCGCCGCACCGGCCGAGGTAAAAAAAAAGCAATTTGACGGCGACTGGAACGCCTTGATCAACCGCCTCCCGCTTGCCGGGATGGAACGCATGCTCGCGCACAACTGCGAGCTGGTTGCGTGGCAGGACGGGGAACTGCAACTGAAAGTGCCGCATGCGCAGCGCCACCTCAACAGCCGGGCGTATCAGGAGCGGTTGAAGGCCGCGCTCGAACAGCACCTCGGCGGAAAACTTAAACTTGATATCCAGGTCGGTCCCGGCAACGGCAATACGCTGGCCGAGATCCGCGACCGGGACAATGAGCAAAAACTGAATACGGCGGCGGCCGCCATCGACGGCGATCCGTTCGTGCGCGACCTGATAGAAAATTTCGGCGCGCGCGTGCTGCCGTCCACCATCAAACCCGTGCAATAAGGAGCAAAGTTATGATGAAAGGCGGTCTCGCCGGGCTCATGAAGCAAGCCCAGCAAATGCAGGAAAACATGAAGCGCATGCAGGAGGAACTCGCGACGATCGAGGTCGAAGGTCAATCCGGCGCCGGCATGGTCAAAGTGGTGATGACTTGCCGTCACGACGTGAAGCGCGTGACGATCGACGACAGTCTGCTGAAGGACGACAAGGACATGCTGGAAGACCTGATCGCCGCCGCCATGAATGACGCAGTCCGCCGGGCGGAAGCGATGACCCAGGAAAAGATGGGCGGCATGACGGCGGGCATGAACTTGCCCGCTGGAATGAAATTGCCGTTCTAGGATGCAAGACATGATGAGTGGAGTCGTCGTAGTTTGTCTTCGCGGCCGTTGGCACAGCCGCGGGCCACGGCGCAGCCATTCGTCGGTTGCCCGATGAAGAACCCTTCGAGTCTTGAAGAGTTGATCGAGTCGCTGCGCTGCCTGCCCGGCGTCGGCCCGAAATCCGCGCAACGCATGGCGTTTCATTTGTTGCAGCGCGATCACGCGGGCGCAGCTCGTCTCGGCCAGGCGCTGGGCCGCTCGCTCGAGCGCATCAAGCACTGCGAGCGTTGCAATACGTTTACCGAGGAAGACGTCTGTGAACTTTGCCGATCGCCGCGCCGCGATGCGCGCCTGCTGTGCGTCGTCGAGACGCCTGCAGACATGTTGATGATGGAGCAGGCCGAGTGCTTTCAAGGTTTGTATTTCGTGTTGATGGGACGGCTTTCGCCGCTCGACGGGGTCGGGCCAAAAGATATTCATCTCGATCGCCTGATCAAGCGTGCCGAGGACGGCGTGGTGCGCGAAGTGATCGTGGCGACTAACTTCACGATGGAAGGCGAGGCAACGGCGCACTACATCGCCGAGCTGCTGCTCGCGCGCGACATCAAGGTCAGCCGCATCGCCCGTGGCCTGCCCGTCGGCGGAGAACTCGAGCACGTCGACAGCGGCACGCTCGCGCAGGCAGTTATCGAGCGGCGATCCCTGCAGGCAGCGCCGTGAGCCGGCCGCCCCGACAGCAACGCCGCGCGCCTGCCGACAAGTTGCGTCCAGCCACACGCGGCGATGCGTCCGCACGCACACGCCGCGACGCACCCGCGCGCGCGCCGGCGCCTCAACGCGGGGGACGCAACCGGGCTGTGCCGGCGGTCGACGAGCCGACGCAAAAATTGCAAAAAGTGCTGGCACAAGCAGGCCTCGGGTCACGCCGCGATATGGAACAGCTGATCACCGGCGGACGCGTTACCGTCAACGGCGAGATCGCCACTATCGGCGCACGGGTTGCACCGACGGATCAGATCAAAGTCGCCGGCCGCATCGTGCGCGCCCATGCGGCATCGCGTCTGCCGCGCGTGCTCCTGTATCACAAGCCGGAAGGCGAGATTGCGAGCCGCGACGATCCACGCGGGCGGCCGAGCGTCTTCGAACGGTTGCCGTCGCTGACCGGGGCGAAATGGATTTCGATTGGCCGGCTCGACTTCAACACTTGCGGCCTGCTCATGTTCACGACGTCGGGCGAGCTTGCCAACCGCATGATGCATCCGCGCTTCGAAATCGAGCGCGAGTACGCGGTTCGCGTGATGGGTAAACTGCAGCCGGACCATATTCAGCAACTGTTGAACGGCGTCGAACTCGAAGACGGCGTTGCGCGGTGCGAACGCGTCGACATGCGCGGCGGCGAGGGTGCCAACCAGTGGTGCCACGTGATACTCAAGGAAGGCCGCAACCGTATCGTGCGGCGGTTATTTGAGAAACTGGGATTCGTCGTCAGCCGTTTGATGCGCGTGCGCTATGGACCGGTGGACCTGCCGTCACGCGTCAAGCGCAACCAGTATTACGAGCTTACCGACGACGAGACGCGCCGCCTGCTCGACTGGCTCGACGCCGCACAGGCGCAGCTGGCGCAGCTGGCTCAGCAGGCTGAGCAGTCCGACCCGGCAACGCCGCCGCGCGCTGCAGCTCGGCGCGGTCAAGCATAAACACGCAATCGTCGCCGCCGCTCGTTTGCGGCCAGGTGAAAGCGTAGCGCGGGAACGCCCGTTCGACGCGCCGGCGGTGATGGCCGACTTCAACAACCAACACGCCTCTATCCGTCAGATGCGCGGCAGCCTCGCGCAGTATGACGCGCACCGCATCGAGGCCGTCTTTTCCGCTGGCGAGCGAAATCTCGGGTTCATGGCGGTATTCAGGCGGCAGTGCGCGCATGGCAGCCGCGCTTACGTACGGCGGGTTGGCGATGATAAGGTCGTAGCGCGCATTGCGAACAGCCTCGAACATGTCTGAGCGCAGCAACCGCACCCGGCGTTGCAGGCGATATGCGGCGACATTGCGGCGCGCCACCGCGAGCGCGCCGCTATCGAGGTCGACCGCGTCGACTGCCGCGCGCGTGAAAGTTTTTGCGAGCACGATGGCGAGACATCCCGATCCGGTGCAGAGATCGAGCGCGCGCGCGATCCGTTGGCGCGGCGCAAGCCAGGGCGAAAAGCGCTCACCGATGAGTTCCGCGATATACGAACGCGGCACAATCACGCGCTCGTCGACGTAAAAGCGGTAATCGCCAAGCCATGCTTCATGCGTCAGGTAGGCGGCCGGTACCCGCCGCTTAATTCGTTCGTCGACGAGCCGGCTCACGCGCGCCAGCGCCTGCGGCGGGACGATTCGCTCGAGCGCGGCATTCAGGCGGCCGGGCGGGAGCTTTAAAGCATGAAGCACGAGGTAAACCGCTTCGTCCCATGCGCTGGGAATACCGTGGCCGTAAGCGAGATGCGCGCGCGCGAGGCGCGAGCGGGCCTGGTCGATGACATTGCGGGTGGTGGATATGCGCGACATGCGGGCGGCGGGGCGCCGCAACCGCGGTTTAAACCATGTCGAGATTGAGCTTGATGCTGCTCAAATCATCGCCCTGGGTGCTGGTGATGCGGGTGGTCGATTTCGGATCGTCCGAGGCAGGCGCCCTATCCGTCGCGGTCTTGCTCGTATTATTGATGAGCCAATGCAGGTTCGTCGGCGAATCGGAAGAGGCGAGTGCATTTTCGAGCGTAATCTGGCCGCTCGAGTAGAGGTTGAACAGCGCCTGCTCAAAAGTCTGGCTGCCCGGCGCAAGGCTCTGTTCCATCGCATCCTTGATTTCGCCCATCGCGCCGTTCTTGATCAACTCCGAGATGTGCGCGGTATTGAGCAGAACTTCGACGGCCGGAACACGTTTGCCGTCTTTACTGCGCACCAGCCGCTGCGACATCACGCAGCGCAGGCTGATCGCCAAATCCGCAAGCAGCGCCTCGCGCGCTTCGCGCGGGAAAAAGTTGATGATGCGGTTCAATGCGTGATAACTGTTGTTCGCATGCAGCGTCGACAGGCACAAGTGCCCGGTCTGCGCGAAGAGGAGCGCGCTTTGCAGCGTCGACTGGTCGCGGATTTCGCCGATCATCAGCAGATCGGGCGCTTCCCGCATGGCACTGATCAGCGCGTTGTTATAAGAACGCGTGTCCATGCCGACTTCGCGCTGATTGACGATCGATTTCTTGTGTTTGTAAACGAATTCCATCGGATCTTCGATCGTCAGGATGTGCCCCGTGCGCGTGCTGTTGCGGTAATCGATCATCGACGCCATCGAAGTCGATTTGCCCGAACCCGTGGAGCCGACGATCAGCACCATGCCGAGTTTTTCCATCACGATCTCTTTGACGATCGGCGGCAGTCTCAATTCCTCGATAGTCGGAATGTTCGGCTTGATGAAGCGGATAACTATCGCGACGGCGCCGCGCTGACGGAAGATGTTGAGGCGGAAACTGCCGAGCTCGGCGCGGCCGACCGCAAAATTCATTTCGAGCGTTTTTTCGTATTCCTCATGCTGTTGCTCGTTCATGACCTCGTACGCGATCTTCTTCACGGCGGCGGGATCGAGCACCTGCGCATTGACCGGCATCACGACGCCGTTGATCTTGATCTGGATCGGCGCGCCGGCGGTGAAGAACATATCCGACGCCTGCTTCTCGGCCATCAACTTGAATAAGGGGTCAAGAAACATGGCGTTCTCCGATCAGCGCTTGAGGAGAGACTTGAGATTGTTCATGAGGCCCTTAGCTTGGCCATCGGTGGCGTCGGCGACCGGTTGGGGCACTGGTTCGGGCGCGGCGGCGGGCTCCATGCGCACAGACCGTACGTTGGTGGTCGTGGCCATGGCCTGCTGACGCCGGCCGGTGGTGCGAAATGTATTGGGCTTGGCGATAATGACTTTGCCGAGTTCTTCGAGCACTTCCTTGCCGAATTCATCGAAGTCGTAAACGTAAACGTATTCGCCCAGTTTTTCGAGATTTTTGAGCGTGATCTTGATTTGCGCGTTCTCGAGATCGCTGCCGATCGTTACTGTCACCGGGACTTCGCACTTGACCGTGAAGATGCCGCGCTCGACATAGCCGCGTTCGTTCTTGACCTCATTGACATCGAATTTAAGCGCGTGGGTCCACAGATGATCGCGCAGTCGCTGGACCATCGGCTCGGATTGTTTCTCGATCGTGATCTGCCCGTCGCCGACGCAGCGAAAGCGCAGCACGATTGCTTCGATGAAATCGTGATGATCGACTGTCAGCCTGCGTCCGTTGCAGTTGTAATCGCACTGCAGCAGGTTTTCGAGTTTGGTAACGCCGCCTTCGAGATAGTAATAGCGAGGAACGACGGGCTTGATAATGTTGAGCGAATTGAAAAGATCGACCAGGTAGTGCAGGCCGTCTTTAAGCCGGGCATGCGCCGCGCGCAGATTCTCGTTGAGTTCAGCTTGCGTGACCTGCTGCTTCTGACGCAGCGAGTCGGCTTGCTGCTTGAGATCGTCAAGTAAGCCCATTACGGTCCGCAGCTTGTAAAAATGGCATTTTGCCGTTTTTTGAATGACTTGTGAAGCTTATTTCGAGCGTATGTTGAATCAATCTCCACGCAATAAATCGTTGATGCTGGTTTTTGCGCGCGTGCCGGCGTCGACTCGTTTGACTATGACAGCGCAATAAAGCTGACATTTGCCGTCACTGGATGGCAGGGTGCCCGAAACAACCACCGAACCTGACGGGATGCGACCATAACTGACGGTACCCGTCGCACGGTCGAAGATGCGCGTGCTTTGACCAATGAACACGCCCATCGAAATGACAGATCCCGTTTCGACTACGACGCCTTCGACGATTTCCGAGCGTGCGCCGACAAAACAATTGTCTTCAATGATGGTGGGATTTGCCTGCAAGGGCTCGAGCACGCCGCCGATACCGACACCGCCCGATAAATGCACATTCTTGCCGATCTGCGCGCACGACCCGACCGTGGCCCAGGTGTCGACCATGGTGCCTTCATCGACATAGGCGCCGATGTTGACGTAAGAGGGCATCAGCACCGCGTTTTTGGCAATGAAAGCGCCGCGCCGAACCATCGCCGGCGGCACTACGCGAAAACCGCCGCGCGAAAAATCTTCGCGTGTGTAATTCGCAAATTTACTCGGGACCTTGTCGAAGTATTGCGTTGCGGCGCCGTTCATCGCGACGTTGTCTTCAAGCCGGAATGACAGCAGCACCGCCTTCTTCAGCCATTGATGCACGACCCAGTCGCCGTTTATTTTTTCGGCGACGCGCAGTTTGCCGGCATCGAGGCCGGCGATTACCTCGTTGACCGCCGCGCCGATTTTGGCCGGCGCCGTGCCCGGATTCAATTCCGCGCGTTTATCCCATGCCTGTTCGATGATGCTTTGCAATTCGCTCATGATTTTCCCGGGTTAGTTTATTTTTTACGCAGAAAGCTGGCGATGCGCTGCGCCGCTTCAGTGCATTCCGCGGTCGAAGCGACCAGCGCAATCCGCACGAACTGTGCGCCCGGATTGATGCCGCGCGCTTCGCGCGCCAGGTAACTGCCGGGCAGTACCGAAACGTTTTGCTGTGCGAGCAGGTCGCGCGTAAACGCGGTGTCGTCGCCGAGCGTATCGAGCCAGATGTAAAACGCGGCGTCCGGCATGCCGATTTCAGTCGCCTCGCCCAGTATGCGGGTGAACGAGGCAAATTTTTCGCGGTACAAACGCCGGTTTTCGACGACGTGCGCTTCATCCTGCCATGCTGCCGTGCTTGCGGCATGAATCGGCGGACTCATTGCACAGCCCTGGTAAGTCCGGTATAGCAAAAACTTTTTGAGAATTTCCGCATCGCCGGCGACAAATCCGGAACGCATGCCCGGCACGTTGGAGCGCTTGGATAAACTTGAAAACATGACCAGCCGCGGATAACCGGTGCGTCCGCACTGCTGCGCCGCTTGCAATGCACCCAGCGGCGGCTGCGCCTCCTCGAAATAAATCTCCGAATAGCATTCATCCGCGGCAATGACAAAGCCATAACGATCCGACAACGCGAACAAACGTTGCCATTCATCGAGCGTCATGACGCGACCGGTCGGATTCGCCGGCGAGCACACGTAAACGAGCTGGGTGCGCTGCCAGACGTCGTCGCTCAACTGCGAAAAATCGAGCGCAAAATTGTTGTCGGAAAGGGTGTGCAGGTATTGCGGCGTTGCACCGGCAAGCAAGGCCGCGCCTTCGTAGATCTGGTAAAAAGGATTCGGTACCACGACAACCGGCGATGCACGCGTGCGGTCAACCACTGTCTGCGCGAATGCAAACAGCGCTTCGCGGCTGCCATTGACCGGTATGATCTCGGTTTCCGCATTGACTGCCTGCAAGCCGTAACGCCGTTTAAGCCAGCCGGCGATCGCTTCGCGCAATGCCGGCGCGCCGAGCGTCGTCGGATAGTTGGCAAGGCCGCCCAGGTTGTCGGTCAGCGCGCGCTTGATGAATTCGGGTGTCGGGTGTTTGGGTTCGCCGATGTGCAGGCTGATCGGTTTCAGCTGCGGATTCGGCGTAATGCCGCGAGTCAACGCCGTCAGTTTCTGAAACGGGTAGCTTTGCAGCTGGTCAAAAGCTGGATTCATGCGCGGCAGATGTGAAAGTAAAAGTTTGGATTATAAGGGTGTTGCAGTGCAGTCCACAAAAATGATCCCGGTGCTCGCACTGTTAACCGGCGCGACGGTGTGGGGACTGATCTGGTACCCGTATCGAGTACTCGCGCAGGCCGGCGTCGACGCCGCACTCGCGACGACACTCACCTACGTCGGGGCCCTCGTGCTGGCTGTCATAGGGTTCAGGCCGCGCTTTCGCGTGTCATGGATTTTGCTCGCAATCGCGTTGACTGCTGGATGGGCGAATGTCAGTTTCACGCTCGCCGTCGTGTACGGCGATGTGATGCGCGTGGTGCTGCTGTTTTACCTGTCGCCGCTGTGGACGATATTGTTCGCGCGCTGGATTCTGGACGAACGGCTGACGGCCGGCGGGTATGGGTTGATGCTGTTGGCGCTCGCCGGCGCCGCGGTCATGTTATGGCAGCCCCACATGGGCTGGCCGTTACCGGCTACTGCAGCGGAATGGACGGGCGCGTCGGCGGGCGCGATGTTTGCATTGTCCAATGTGCTGATCCGTAAAAATGCAACGCTTTCGATCGAATCGAAAGTCGTCGCCATATTTTTTGGCGGTATCGTCATGGGCGCGCTTTGTGTGATGGTGCTGCCGCCGGCTCGGGATGCGTGGACGTCGGTGCTGGACACTGCATGGCTGCTCGGGTTGCTGGCACTGGTCATTTTGGCCGTGAACATAGCGGTTCAACACGGACTCACGCAGCTCAGCGCGAACCGCGCCATCGTGATTTATCTGTTCGAGCTCGTCGTCACTGCGATCGGCGCATGGCTGCTTGCCGATGAAATGCTGAGCATTCAGGAGTGGTGCGGCGGTGTCATGATCATCGCCGCGGGATTGCTGTCGGATCGCCTGGGGCCGAACCCGGTCGCCGAGCCTAGCGCACGCTTGGAGTCTGCGGCAGCGCCTCGAAGTTAAGCCCGGCCGGCATGCGCCAGCCTTTCTTTTGGGTGCTCGCCACGACCGTGGTGAAAATGCCGCCGCGCACGTAAAAGCGCGCGGTCAACTGCATGTAGCGCGGCGCGGTCGCTGTGGCGAGATCGTCCAAAATGCGATTTGTCACCGCTTCGTGAAAGGCGCCTTCATTGCGGAACGACCAGATGTAAAGCTTGAGGCTTTTCAACTCGACGCATTTGCGGTCAGGCACATAATCTAGCGTGAGCGTCGCGAAATCAGGTTGACCGGTTTGCGGACACAGGCAGGTAAACTCCGGTATTTCCATGTGAATCCGATAGTCGCGGCGCGGCTGCGGATTCGGAAATGTCTCCAGGTGTTTACTCGGCTTGGTGGGCATTAGGGTTGATCAAACAATTCAGTTAAAATGTCGCGCAATTCGGGCTCGAATTATAACCTCACCTGGCATAGAAAAAATTGCGCCTAACAGAAATCAAGCTGGCCGGCTTTAAATCCTTCGTAGACCCCACGAGTATTCCCGTTCCAGGCCAGCTGGTCGGTGTCGTGGGACCCAATGGCTGCGGTAAATCCAACATCATCGACGCGGTGCGCTGGGTACTTGGCGAATCGTCCGCCAAGCATTTGCGCGGCGAAACCATGCAGGACGTGCTGTTCAACGGTTCGGGCAATCGGCAGACCGTCAATCGCGCGAGCGTCGAACTCGTGTTCGACAACAGTCTCGGCCGTGCCGGCGGACAGTGGTCGAGCTACGGCGAAATTTCGGTCAAGCGCGTGCTCGAGCGCGACAGTGAGTCTGCGTACTACATCAATAATCTGCACGTGCGGCGGCGCGATGTAGCCGACATATTTCTCGGCACCGGCCTAGGCGCACGGGCTTACGCCATCATCGAGCAGGGCATGATTTCGCGCATCATCGAGGCGAAACCGGAAGAGCTGCGGATATTTTTAGAAGAAGCAGCGGGCGTTTCCAAATACCGCGAACGCCGGCGCGAGACCGAATTGCGGCTCGGCGACACGCGTGAGAATCTGCTCCGCGTTGAAGACATTCGCCTCGAACTCGACAAGCAGCTCGAGCATCTGCGCGGGCAGGCCGAAGTCGCGCGCCAATACCACAGCCTGCAGGAACAGCTGCACCTCGCGCAAAACCTGCTTTGGCTGCAAAAGCGGCGTGAAGCGTCAAGCTCGCGCGAGCGATATGCGCGCGAGATCGAAAAGCTCGGCATCGAACTCGAAGCCGAGACCGCGCGGCTGCGCGAAGCCGAGCGCCGCCTCGAGGAATTGCGCGACCGCCAGCACATGTCGGGCGACGGCGTGCATGCAGCGCAAGGCAGCCTGTACGAGACCAATACGGAATTTTCCCGCGTGCAGCAGCAGCTTCAGCACGTACGCGAGAATCGCCATCGCATCAGTAACCAGCTCGGCGCACTGCAAAATCAGCTGGAGCAGGGCGAGAGCCAGCTGCAAACCCAGCATGCGAGCCGCGACGAATGGCAGCAAGAGGCCGGGCGCGCCGATGAGCAGGCTTCGGCGGCGCAGACGGCGGCAGCGGAGGCCGCAGTCCGCCTGCCGCTGGTCGAGCAGGAATTTCGCGCAAACCAGGAAGCACGCGACCATCTGCAGCGCGACATCGCCGCCAACCTCCAGGAATTGCAGCTCGAGCAGGCGAGCAGCGAACACTCGCTGAAGCTTTTGGCGCAACTGGCGCAGCGCGAGCAGCGCCTGCGCGAGGAACAGAGCACATTGACGCCGCCCGACAGCGCCGAACTCGAACGGCTGCGAGCCAATCTGGCGTCGCTCGAAGTGCAGCATCGTGACAAGCGCGCAACGCTCGACACCGAAGAAGATTCGTTACCGCGGGCTGAGCAGGCCTTGCGCGAGCAAAGCGAAGTCGTCGATACGGCTGCCCAGCAAGTCACCAAGCTCGCTGCGCGCATTCACGCGCTGATGCAATTGCAGGACCGCATCGCGCGCAGTGAGACCATGCAGGGCTGGCTTGCTACCCACGAGCTCAATGCGACGCGTCGGTTATGGCAGGACATCGAGATCGAAGCGGGCTGGGAAGATGCGCTAGAGGCCGTCCTGCGCGAACGCCTGAACGCCATCGGGCTCGGCGATCTTGCGCAAGCTTCGTCCTGGCTCGGCGATCTGCCGCCCAGCAAGATGACGGTTTACACGGCGGCAAGTAACGATCCGGCGCCGGCACCACCTTTCGGACTCGAGCCGCTGGCGGCTTACGTTCGTTGCAAGAACAGTGCCGCCGCCGGTGCGCTCGCCGATTGGCTGCATCAGGTTTATATCGTCAAAGACCGGCGCGAAGGACTGGAATTGCGCGATCGCCTGCCAGCCGGCGCCTTACTGGTTTCGGGCGACGGTCATGTGTTCACGCGTCACAGCGTGAGCTTTCACGCGCCGGACTCTGAACTGCACGGGGTGCTGTCACGTCAGCGCGAAATCGAAGAGCTGACCACTCAGCATACGAATGAGCAGGCGCGGCTGGCGACCTTGCGCAATGAAGTCAGCGAAGCAGAAGCGCGCTTCGAACAACGCAAGGCGGCGCTCAACGAATTGCGGCTCGAGGCCGAGACCTTGCAGCAATCGCTGCATGAGTCCGAACTCGAAATATTGCGTTTGTCCGAGCAGGCTCAGCGCGTCACCCAGCGCGGCGAACAGATTGCTGCCGAACTCGCCGAAATCGGCACTCATTCCGGCAACGAGCGCGCGCAGCAAGATGCGGCGCAGGTCATCATCGCGAAGTGCGACAAGCTGCGTGCAGAGCTGAGCGAGCGCCAGGCCGGCGTGCAGACGGCGTATGCCGCCGGTGAAGCGGCGCTGAAGCAACAGCGCCAGGTTGTGCAGCAGGCAGAGCGCGCAGCGCAGGAGTCGGCGTTTCACGTCAAGACCTGCGCCAACAAGATTGCCGAAGTCGCCAACGCGATCAACTTGATCGCCGACAGCGTCGGCACGGTCAAAACCTCGATTGCGCAGCACGATCAGGAACTGGCGTTGCTCGACGAAGCACCGCTCAATGCCGAGCTCGAGCAGGTGATCGCCGTGCGTACGCAGAAGGAGCAGACGTTAGCGGCGGCGCGCGATGCGCTCGAAGCCACCGAGACGGCGCTGCGCGAGACCGACCAGGAACGGCTTACCATTGAGCAAAACCTCACGCCGATTCGCGAGCGCACGGGCGAGATCAAACTTAAGGAGCAGGAAGCGCGCCTGATCGAAGAGCAATTTGCGCAGCAGCTTGCGGAGGCCGGCGCCAACGAGCAGGAGCTCGAAGCCCAGCTTGAGAAAGGCAAACGTTCAGGCGCATGGCAGGCCGATATCACGCGGCTCAACGGCGAAATCGGCGCACTCGGCGCGGTCAACCTCGCCGCGCTCGAGGAGCTCGATTCATCGCAGCAGCGCAAAAATTACCTCGATGCGCAGTCGCTCGATCTGAATGAGGCGCTGACGACGCTCGAAGACGCCATCCGCCGTATCGATCGCGAGACGCGTGAACGCCTTCAACACACATTCGACGAGGTCAACGGCCATTTCGGCCGGCTGTTCCCGTCGCTGTTCGGCGGCGGCCGCGCCAAGCTCGAGCTGACGGGCGAAGAAATTCTTGACAGCGGCGTGCATGTCATCGCGCAACCGCCGGGCAAGAAGAACAGCTCGATCCATTTGTTGTCGGGCGGCGAAAAGGCGCTGACCGCGTTGTCGCTCGTGTTCGCGTTGTTCCAGTTGAATCCGGCGCCGTTCTGCCTGCTCGACGAGGTCGACGCGCCGCTTGACGATACGAACACCGAGCGTTTCTGCGAACTCGTCAAAAAAATGTCGGCGAATTCGCAGTTTTTGTTCATCAGCCACAACAAGATTACGATGGAACTCGCCAACCAGCTGATCGGCGTGACCATGCAGGAAGCGGGGGTCTCACGCGTGGTCGCCGTCGATATCGAGGAAGCCATGAAGCTCGCTGAAGAAGCGGCGTAAGGCGCTTGCCACCCATGAGCGATCTGCAAACAGCATTGCTCGGTATCGGCGCCTGCGTGGTGGCCGGTGTGTATGCGTTTAATCGGTGGCAGGAACGCCAGTTCCGGCGGCGCACGGAAGTTGCGTTCGAGCGCGAGCACGATGATGTGCTGATGCCGGCGGCGGCCCTGCCGCCGCTGGAAGCCGAGCCGACGGCCCGCATCGAGCCGAGGCTGGAGAGCGACGTGGCGCCCACGTCAGCCGCGCGAACCGTGGGGACGCGAGCCCAGCCGCTCGAAATTGATTCCGTCATTGACTTTGCCGTCGAAGTCGAATTGGCGGCGCCTGTTTCCGGCGCCGGCCTGCTGAGCGAACTCAGCGAACTGGCGGCCGGCTGGGACAAGCCGGTGCTCGCGGCCGGATACGATGCGGCGGCCGGCGAATGGGTGCCGCTGGGCACCGACTCCGCGGCGCGGTACTCGCCGGTTCGATTTGCCGTGCAGATGTCGAACCGCGCGGGCTGTATCGGACCGGAGAAGCTGCGCGCATTTTTGAACGCCGTTGATGCCTGGGCGGGCGCGCACGGCGCCGTCGCCGTTAAATCACTTGAAGTAGATCTCGCGCACTCGATGGCCGTGCAGCTCGATCGTTTTTGTTCGGACGTCGACATTGCAATCGGCATCAACGTGGTGACGCAGGACGGCAATCCGTTTGCAGGTTCCAGGATACGGGCGCTGGCGGAAGAGAGCGGCATGAAACTCGAAAGCGACGGCGTCTTTTACCTGCGTGACGACACCGGCAGGACGACTTATACACTCGACAATCACGAGCCGATGCCTTTCGTCCCCGAGCAGATCAAGTCGCTGACGACGAGCGGCGTCACCTTTCTGCTGGACGTGCCCGGCGTTCCGACGGCGGGGAGTGCATTTGAAAGCATGCTTGCCGCGGCGCGCACATTTGCTTTGACGCTCAATGGCAAACTGGTCGACGATAACCGGTCGGCCCTGTCGGATGACGCGATCGAAAAAATCCGGCGTCAGTTGACGGGCATTCTCGCAAAAATGGAGGCCGGTCAGATCGCGGCGGGCGGCACGCGCGCGCTGCGATTGTTTTCTTGAATGGCGATTGCACCGGAAATCGACGCGCGCGTCGCGCAATTGCGCGCCGAGCTCGACCAGCATAATTACAACTATTACGCGCTCGACCGGCCCGTCATTTCCGACGCCGAGTACGACGGCCTGTTCCGCGAGCTTCAGTCGCTCGAGCAGCAGCATCCCGAACTCGTCACAGCCGATTCGCCGACTCAGCGCGTCGGCACCGAGCCGCTTGCACAGTTCGCGCAAGTAACTCACCGCACGCCAATGCTGTCGCTCGGCAATGCATTTGCCGACGACGAGATCGCCGCATTCGACAAGCGCGTGCGCGAAGGGCTGGACGCCGACGCGGTCGAATATGCCGCCGAGCCGAAGTTCGACGGACTCGCAATCAGTCTCATATACGTCGATGGCCGGCTGGCAACGGCAGCGACGCGCGGCGATGGCTACACCGGCGAGGATGTGACGGCGAACCTGCGTACGTTGCGCGCGATTCCGCTGAAACTGAGAACGACGAAAGCGCCTGAGATGCTCGAAGTGCGCGGCGAAGTCTTGATGCTGCGTGCGGATTTCGAGCGCATGAACCAGCGTCAGCGCGAACTTGGCGAGCGCGAGTTCGTCAATCCGCGCAACGCCGCAGCCGGTTCCCTGCGCCAACTCGACCCGCGCATCACGGCAACGCGGCGCCTCGCGTTTTACGCATATGGGACCGGTGCTGCAGTCGATCCGGAGTTGCGCAAACATTCGCAGCTGCTCGATCGATTGTCGGAACTGGGCTTTCCGGTTACCGCTGAACGCGCCGTCGTCAAGGGTGTGGAAGGCATGCTGGGCTATTACGGCGCAATTGGCGCCCGGCGCGCGAAACTGCCGTTCGATATCGACGGTGTGGTCTACAAAGTCAACGATTTGTCGGCGCAGAACACGCTCGGTTTCGTCTCGCGCGCGCCGCGGTATGCAATCGCGCATAAATTTCCGGCCGAGGAAGCGACCACCGTCGTGGAAGGAATCGATATTCAGGTTGGCCGCACTGGCGCGCTGACACCGGTCGCGCGGTTAAAGCCCGTATTCGTCGGCGGCGTGACCGTCACCAATGCGACTCTGCATAACGAAGACGAAGTGCGGCGGAAAGACGTTCGCATCGGTGATACCGTCGTCGTGCGCCGCGCCGGCGATGTCATTCCGGAAGTTGCGCGCGTGATGCTCGATAAGCGCCCGGCGCAGACCGTGCAATTCGAGCTGCCGAAGTGCTGCCCGATCTGCAATTCGGAAGTACACCGCGCGGCGGACGAAGCCATTGCGCGCTGCAGTGCAGGGTTGTTTTGTCCGGCGCAGCGCAAACAGGCGCTGCTGCACTTCGCCAGCCGGCGCGCGATGGATGTCGAAGGACTTGGCGACAAGCTCGTTGAGCAGCTGGTCGAGAGCAAGCTTGTTCACACGCCGGCGGACTTGTACAAGCTCGGCGTCGTCAAACTTGCCGCGCTGGAGCGCATGGCCGAGAAATCGGCAGCCAATGTCGTCGCCGCGATCGAGAAAAGTAAGCATACGACGCTCGCGCGCTTCATTTATGCGCTCGGCATTCGCAACGTCGGCGAAAGCACTGCGCAGGATCTGGCGCGTCATTTCGGCAATATCGAGCGCGTCGCGGCGGCTGGCGTCGAAGCGTTGCAGCAGGTGCAGGATGTCGGCCCGGTGGTTGCGCAAAGCATTGCGGATTTCTTCAGCGAGCCACACAATCGCGAAGTCGTCGAGCAGTTGCTTGCGGCCGGCGTGTCATTCGAAGAAACCGCGGCAAGGCAGATTGACACCGAGAACCCGGTTTACGGCAAGACGTTCGTGCTGACGGGGGCCTTGCCCACGCTCACTCGCGACGAAGCCGCGCAAAAAATACGCGATCAGGGCGGCAAAGTCAGCGGCAGCGTGTCGAAAAAAACCGATTTCGTCGTGGCCGGAGCGGACGCTGGCAGCAAATTGGAAAAGGCGCGTGAATTGCATGTTGCTATACTCGACGAAGCGGGTTTGCTGAAGCTTCTGGAGTCTTGATTACATGACGAACGTTATTACCAAAGCGGTGTTTCCCGTCGCCGGACTCGGCACCCGCTTCCTGCCTGCAACCAAGGCAAGTCCCAAGGAAATGCTGCCGGTGGTCGACAAGCCGCTGATTCAATATGCGGTCGAAGAAGCGGTTGCCGCCGGCATTACAGAGCTCGTCTTCATCACCGGCCGCAGCAAACGCGCGATCGAGGACCATTTCGACAAGGCGTTCGAAGTCGAAGCGGAACTCGCGGCGCGCGGCAAGAATGCAATGCTCGCAATGGTGCGCGACATCGTACCGCGTCATGTCAAGTGCATCTACGTGCGCCAGCAGCAGGCGCTTGGCCTCGGGCATGCCGTGCTCTGCGCCCAGCCGGTAATTGGCGATGCGCCATTCGCAGTGATGCTCGCCGACGACTTGATCGACGCCACGCCGCCGGTAATGAAACAGATGGTCGACGTGTATCGCCGCGAGCAGTGCTCTTTGCTTGGCGTGCAGCAGATTTCGCGCGCCGAGAGCCGCCAATACGGAATGGTCAAGCCGGGCCGCCGAGAGGGCAACCTGTATCCGGTTGAGGCCATCGTCGAAAAACCACAGCCCGCCAAGGCGCCTTCGCGATTGGGAGTGGTCGGCCGCTATATTTTGTCGTCGCGTGTTTTTCATCATTTGAAAAGGGTGAAGGCGGGCGCAGGCGGCGAAATTCAGCTCACCGATGGCATTGCGGCGTTGCTTGGCGAAGAACGCGTGCTTGCGCACCGGTTCACCGGCGTGCGCTACGACTGCGGCAGCAAGCTCGGGTATCTGAAAGCGAATGTCGCCTACGGCCTCAAGCATCCGGAAGTCGCGCGTCAATTCGCGCGTCACCTTGCCAACTTGCGGCGCTGAGACTGCCACTTCGATGCTGGAAGCAGGGGAAGCCAGGCGCATTTTTAAGTCCGCAGAGCTGCTGGTTACCGCAGACGATGTAAATGACGCGGTGCATCGCGTCGCAGCGGAAATTTCGGCTACCCTCGCGACGGCCAATCCACTCATATTAAGCGTCATGAGCGGCGCGATTGTGTTTACCGGCCAGCTGTTGCCTTTGCTCCAATTTCCGCTCGACCTGGATTATGTTCATTTGACCCGTTATGGCGATGCAACAGTTGGCGGCCGTATCGAATGGAAACGATTTCCAGACGAAAAAATGGCCGGCCGCACCGTATTAATCGTTGATGACATCCTCGATGAAGGTCATACGATGATTGAAATCCGGCGGCGAGTGCTTGAATCTGGCGCACATAAGTTTTATTCGGCGGTGTTCGCCGATAAGGCGCTCGGCAGAAAAAAACCCATCAACGCGGACTTTGTCGGCGTTACGCTGCCAGATCGCTACGTGTTCGGTTTCGGCCTGGACATCAAAGGCGCCTGGCGCAATCTGCCGGCTGTGTACGCAATGAAGCAGGAGTGAAACGATGTTAGCAATTATCGGCGGCAGCGGCTTCGCGCAGATTCCCGGTTTCAAACTGGATCGTCGCGAGGTTGCGCGTACGCCTTATGGCGAGCCATCGAGCGCCTTGTCGTTCGGCGAACTCGCAGGCCATGCCGTGGTATTGCTTGCACGTCATGGCTATGGGCATACGATTCCGCCGCATCAAATCAATTATCGCGCCAACATGTGGGCATTGCACGCGTGCGGCGTTACCCGGGTAATGGGCCTGGCGACCGTCGGCGGCATTCGCGGCGATCTGGCGCCGGGCGTGTTGATGGTGCCCGACCAGATCATCGACTACACGCACGGCCGGTCGGCTACTTTTTTCACGCTCGCGGACCGCGGCGTGCACCATATCGACTTCACTTTGCCTTATGCAACGCAATTAAGGCGGGCGTGTCTCGACGCGGCGAAGCGCGCCGGGGAACCGATCATCGACGGCGGGGTCTATGCCGCTACACAGGGGCCGCGACTCGAGACGGCAGCGGAAATTAACCGGCTCGAACGCGACGGTGCCGATGTGGTCGGCATGACCGGCATGCCGGAAGCCGTGCTTGCGCGTGAAATTGGCCTGACTTATGCGGCGCTCGCGATCGTCGTCAATTACGCGGCGGGGCGCGGCTCAAGCGGTACCGGCATTGCAATGGGAGAAATTGCGCAGGTCATGCAGCAGTCGACGGGCAGGGTTCAGCGCATCCTTGAACAACTGGCGGGAGAACATGGCGGTTAGACAAGTCTTGAGAATGGGCGATCGGCGGCTACTCGAGCGCGCCAAGCCAATCGAAAAGTTCGACACCCCTGAATTGCATGCGCTGCTCGCCGACATGCAGGACACGATGGCGGACCTCGATGGCGCCGGGCTGGCTGCACCGCAAATCGGCGTTGGACTGCAAGTCGTGATATTCGGCATCGAGCAGAACCCGCGCTACCCCGATGCTGACGCAGTGCCGCAAACGGTCTTGATTAATCCGACGCTGACTGCACTAGCGCCGGAAATGGAGGACGGTTGGGAAGGCTGCCTGTCGGTTCCTGGCATGCGCGGCGTTGTCCCGCGGTTTGCGAAGCTGCGCTATCAGGGCTTCGACCAATACGGCAATCCGATCGACCGCAGCGTCGACGGCTTCCATGCACGCGTCGTGCAGCACGAATGCGATCATTTGATCGGCGTTCTGTACCCGATGCGGATCCGCGACTTCAGCAGTTTCGGTTTTACCGAGGAATTGTTTCCCGACGAAGACATCACCGACGATTGATTTCTAAGTCTGCAACTCGCGTACGAGATCGCTCTCGAACTTGATGACCTTTTTGGGATCGTTGAGCGCCGGCCCGTTAATCAGGAACACGTCCTCCGCGCGGTCGCCAAGCGTATTGATCTTGGCCGTGTACAAATTGATGTGGTAGTCGACGAGGCAGCGGCCGACGCGCGACAGCAGGCCGGGACGGTCGCCGGCAATGATGTTCAGCACTTTGTAGAGTCCGCGCTCGTCGGCAGTGATGCGCACCTCGGGCGTAATCGGGAAATGCCTGAGCTGACGGCTGACGCGGCCCTGTGCCGGCGGTTCGAGCGGCGTCTGCTCGGTGAGGCGCTGGCCCAATTCATATTCGATATACGGAATCAGGTCACGATACTGAGGCTTCTTGTTGGCGGGATCGAGGATCGCGAAGCTGTCGAGCGCATAACCATGGCGCGTCGTGTAGATTTTCGCATCGACGATCGAGTAGCTGATGCGCTCGAAGAAACTGCAGATGCGCGCGAACAAATCCTTTTGGTCGCGCACGTAGATCATCACCTGCAATCCTTCGCCCGCGGGTGACAAGCGCGCCTTGACAACCGGTTCCGGTGTATCGACGCGGTAGTTGAGCAAGCGTGTATGCCACGAAATCTCATCGGCGTCGTGACGCAGGAAGTATGAAATGTCGAGCTGCGACCACAATTTCTCAGTCACCTCGTCTTTGATTGCGTAGAGCCGCAGCTTCGCTTTCGCCGCATCCTGCCGTTGCTGCAAGCTGCTGTCGAGCGAGCTCGTCTCGCCGCTCAAGCGGCGGCGAGTCATCAAGAACAAGTCCTCGAGCAGCTTCGCCTTCCAGCCGTTCCATACTTTGGGGCTGGTGCCGCGAATGTCGGCGACCGTCAGTATGTATAACGCGACCAAATGACGCTCGTCGCCGACGCGGCCGGCAAACGCGGCGATCACGTCAGGGTCGGACAAGTCCTGCTTCTGCGCGGTCGCCGACATGAAGAGATGACTTTCGACGAGCCATGCGACCAGGTCGGCGTCAGCTTTCGGCAACCCGTGCTCGCGGCAAAATCGTAGCGCATCCACTTTGCCGAGCGTCGAATGGTCGCCGCCGCGGCCTTTGGCAATGTCGTGAAAGAGTCCGGCGAGGTACAGCAACTCGGGCCGCTCGAAGTCGCTCATCAGGCGGCTCGCAAGCGGAAACTCGTGCGCGAGCTCGGGCACCGCGAAGCGCCGCAGGTTGCGCACGACGTTCAGGATATGCTCGTCAACCGTGTAGACGTGATACAGATCGTGCTGCATCTGGCCGACGACGCGCCCGAATGCTGGAATATAGCGGCCGAGAATGCCGTAGCGGTTCATGCGCTTCAATTCGCGCACGACGCGCGATGGGCTGCGCAAAATCTGCATGAAAAGTTCGCGATTGCGCGGATCGCGCCTGAACGCCGGGTTGATTAACGTACTGGCCCGCCACAAAGCGCGCAAAGTGCCGGCTGTGATGCCTTTCAATTCGTGCCGCTGCTGCAGGATGACGAACGCTTCGAGCATGGCGCCTGGTTCGCGCTTGAACAGCGCCTCGTCGTTGGCCTCGAGCAATTCGTTGCGGCTGTGAAAGTGCTCATTTATTTCGGCAATGGCGCGGCTGCGCGGCGGCATGATCAACGCGCCGAGATTTTGCAGCACGATGGTATTTAACTGGCTGATCTCGATCGCCGTGCGGTAAAAACGCTGCATCAGATGTTCGCTGGCGCGGCGATGCGCGGTATCGCGCAAACCCATCTGCCTGGCGAGCGCGGTTTGCACGTCGAATACGAGACGCTCCTCGCGACGCTGCGCGAGGTAGTGCAAATGTATGCGCAGGTTTTGCAGAAAATTCTCGTGCTTGCGCAGCAGGGCTGCTTCGCTTCGGGTAATGATTTCGCGTTTGACCAGGTCGGTCCAGCGCGTGCCGATGCCCGCGGCCTTGCTGATCCATAAGATGGTTTGCAGATCGCGCAGCCCGCCGGCGGATTCCTTGATGTTCGGCTCGAGGTTCGTGTCGTGATAGCGTACGTGCCGCTGTTCCTGCTCAAGGCGCTTGGCCTTCGTGAACTGTTCAGCGTCGAGCTTGCGACTGAACTCCTTTTCGAACTGGCGAAACAACTTGCGCTCGCCGATAACGAGCCTCGCTTCGAGCAGGCTGGTCTGAATCGTCACATCCTGCGCGGCAAGATCCACGCATTCGGCGACCGTGCGCACACTGTGACCCACGTCGAGCCCGATGTCCCACAACAGGCTGACGAATTGCTCGAGTTTTTGCGTCAACCCCTCATCGGCGGCGCGCGGCAGCAATATGAGCAGATCGATATCCGAATATGGGAACAATTCGCCGCGGCCATAACCGCCGACGGCCACGAGAGCGCCATCCGCCGGCATGGCGACGTGAAGCCAGATCGACTTCAGCGTCGCGTCGACGAGTCTGCGATGCTCGTGAAGGAGTTTGGGGGCCGAGCCGTCGTGCTCATATCGCTCGTGCAGTGCGGCGCGCTGTTCCGCGAGCCGCCGTTTGAACCGTACGCCGGTTGCTTCGACGGCAACGGCCGCCGTTGGCGCAGGCTGCGGACTGCTAGCCATTGCCCGCTGTGATGAACGCGGGCGGCGGTGGACTTTCAGCTGAAACGGTAAGCACATCGTAGCCGCGATCCGTCACGAGCACCGTGTGCTCCCACTGCGCCGACAGGCTGTGGTCTTTGGTCACGATGGTCCAGCCGTCGGCGAGCTGACGGATTCCCGCGCGTCCGGCGTTGATCATCGGCTCCACGGTAAAGGTCATGCCGGCGACGAGCTGCACGCCGGTGCCGGGGCGGCCGTAATGGAGAACCTGCGGCTCTTCGTGAAACTTGCGGCCGATGCCGTGACCGCAGAATTCACGCACCACGCTGCAGCCGTAGCCTTCGGCGCAGGTCTGGATCGTGTGGCCGATGTCGCCGAGCCGGGCGCCGGCGCGAACTTCGGCGATGCCACGCCACATGCATTCATACGTGATGTCGCACAGCCTTCGTGCCTGCACAGAAGGTTCGCCGACATAAAACATTCTGCTGGTGTCGCCGTGGTAGCCATCCTTGATCACGGTGACGTCGATGTTGACGATGTCGCCCGTTTTAAGTTTCTTGTCGCCGGGCACGCCATGACAGACGACATGATTGACCGAGGTGCAAACTGACTTCGGATACGGCTGGTAGCCGGGCGGTGCGTAGTTGAGCGGGGCGGGCACTGTCTTTTGAACGTTGACCATGTAATCGTGACACAGGCGGTCAATTTCATTGGTCGTCATGCCGGATTTGATCTGTGGCGTGATGAAATCCAGCACTTCGGACGCAAGCCTGCCGGCAACGCGCATTTTGGCGATTTCATCAGGGGTTTTGAGCGTGCTGGACATGGCAGAGGTCGGACTATACATGGGGATTAAGCAATCAAATCAAAAGGAGGCGGATTCTAGTCGAGTTTGTGATCAGTTCCAAACGGGGTTTCCATTGGATACGCGGTGAGTCAAAGTCCGTGTCGGACAACGAATCTGCGGTTGAGAAAAGACCCCTGACGATGATATAATTACCGACTGGCCTGAAACAAGTTCTCAATGAATCTATTGGGTTTTCAGGCTTAAATCGCACATCCGCCTTGGTCAGGGTGCTCGGCAACGAGTGTACGTGGGCGGATGGAGGCTTAACCCTAACTGGAGAGTGTAATGTCAACGACCATGCGTGAGATGCTGGAATGTGGTGTCCATTTTGGCCACCAGACCCGGTACTGGAACCCCAAGATGGCCCCGTTTATCTTCGGCCATCGCAACAAAATTCACATCATCAACCTGGAAAAGACGCTTGCGCTTTACCAGGATGCGCTGAAATTCGTGCGCCAGATGACCGCTAACAAAGGCGTCATCATGTTTGTCGGCACCAAGCGCCAGGCTCGCGAGATCGTTAAAGAAGAAGCGATGCGCTGCAGCGCCCCGTATGTCGATCACCGGTGGCTGGGCGGCATGCTGACTAACTACAAAACGGTCAAAGCGTCGATCAAGCGCCTGAAAGACATGGAAGCGATGGCCGACGACGGCACGCTCGACAAGCTGGTCAAGAAAGAAGCGCTTAACTATCAGCGCGAAATCGTCAAACTCGAGCGCAGCCTGGGCGGCATCAAGGACATGAACGGCCTGCCGGACGCGCTGTTCGTGATCGACGTCGGTTATCACAAGGGCGCGGTTGCCGAGGCGAAGAAGCTGGGCATTCCGATTATTGCGGTGGTCGATACCAATCACAATCCGGAAGGCGTCGATTACGTGATTCCGGGCAACGACGACTCAAGCCGGGCAATCAGGCTGTATGCACGCGGCGTCGCCGATGCGGTGCTGGAGGGCCGTAACCAGGTGGTGCAGGAAATAGTCGGCGGGGACGAAGAATTCGTCGAAGTCGAGGATGGGCCCACGAAATAAGGGACGCCTTATAAAAAAAAGGGGCTGACGCCCCTTTTTTTTAAGTAGCGACACGGGCAATTGCCAGGCGGCGTGTTTTAACGAAATGCGCGCACGAGAGCAATTGCGGTTTATAGGCAGTTTTTTGATCTGGAGCACGAAATGGCGGAAATTACCGCGGGGATGGTCAGGGACTTACGCGATAAGACCGACGCACCCATGATGGAATGCAAGAAAGCACTGACCGAAGCCGATGGCGATCTCGCCAAGGCAGAAGAAATTCTGCGCATCAAGCTCGGTAACAAGGCGAGCAAGGCGTCATCGCGCGTCGCTGCCGAAGGCATCGTCGCCATCTTCGTTGCGCCCGACGCAAAAACGGGCGCGATTGTCGAAGTCAATTGCGAAACGGATTTCGTCGCGAAGAACGAAGATTTCCTCGCGTTCGCGGCAAACGTCGCCAAGCTGGCCGCGACTGGCAACGCAGCTGACGTCGCCGCTTTGTCGGCATCGGCGCTGGACGGCTCGACGGTTGAAGAAGTGCGTAAAAGACTTGTCGGCAAAATCGGCGAGAACGTATCGCTGCGGCGGTTTGCGCGCTTGGCCGCCACCGGCAAGCTTGCGACTTACATCCACGGCGGCGCCAAAGTGGGCGTGCTGATCGACGTCGCCGGCGGCGATGAAGCACTCGCGAAAGACATCGCGATGCACATTGCGGCGATCAAACCGGTCGCCCTTTCGAAAGACGAAATCCCGGCCGATCTTATCAAGCGCGAGCGCGACATCGCCGTGGCGAAAGCCGCGGAGTCCGGCAAGCCGGCGAACATCGTCGAAAAAATGGTCGAAGGCAGCGTGCAGAAATTTCTGAAGGAAGTGACGCTGCTCGGGCAGCCGTTCGTCAAGGACGACAAGCAGACGGTCGAGCAATTACTGAAAGGCAAAAACGCGACGGTCCATTCGTTCAAGCTCTACGTGGTCGGCGAAGGTCTCGAGAAACGCAAAGACGATTTTGTCGCCGAAGTGATGGCGCAGGCCAAGCAGGCCGACAGGGCAGCGCAGCCGTCCTGAACATGGCCGACCAACCCGCGCATAAACGTGTACTACTCAAACTCAGCGGCGAAGCGCTGATGGGCGAGGACAGCTATGGCATCAACCGCGCAACGATCGAGCGCATCATCTCTGAAATCGCCGAAGTGGTTGCGCTCGGCGTCGAAGTTGCGGTCGTCATTGGCGGCGGCAATATTTTTCGCGGTATGGCGCCGGCAGCGGCCGGCATGGACCGCGCGACCGCCGATTACATGGGCATGCTGGCAACCGTAATGAATGCGCTGGCATTGCAGGACGCGATGCGACGCATGAATCTCGTGAGCCGTGTGCAGTCGGCGCTCAACATCGAGCAGGTCGTCGAGCCGTATATTCGCGGCAAGGCGATTCGCTATCTCGAAGAAGGCAAAATCGTCATCTTCGCCGCCGGGACCGGCAATCCATTCTTTACGACGGACACTGCGGCAGCGCTGCGCGGCATGGAAATGAATGTGAGTCTCGTGCTGAAAGCGACCAAGGTCGACGGTGTTTACACCGACGATCCGAAAATCCACGCCGACGCCATGCGCTACAAGAGCATCACGTTCGACGAGGCCATCATTAAGAATCTAAAGGTGATGGACGCGACGGCGCTCACTCTGTGCCGCGACCAGAAATTGCCTATTAATGTATTCAGCATATTCAAGGCCGGCGCATTCAAACGCGTGGTGCTCGGTCAGGACGAAGGCACGCTTGTGCATTGCTAGCGGAGAAATTCCATGATTGCCGATATCAAGAAATCCGCCGAAGACAAAATGAAAAAGACGCTCGAGACGTTGAAAAACGATCTCGGCAAAATCCGCACGGGCCGCGCGCACATCGGTTTGCTCGACCACGTGATGGTCGACTACTACGGTACCGCGACGCCGATTAACGGCGTTGCGAACATCACTTTGCTCGATGCCCGTACGATTGGCGTTTCTCCTTGGGAGAAGAAATTGGCGCCTGCGATCGAGAAGGCCATTCGCGATTCGGACCTCGGACTCAATCCGTCGACGATGGGGGAGACCGTGCGCGTGCCGATGCCGGCGCTGACGGAAGAGCGGCGCAAGGATCTGGTCAAGGTGGTGCACAAAGAGGGTGAAGCCGCGCGCGTCGCGGTGCGCAACATCCGGCGCGATGCGAACAACCATCTAAAAGATCTGCTCAAGCAAAAAAAAGTCGCCGAAGACGAAGAGCGCCGCGCGCAGGACGATGTGCAGAAGCTGACCGACCGCCATATCGGGGACATCGACAAGCTTTTGGTTGTCAAAGAAGCCGAACTCATCGCTGTTTAGCGAGCCGCCGTGGCAAATCCCGCTTCAACGACCATCGCTATACCTGCGACTTCGGCGACGCCGCGCCATGTTGCCATCATCATGGATGGCAATGGCCGATGGGCGAAACAGCGCTTTTTGCCGCGCATCGCGGGCCATCGACGGGGCGTCGAAACCGTGCGCAGCACCGTGCGCGCTTGCGTCGAGCACGGCGTCGAATACCTGACCTTGTTTGCATTCAGCAGCGAAAACTGGCGCCGCCCGCCGGACGAGGTTTCGTTCCTGATGCAATTGTTCATCGCCGCACTTGAGCAGGAAGTCGCCAAGCTGCACGAAAACGGCGTGCGCTTTAAAGCAATCGGTGATTTGTCCCGCTTCGAGGGGCCGCTGCGGCAATTGGTTGCGGACGCTGAGAAACTGACTGCGGACAACAAGCGCCTGACGCTCACGATCGCTGCAAATTACGGCGGCCGCTGGGATGTCATGCAGGCGGTCAGGCGCATGCTTGCGGAAAAGCCGCAACTCGCGGCGAATTTTACCGAGCAAGATCTGGCACCTTACTTGTCGGCCGCTTATGCGCCGGAGCCGGATCTATTCATTCGCACCGGCGGCGAGAAGCGCATCAGCAATTTTCTGCTGTGGCAGCTTGCGTATTCTGAACTCTATTTTACCGATACCTTGTGGCCGGACTTCGACAATGCTGCGTTCAATGCCGCGATCGCCTCATACCAGCAGCGGGAGCGTCGGTTTGGACGCACGAGCGACCAGTTGCGCGAAGACAGCGCCGCGCACGCCGCCCGGCACGCCGATGCAAGCTGACGTTGTGCGGATAGCCGGAACCTGATGCTTAAGCAGCGTCTGCTGACAGCGGCAGTCCTGATCCCGCTGTTGCTTGCGGGAATGTTTCTGCTGTCCGGATTCTGGTGGCACCTAGTGCTGCTGGTTCCATTGTCGATCGCCGCGCATGAGTGGGCGCGTCTCGCATCATTCAGCCGCAGCGGCGAAGTCATGTTTGTGCTTGCACTGCTCACCGCAGTCGCGCTCGTCTGGTGGTTTGTCGATGCGTGCGCAATGCAGCCGCTGCGAGCGGACACGCCCGCACGCATTTGTTTTGCGCTCAGCATTGCGTTCTGGGTTGTAATCGCGCCATGCTGGTTGTGGCTCGGCATCGTGGTGCGCAACCGGATATTTCTGGCCGGCGTGGGAATCGCCGTGCTGCTGCCAACCTGGCTTGCGCTCGGACAGCTGCAACGCGAGCCCCTGTTATTGCTGTTCCTGCTGGCTGTCGTATGGATTGCAGATACCGCCGCCTATTTTTTCGGCAAGCAGTTCGGACGCGTCAAGCTCGCGCCCAAGATCAGCCCCGGCAAAACATGGGAAGGCGTTGCCGGTGCGTTGTTGACCGTCGCAGTGTATGCTTTGATTCTGCACTTCACGCAGATGAAGGAGCGTGATGGCACTTTTATCATCACGGCATTCTTGAGCATGGCGATCTTCAGCATTGCAGGCGATCTGTTCGAGTCGTGGTTGAAGCGCTGCGCCGGCGTCAAAGATAGCGGTTCAGTATTGCCAGGTCATGGCGGCATGCTTGATCGCATCGACGGCGTGATGGCGGCGCTGCCGCTCGGCGCCCTGATTTTCCTATGAGCAATCCGCGGCGTCTTGCGATTCTCGGCTCTACCGGCAGCATCGGCGTGAGCACGCTCGATGTTGTCGCGCGTCATCCCGACCGATTCCAGATCGTCGCGCTCTCCGCACACCGTCAGGTCGATGCGCTTGTTCGCCAGTGCGCGGCATTTAAACCGCGTTATGCAGTGATCGGCAGCGCTGCGGACGCGAAAATTCTCGCAGCTAAAGTCAACCAGGCCGGTCTCGCCGTCGAAGTGCTGCATGGTGAGCAAGCACTGGAAACGATTGCGAGCCTGCCGGAAGTTGACACCGTCATGGCGGCAATCGTCGGCATCGCCGGCCTGCGGGCCAGTTATGCGGCGGTCAGCGCCGGCAAGCGCGTGTTGCTCGCCAACAAGGAAGCGCTGGTCACGGCGGGGCCCGTTTTCATGGCGGCCGTGCAGGCAAACGGCGCAACGCTGCTGCCGATCGACAGCGAGCACAACGCGGTGTTTCAGGCATTGCCGCGCAGCTTCGCGGGCGACCTTACTGCATCGGGCGTGCGCAAAATTGTTTTGACTGCGTCCGGCGGTCCGTTTCGCGATCTGCCCCTCGATCGACTGCATAACGTCACGCCCGATCAGGCGTGCGCGCATCCGAATTGGGTCATGGGCCGTAAAATTTCGGTCGACTCAGCAACCATGATGAACAAAGGGCTTGAGGTCATCGAAGCAAGCTGGCTGTTTAACGCCGAGGAAAGCCGGATTAAAGTCGTGATCCATCCGGAGAGCGTGATTCACTCACTGGTTGAATATGTCGACGGCTCGCTGCTCGCCCAGCTCGGCAATCCCGACATGCGGACACCGATCGCATACGCGCTGGGCTTTCCCGATCGCATCGAGGCTGGCGTCGAAAGTCTTGATCTCGCGGCGTTGAGCCGGCTCAATTTCTCGGAGCCCGACGTTGCCAGATTTCCCTGTCTCGAACTCGCGCGCGTCGCGTTGCGCCAGGGCGCCAGTGCGCCGACCGTGTTGAATGCGGCGAACGAGGTCGCAGTTGCCGCGTTTCTCGCGTCTCAACTGGGATTCAACAAAATTTCGGAATTGATCGAGCATGCGCTGGCGAACGTACCGCTTACGCCGTTAAATACCATTGAAGACGTCTTCGCTGCCGATCGCGCAGCGCGCGAATGCTCGCAGGCATTTCTCGCGCGCAAGCCGTCAACCATTGCATCGAGACCGATACAGGTGTCGGTCTAGTTTTCTGGAGTCATGATGAGTTTCCTTATCACCATTGTTGCGTTTGCAGTCGCGCTGGGTTCGCTCGTAGTCGTGCATGAGTTTGGCCATTATTTGGCGGCGCGCTGGTGCAACGTCAAAGTGTTGCGCTTTTCAGTCGGCTTCGGCCGAGTGCTCGCGAGCCGCCGCCGCGGCCCTGATCAGACAGAATGGGCGATCGCAGCGTTCCCGCTCGGCGGCTACGTCAAGATGCTCGACGAGCGGGAAGGTGACGTTGCGCCGGAGGACCTGCCGCGCGCATTTAACCGTCAATCGGTTGCGCGCCGTTTCTTTATCGTGGTCGCCGGTCCGGTCGCGAATTTTCTGCTCGCGATCGGTTTGTACTGGCTGATTTTCATGCACGGCGTGCCCGGGCTCAAACCCGTGATCGGCGGCGTCGTCGCCGGTTCACCCGCGGCACAGGCGCAGTTCGAGATCGGCGATATCATTCTTAAAATCGGCCCGGAAACGGTGACGACCTGGCAGGACGCGCGGTGGCTCATGCTCAAGCAGGCGGTCGATCGCGCAAGTAACGTCGGCGTGGAAGTGCAAAACGAGCGCGCGGAAATTCATTCCCGCAAACTCGACATGTCGACACTGATGCCGGCCGATCTCGATGGCGACTTTTTAAACATTCTTGGATTCTCGCGCCAGCAGCCGCCGTTACCGCCGGTGATTGGACGCGTGATGGCGGGGGGGGCGGCGGAGCGCGCCGGCATCATGCCCGGCGATGAAGTGCTGGCAATTAACGGCACGCCGGTAAAACGCTGGGACGAGGTGGTCAGCGGGATCGGCGCCAATCCTGCGCGTGAAGTCGCGCTCGATGTCAAGCGCGGTGATGTACGTCAGCAGATCAAAATCACGCCGGACCCCGTCGTGGACAAATCGGGCCGCATCGGCCGTATCGGCGTAGCGGTGCGTATCGACGCTGATGCAATGCGTCAATACATGGTTGAAGTCCGCTATACGCCTTGGGTCAGCATCGTCAAGGCACTCGAGCGCACTTGGGACACGTCGATATTCAGCTTGCGCATGCTCGGCAAAATGATCGTCGGCGAAGTGTCGCTCAAGAATTTGAGCGGGCCGATTACGATTGCCGATTATGCGGGGCAG
>JAQGMI010000170.1 GCA_028292435.1 Betaproteobacteria bacterium
GCGTATCAGCTGCAACTCGTCGACGGCAAGGACGATTTACCCAACGCCGTGGCGACCACTTCGCTCGTTGCCAACTGCGGCCGTCTGCTCGGGCCGGTGATCGGCGGCGTGTTGATCAGCCGTTACAGCGAAGCGATGTGCTTCCTGATCAACGCGCTCAGCTACGTCGCCGTGCTGATGACCTTCGCATTCATCCGCGTTAAACCGCAGCAACGCGCGGCATCGCATCCGCCGATGTGGCGGGGGCTCGGCGAAGGATTTTCCTATGCATGGAACACGCTGCCAATCCGGCTGCTTTTGCTGCTGCTCGCCGGTATAGCGATAACCGCCGCGCCGTACAACACGCTGATGCCGGCGATCGTGCACGAGCTGTTCGCGGGCGCCGCCGAAACACTCGGCTTTCTCGTCGGTGCGGCCGGCATGGGTGCGGTAGCCGGCACGCTGCTGCTCAGCATGCGGCGCAATGTGCGCGGCCTTTTGCGTTTCATCCTGATGGCCGCTTTGAGCCTCGGTGCCGCGTTGATACTGCTGTCGCAGTCGCACTGGCTGCCGGCATCGATCGCGCTGATGAGCGTCATCGGTTTCGGCATGCTGGTCGTCACCGTCTCGACCAACATGATCCTGCAAACCATCGTCGACGACGATAAGCGCGGCCGCGTGATGAGTTTGTACACCGCGGCATTTCTCGGCGTTGCGCCGATTGGTGCGCTCATCGCGGGCATGGCGGCCGATCGCATCGGCGCCGCAACCACGGTTGCGATTGGCGGCGTCCTTTGCATGCTGGTCGGCGCCATCATTCTGCGAAAGCTGCCGGCGCTGCGTGCGCATATCCGGCCGATTTATGCAAAACTCGGACTTAACGTCGACTGACCCCATGATAAAAAAATATTCGAATCCCGACGCGGTCGCGATTCGCCAACAAGTACTGCGCGGAATCGCCGGCAATCGTACGCCGGGACTCCACTTCCCGGGATTTTTCCTCGACACGCGCTGGCAGGAAGCCGCGGGAAAAGCCGCATGCGTTTCCATCCCCGACGGCGCGCATTGCCGAGACGCCAATGGTGAAATGGATGTCGTGGCGATCGCGGTGCTGGCCGACACGGCGCTCGCGACCGCAACGCGCCTCCTGATCGAGCCGGGCGCGCGCCTCGCGACGATCCATATGCAAATCCAGTTTACCGGCGCGCCGGCGACCGGCGAAGTCAGCGCCGATGCCCGGTTGCTCGGCTTTGGAACGGGCGGCGCGCTCCATCAGTCGCTGACCTCGGCAACGCTCACTGCCAATGGCAAACCGCTGTGTTACGCGAGCGGCGAGTTTGTCCTGCTCCAGCCGCCGCCGGGCGTCACGCTTGCGCCGCTGCCGTGGCAGCAGGAAATGCCGCCGGCCGACGCGCCGCTTGACGAAAGCAAGCTCGACGCGCGCGAGCGCACGATACTCGAAGCGTGCGATGCAGCGCTCGCCAAGTCCTCATCCCACGTTTCGTTCATTCAACAATTTTGGGGCGGCGTGCCGAAGCGCGCGGCCAATGGCACGACCATGCGGGTTGCGCTCGGACCGCACCTGGGCAATCGCGTCGGTCATTTGCAGGGCGGCATTTCGTTCGGGATGGCAGCCGCCTGCGCCTGCGCAGCAGTGCCGGAGACGATGATGTTATCCAACATGTCAGCGTGGTATATCGGTCCCGGGCACGGCAAAGCGGTCACCGTTAAATCGAACGTAGTGCATGCTGGACGTTCGATTGCCGTCGTGCGCACTGAAATCAAAACCGCCGCCGGCGAGCGTGTGCTGGAAGCCGTGACCAATCACGTCGCGCGCAAACGCGAGTGAGTCAGGCTGTGTGGTCGCCCGCGTACTTTAGATACCGCGGGTCAGCGAGCAGATAATCGTAGGCGTGGCCGATGTGCCATAAGCAGTTTTGCCGTTCCGCCGGTATCCACGCAACGGCGGGCGGCTCGGCAAAGCGCTCCATCATTTTCAACACGCAGTAAAGCGCCGACTGGTCAACGAGCCACGCGTCCGGTTCGCGCCGCAGGAAATCGAGCGCGTAGTTTTTCACCGCGGCAAAATAGTGGCGCGCGGCCGGCGTTGGCTGAGCAACGATGATATTGGCAATCACGTCAAGCCACGGCGAGTCGGCCGGATCGCGCAGGTTAAGGCCGACATCGGACTTGCGCGCGGCATCGAGCAGTCCGTCGAGTGCGCGTTCAACGATGAAGTCAACGTCGAGGCTCAGGATCGGGCAGCGGTAGTGATCGAGCCAGTAAGGCAGGTGCACGAGCCGCCCGCAGGCGTAATACGCTTTGCGCTGTTGCACCGCTTGTTCCGGGAAAGGACAGGTCTCGGTCGTGACGGCGTAGCGTTCGAGGCCGCACTTCCCGAGCAAAGCAGCGACTTCGCCAATAATCGACGCGTCCGGATCGTAGATATGCAGATGCAACAAACGATCGTCGCGGCGATTGGTTGCAGCGAACGAGCGGATGAAGGGAAACCCATACTTGCGCACATACGGCGGATTGCATGAAATAAGCGTCACGTCGCGCACGTCGCCGGCGCGAGCGGCGGACTGCAATGCCGATTGCGGTGCCGACACCGATGCCTCGGGTCCCGTGATGGCGTCGAATGTTTTGCGGTCGAACGCGACCAGCCGCGAATAGGAAAAACGGCCCGCGAGTTCCCTGGCTTGCTCGAACGCAAGCTGCGCTTCGTCGAACCGGCCCAGCGCGGCCAGCGTACAGCCCTCACGCATCGGCACCTGATGCTCTTTTGGGTCGACCTTCGCGGCAATCGTCAGCTGCGTGAGCGCGGCGCCGAACTGGCGCAGCGCGTGCAGTACATAGGCAAGGCTGACGTGCGCGCGGGTAAACGATGGCTTCAACTCGATGGCACCACGCAGGCAATACTCGGCCTCCGCGAGCTGGCCGACCTTCCAATAACATACGCCGAGGTTGCCGAGGCTGAAAGGATCGACGCGAATCCTCAGCAGCTTGTCGAATACTTTGATCGCTTCGTCCCAGCGCAATTCGTCCAATTCGATATTGCCGAGCCACATCAGCGCATCGACGTCATCGGGAGATTGAATGAGCAACGTCTCGCACAGTGCGCGCGCGCGAACCTTGTCGCCGGACTCAGATAGCCGTGCAATTTCTGTTAGCGCGGCGTCGTCGGCCCCATCTGACGATTGATCCGCCACTAAGCGCCTCGCGGCTTACTCGGCGACGATGCCGGCATTCTTGATGACCTTCGTCCACTGCGTAATCTCGGCGCGGATGAACGCCGCAAATTGCTCAGGCGTACCCGTTGATGGCTCGGCGCCTTCGCCGGCCAGACGATCGCGAATGTCTGGCGCGCTCATCGTGCGCGCGAGGTCCGAGTTAAGCCGCGCGATCAGGTCGCGCGGCGTCGCCGCCGGCGCCAGCACACCGTACCACGACGTCACCACATAGCCCGGCACGCCCGCTTCAATCAGCGTCGGCAGTTCGGGCGCCGCGGCAGCGCGCGTCTGTCCCGTCACGGCGAGCGCGCGAATGCGCGAAGTCTTGATCTGCGGCAGTGCCGCGGTGAGATTGCTGAACATGAGCTGGACCTGGCCGCCGACCAGATCGACGAGTGCCGGACCGCTGCCTTTATAAGGAACGTGCACGAGCTTTGTGTTCGTCGCGCTCGCGAACAATTCGCCCGCGAGATGCGTTGCATTGCCGCTCCCCGCCGAACCGTAGTTGAGCGCACCCGGCTTCGCACGCGCCAGTGCAATCAGCTCTTTGATCGATTTTGCCGGCAACGACGGATGCACGACCACCACGTACTGCCCGCTCGTGACCTGGCTCACCGGCGCGAAGTCGCGCACGAGGTCGTAGTTAAGCTTCCGATAAAGGCCGGTATTGATCGCATGCGCAGGCGTGCCCATGAACAAGGTGTAGCCGTCCGGCGGCGCCTTGGCTGCAAGTTCCGCGCCGAGATTTCCGCCGGCGCCGGCGCGGTTATCGACCACCACTTGCTGATTAAGCTGCTCGCCGAGTTTCTGCGCAACGATGCGGGCGACGATATCGACACCACTGCCTGGCGAAGATGCTGCAATCAAGCGCACGGGTTTCGCGGGAAAGGCTTGCGCCAGCACCGCCGGCGCGGCGGCGGCGAACACAGCGCAGCATGCAATTTTTAAACGCTTTGCGTTGTCCATCCTCAGCCCTCCGGTTTGGCGCCAGAAGCCTTGACGACCGGCGCCCATTTGGTGATTTCAGTTTTGATGTAGTGGCCGAATGCCGCCGGCGTGCTACCGACGAGTTCGAAACCGACGTACTCGAGCCGCTCTTTGACGTCGGGCAATTTCAACGCGCGTATGATTTCATCGTGCAGCCGGTTAATGATCGCGAGCGGCGTTTTCGCCGGCGCCAGCACGCCGTACCACGCCGTCGCTTCAAACTTCGGAAAACCCGATTCGGCAATCGTCGGGAGGTCGGGCACCGCCGGCGAGCGCTTTTCACCGGTGACGGCGAGCGCGCGCAAGCGGCCGGCCTTGATATGCGGCATGACCGACGACATGCCGCTGACCATCACCTGCACCTGGCCGCCGACGAGATCGACCACCGCCTGGCCGCTGCCTTTATATGGCACGTGCTGCATGTGTATGCCGGCCGCCAGATTCAACAACTCGCCCGAAAGATGACCGGGACTGGCGACCGCGGCGGAAGCGAAATTGACTTTCGACGGATGGGCCTTCGCATAGGCGATGAATTCCTGAAAGTTTTTGGCCGGAACCGACGGATGCACGACGAGTATGTTGGGTGCCACCGCAAGTTGCGTAATCGGGTCGAAGTCCTTGATCGGATCGTATGGTAATTTTGCGTACAAGCTGGGACCAATGGCGAGGTTGGCGATGTAACCGAGCAAAATCGTATAGCCATCCGGCGCCGCATGGGCGACGAGATCGGTGCCTATGTTGCCATTGCCTCCGGCGCGATTGTCGACGACGACCTGCTGACCGAGCGCGTCGCTTAATTTGATGCTGAGCGTGCGCGCGAGCGTATCGGTGCTGCCGCCGGGCGCAAAGGGAACGATGAAGCGGATTGGCCGCGCAGGATAAGTCTGTGCCTGCGCAGAGGCTGCCGCGAGCAATGCGCCGGCCAGAATTATTTGGATGAATTTACGCATGTCCCTTCTTTCGGTTCTCTTCAATCGACTCTGGCGCCGGCATCTTTAATCAGCTTGCCGAAGCGCGCCGCCTCCGACTTGATGTAGTCGGCGAAGCGCTGCGGCGTGCTGCTCGCCGCCTCAACGCCGAGCGCCGCATAACGCTCGCGCACGTCAGCCAGATTGTGGATGCGCACGATTTCGGTATTTAACTTTGCGACGACGTCAGACGGCACGCCTCGCGGCGCCAGTATGCCCCACCAATTGACGAGCGCGTAGCCGGGCAAGCCAGCTTCGGCGACCGTCGGCAAGTCGACGACGAGCGGCGTGCGTGCTGCACTGGTCACCGCGAGCGCGCGCAGTTTGCCGGATTTCGCATGCGGCAGTGCAATCGGCATGTCGGAAAACATGATCTGCACCTGGCCGCCCAGCAAATCGTTCAACGCAAGCACAGTGCCCTTGTATGAGATATGCACGATATTAATACCCGCGCCCGACTTGAACATCTCCCCGCCCAGATATGCGAGCGTGCCTGCGCCGCCCGAGCCGAAGTTGAGCGCGCCGGGTTTCGTTTTCGCGAGCTGGATCAACTCCGCCACCGATTTTGCCGCCAAGCCGGGATTGACGACGAGCAACTGCGGCGCATTGCCGACGAGGCTCAGCGGGACGAAGTCGCGCAAAGTGTCGTAGCTGAGTTTGCTGAACAGTGCCGGATTGATTGCAAATTGGCTCAGATTGCCGTGCATGAGCGTGTAACCGTCGGCCGGCGCATGCATCGCGACTTCGGTGCCGATGATCCCGCTCGCACCCGGTCGGCTATCGACGACGACCTGCTGGCCCCATGCTTCAGTCATTTTCTGGCCGACGATTCGCGCGAGCGTGTCGGAAGTTCCGCCCGGCGAAAATGGCACGATCATGCGTATCGGCCTGCCCGGATATTGCTGCGCCGCCGCGTGCGCGCAGCACGTTAGCGCGCAAACCAATGAAGCGAGACGGCCGAAGACGCCGGCTATGTCGCGCGCGCTCAAGGCGGCTAGACTTTTTTGGTCAGACGATCTTCGGCGCGCCACCGCTCCCAGGCGAACCGCTGATCGGCGCTGATTGTTTCGTCTTCGAGCATGGTGCGCACAAGGGCCGTCACATCCGACTCGTAGCCTTTTTTGCGCCGCTTTAAACTCCAGCGGTGCCCCGCGGGAAACACCGGCGACTTGAGCAGATCCTTGAATTTCATGAGGTGCCTTTCGGATGCGTCACTTGGCTTCAACCTGGTCGGGCGCCGTCAAGACGCTGACGCCGATCATCGAATCGCGGGAAATCAGTTGTACCAGTTCGTCTTCGGTGAGGTGTCCGGTATTCGCGGGTCGCGCTGGCAGCACAATGTAGCGCATGTCCGCAGTCGAATCGACCACGCGTATTTCCACCTCCGGCGGCAGGTGCGTGCCGAATTCGGCAAGGACGGTGCGCGGCTCGCGCACCACGCGCGCGCGATACTCGGGATTCTTGTACCAAGCGGGCGGGATGCCGAGCACGGCACGCGGATAGCACGAGCATAAAGTGCAGCAGATCAGGTGATGACGCGCAGGCGTATTTTCCACGACCGTCAGCTCGGGCGTGAGATTCAGATCGATGCCGAGGAAACTTTCCATGGCCGGCTTCGCATCGGCCAGCAACTGCGCTTTGTAGGCGGGATTTTTCCAGGCGTGGGCTACTACTTTCGCGCCGAGTTCGGGTGTGCGCGATTCGGTGAGCTCGATCTGCCGCCGCAGGGCGTCCGCGGTGAAAATATTTTTCTCGATCAGCAATTCACGCAGCGCGCGTTCGAGCAGCGCTGATTCTTCGCTTACGCCGTGCGACTCGTTGACCGGCGCGTGCGGGTCGTGGCCATCGCCATGTGCGTGGTCGTGATCATGCGGGTGATGATGATCGCCGGACATCAGTTCACCCGCTCGAGCCAGTGCTGAAAAATATCGGCTGTGATTACAGTCGCAGCCTGCGGCTCGCCCCATACCTCTTCAAACTCGAAATCGATCTGATAGAGCGGTTGATAGGGCACGCCCAAGCGGTGGTAAGCGAGTTGTTCCGGATTCGGGTACGCGCCAAACACGCGCGCCACAATGCCGCGTTTGCCGCGCAGATAGTGCGGCGTACGGCAATGCGTCGCGACTTCGGCCGCGCGGACTTTGACTTTGTCGCCGGCCGCAAATGCAGGCTTCATGCACGCACTCCGGCTTTGAGCGCGGCAACCTTGCGGCTGATTTCGTCTTCGGTCAGCAGGCCTTTTTCGACCACCAGCTGACGAATCGCACGCACCCAGCGCTCGTAATAGCCGAGCTCGAAATATTGTTCGCGCGGCAGCGACTCGATCGAGCGGCGCATGGCGTCAACGGTGTAATAGCCGTGCTGCGGATGCGCAAGCAGCCGCATCATGGCGTCGACTCGCTGGTCGAAAAATGTGCGCTCGTGTTCTTCGAGTTGTACCGGGCCGGCCGGCTGGCCGCCCAGATCATGTACGCCGCGGGTCATGGCATGGTTATCGATTGAATGCCCGGCCAGTATACCGCAGCGCGGTGTGCGTCTCGTGCCGCGCGCACGACGCTGGTTACTTCTTGCGTGGCGCGGCGACCAGATCGCTGCGCGCTTTCAACAGCGGATCGAGCGACTTCGCGGGGACCAGGTAGACCCACCCTGCGAGGCCTTTTTCGAACTTGACGCGGTCGTCGAGCTTTTTGAGCGACTCCGCAAACTGCTTGTCGAGGCGTTCTTTGTCAGCGGGCTTTTCGTTTTTCTCGGGCGTGCGCTCGCGCGGCGGTTCGCCTGTGACCGTCACGGTCAGGTAATAGTCTTCACTATCCGGCTTGTGCGCGAACCTGATCGTGTAAATGAGGCCGTCATAAGTATCGGCAACCAGCGTGCGCGGCTTGTCGAGATTGTCCGGCTTGATATCCGTCGCGATATCGGTGAATTTCAGGTCGTTCAAGGCATTGACCGCCGCTACCGCTTTGCTCGGATCGAGTTCGCCCGCGCCGTCGGCGAACTTCCAGGGATCGAATTCTTCCTTGCGCGCAATCTTCCATGCCGCGCCGTCACCGCTGTTCGCGAGCGACTTGATGCGGTCGGCTTTGAAAAACTGTTTCTCGAGCCAGGCTTCGGGTTTGGCGCTCGCGTTTTTCAACGCATCTGAGGTGACGAGCACTGTCGGCGAGCCGGCGCTCAATACATAGCGCCCGACCGGCGTTTCCTGCTGAATCGGCAGCGGGCTTGGTTCTTTTTTGACCACAATCTTGCCGAGCAAAAGGCTGCCGAGCGGCGCACCGCTCTGGTTGCTCAATTCGAGCTGGGTGCCGGCGCCTTCTTTGACATCCTTGCCGGGCACAACCAGGCTCAAACGCGGCAACAGGCTGGCGCCGACGTCTTCGGTTTGCACGACTTTGAGGTCCGGCAGCTTGACCAGCAAATCACCGATTTCCTGCACGCTCGCGTTGTAGTCGGCGCGCTGTTTGACCGTCCAGCGCCCATCCTTAAGCACGAGGGTCGACTCGTTCTTGCCGTCATACAGGCGGACCTGCGCGACTTCAGCAGTCGCGAGCTTGGCCATCGGCTTTGAGCCGATCGTGCTCCCGGCGTCCCGCCACGCACTCAAGTCCTGCCAGAACAACCCGAGCCCCGCGCCGCCGATGACGAGCAGCATGGCGAGCAAAATGAGGAATGACTTGCGATTCATGTGCTCACCTCGCCGTCTTGCGCCGGCGCGCGACCGCGAGGCCGATGCCGAGCAGAGTGACGAGCAGCGGCACGAGACCGATGTTGACGACCTTGGTCCAGAACTGCAGCGATTCGCTTTCGACGCGCAGATTTTTGCGCAGCTCTTTCAGATCGCGCCGCGTTTCGATTGCTCTTTTCTTGAACGCTTCGACTTCCACCTGCTGTTCGGCTGACATGGTCGCGGTCTGCGCGCCGGCACGCGATTTTTGCAGCGCCGTCAGTTTTTCCTGCGTCTGCTGCAGGTTGTCTTCGAGCTCCTTGATCTTACCGAGGTAGCTCTGCTGCGCGCGCGCTTCCATTTGCTGGATTACCGTGAGCGGCCGCGTGAATGCAGCACGGCTGCGCAACTTGGTCAGATCGAAGTCGCCGGCGACCTGCTCGACCAGGCTTTGCGCGAAGTTCAGGTTGCCATTGCGCGGGACGACGAGGCGCTGGCCGAACACTTCCTGAATTTCAACCGCGGCGCCGTCGGTCAACATGTCGACGTCCGATATGAGCACAACCGAGTTTTCCTGCGCCGCTTCGGTCAGCTGCGCTTCGCCCTTGGGTTCGTCGGCTTTTGCCTCGGCCTTCTTCGGATCTTTCGACGGCGGCTCGTACGGCTTCGGCTTGCCTTCCGGGAATGCGGTTTTGAATTTCCCTGTTACACGTATCGCCAGCGGATACGGCGTGCCATTGGGCTGGAAGCCGCGCGTCGACGGCTCGCCCGATAACGTCGCGATGATCAGGTCAGCCAGCATCGCATTGGGCGACGATTGGACGAGCACCGTTTGGGTGAGGCCTTCGGCGGGCTTGCCGGTAAAGGTGCTGGCGAATGGCATCAGCAAGGTGCCGACCTGGCTCGCAACGACGTCTTCTTTGTTGAGCGCGTCGCTATTGAGCGAAAGCAGCGTCGGCAGGATGCGCGGACCCGCACCGCTCGCATAAGTGAGATCGGCGACCACCTTGCCCATTTCCATGCCGTAACCCCAATGCTTGAGCAGGCGATAGAAAGTCGACTGGCCGGCGTTATTGCCGCCGAACGGGTTCTGCAAATCCGGCTGCTGATCGAAATAAGCGTAAGAATCGAGGAACGCGATCATCTTGCCGCCGCGCAAAATAAACTGGTCGAGCGCGTATTCGCTGGCCTCGGAAATATCGCGCGGGTGTATGACCAGCAGTACCTTGATGTCGTCGGGAATCTTTTCCGCCTTGAGATCCACTTTTTTCACGGTGAACATGTTCTGCAGCTCGGTCGCAAGCGCCCACGGCTCGGTCGGCTGCTGCTTGGTCATCGGATTCAGCGACCGGCCAAGCACGGGTAACCCGCTCATGATGCCGACCACTGGCTTTGTCAGCGACGCGACCCGCGTGATTGCGCGCGTGATGTCGTACTCGAGCAGCTGTTCGCGATCCGGTGCGAGCACCGGCAAGGCCGCCTTCTGGTCCAGGAAGCCGACGGCGAGACCGAAATAGAATTTTTCCTGCGTATTGGTGAGCTGGCCCTCGATGCCGTCCAGCACGGCGGAATCCTCGGCGTCCGAATCCGGTTCGGGATTCAGCTTCTCGATGATGACTTTGCCTTTGCCCGCGCGCTTGAACTCGCTAAGGAGATCCTCGACGCGCTTCTCGAACGTTTTCACGCCGACCGGCACCACGCTGCTGCCCTGCGAAAAGTAAAGCCGGATTTTGACCGGCGCATCGAGCTTGGACAGAATCTGCTGGGTGCCTTGCGACAACGTGTAAACGCTGCCCTGCGTCAGATCGACGCGCGCATTGAGCGCACCGATCAGAAAATTTACCGCGATCAGGATTGCCACCAGCGCGACGACGCCGCCGGCCGAGTAGATTAACGTCGCAAGATGTTTCTTATTCATGATTCATCGTCCCAGTTCTCATCCCGCACGATGGCCGCGAATCACGACCCCCGTGGTGAACAGCGCAAATCCGATCAACGACAGAAAGAACACGACGTCGCGCAGATCCAGCACGCCGCGCTGAAAGCCTTCGAAATGCGTCATCACGCTGAATGAGGCGATCGTCTGCACAAACGCCGGGTTGGCCCAGCGCACGAGGAGATCGGTGACGGGCGTAAAGCCGGCGAGGATCAGAAAGAGACAGATCATCACCGAGACGATGAAGCTGATGACCTGATTGCGCGTCATCGCGGAAGTCATGCAGCTGATCGCGAGGTACGCGCCCGACAGCAGCGCGCTGCCGACGTAACCGGCGAGAATCACGCCGTTGTCGGGACTGCCGAGCCAGTTGACGGTGATCCAGACGGGAAACGTCAGTGCCAGCGCGAGTATCAGAAACACCCACGACGCCATGAATTTGCCGACAATTGCCTGCCAGGTTGTGATCGGCATTGTAAGCAGCAGTTCAAGCGTGCCGAGCCGGCGCTCTTCCGACCATAAGCGCATGCCGGCGGCCGGTACCAGAAACAGGTACAGCCAGGGGTGCCAGGTAAAAAACGAGACCAGCGACGCTTCGCCGCGCTCGAAGAAATTGCCGACGGTAAACGTGAAGAACCCGGTCAGCAGCAGGAAGATGACGAGAAAAACATAAGCGACCGGCGACGTGAAATAACCGCCAAGTTCGCGTTTCATAATGGCGATGATATTGTTGCGCGCGTTCATCAGTGTGCTCCCTTGACCGTATCCGGCAGCGTGATCGCGCGGAACACTTCGTCGAGCCGGCCTTCTTCGACATGAATCTCGTCCAGCTGCCAGCTCTCGCGGCGCGCGAGTTCGGCAATGCTGCCGACGAACGCGCCGTTGCCGCCACGCTCGCGCGGATAAGCGCGCATGACGACGTGTCCGCCCGCATCGCCGAGGATCTCGGTGCGCGCGGCAAGCGGCGCCAGTTTTGCGCCGACAGTCGCGGCATCGGCGCTGCGTGTCGTGAAGCGCACCGCACCGGCAAATTCGGAGCGCGCTTTCAATTCCTGCGGCGTGCCGCTCGCGACGATGCGGCCGCGGTCGATGATGATGACGCGCGTGCACGCGGCTTCTACTTCTTCAAGAATGTGCGTCGAGAATACGATCGCCTTATTCTCGCCCATGCGCTTGATCAGGCCGCGCACTTCATGTTTTTGGTTGGGGTCGAGGCCGTCCGTCGGCTCGTCGAGGATCAGGATGTCCGGATCGTGAATGATCGACTGCGCGAGGCAGGTGCGATGCTTATAACCTTTGGAGAGCGTATCGATCGTCTGGTACAGCACGCCTTCGAGAAAGCAGGTTTCGACCGCGTTGTGAACCGCGCGCTTTTTCGCGTCGCCCTTCAGTCCGCGCAGGTCGGCAGCGAACCCCAAAAAACCATGCACGGTCATATCGGCGTATCCGGGCGCGTTTTCCGGCAAATAACCGATCAGGCGTTTCGCGGGCAGCGGATCCTCGACGATGTCGAAGCCGCCGATGGTCACGCGGCCGGCGGTGGGCGGATAAAAGCCCGTGATGATGCGCATCGTAGTCGACTTGCCGGCGCCGTTGGGGCCGAGAAATCCAAGCACTTCACCTCGTTCGACGCTGAAAGAAATATCGTCGACGGCATGCTTCGCGCCGAACGATTTTACGAGGTGCTCAACTTGTATCATGGTCATTCCTCCACTGCGCCGACCGGTCGCAGTCAGCGCATCTTCTTTTGCTTCAATTGGTGCCGCGCCGGTTCTCGCTGCCGCTTATCGACCGTCGCTTCCTGACAGAAGTTCCCGTTCGACACTGGTAGACGGCGATTCGCGCATCCCTGAGCCGGCCGGAAACGACGTTCCCGCGCCGGCGCGGAGCCGGATTATCGCAGGTTTTGCCGCGGCGTGGAGCCCTTACTCAGAGGGTAATGGTTACTCGGGCAGCGCGTTCAGAAAGTACATCGCCTTCAGCAGTGTGCTCGGTTCGCCGAGCGGGCCGTACCAGCGCGCGTAGAGATTCATGATGTCGCCGCTGCGGTAAAGCCGCGCGAGCTCGCGATTGACGGCGAGCCGGAAATCGGTATCACGCCGCATCATCAGCGCATAAGGCTCGTACGAAAACATTTCGTCGCTCAGGCGATACGACTGCGCATCAATGGCACTCAACGCGAGCGCAATCAGTATCATGCGGTCGGACGCGTACGCGTCGGCACGGTCTTCGCGCACCGCACTGTAGCCTTCCGCATGGGTGCGCACGGCGATGATTTCCGCGGATATCTGCGCCTGGGCAAGTGCGGCCTTGAGCACTTTTTCGGTCGTGGTCCCCGGTATCACCATGATCTTGCGACCGGCGAGGTCTTTGATGGTCGCGAGCTTCGCTCTGACTTTACTGACGTAGCTCGCGCCGTCGACGAAAATCATGTTGCTGAAATCGACGCTCTCTTCGCGCGACAGCGTGTGGGTCGTAGAACCGCATTCGATGTCGACCCTGCCTTTGATGGTGTCCGGTATTCGCGTATTGACGTCGACCTTGACCCATTCGATTTTCAACTGCGGCATTTCCAGCTGCTGCTGAATGCCCTCTGCGATGCGCTTGCAAACATCAACCGAGTACCCCTGCGGGCGATCGTCGTTGCCCGAAAATGAAAACGGCACCGCCGACTCACTGTAGCCGAGCGTAATGGTCTGCGTCTTTTTGATCTTGCCGAGCACCCCGGGCGCGTCCGCTGCAAACAACGCCGGCGAACACGCGCACGCCAACGCAACCGCCACGATTAGATTTTTCATGCGCCTCCAGGAGTCTGCTTTTTGTGGTGAGCGCACGGGTTGCATACGGCGCCCCGACGCGCGAATCAGTCAAGTGGTGCCGGGTAAAGGATTCGAACCCTCGACCGTCGCATTACAAATGCGCTGCTCTACCAACTGAGCTAACCCGGCCCAGACGGGATTTTCGCATATCTGATTCGGATTGGACGAATTCGGCGACATTGCCGCCAGCACCTATTTGAGGTGCCAATGCCTTAACGCGCCGCTTGCGGCAGCACTTCGAGCGTGTTTTCAACGTGACGTACACGGTCGCCGACTTTGAAATCGGGCTCCATCTCATGTATCACAAAGCCGAACTGGCCGTTGTCATAACGCACGGTCGTTTCCCAGGTGCTGCGGGTTGCCGGTTCCCGCTGAACGCGTTGAGGCCCGCCGGCGCCAATGCTGAAAAGCGGCACTGCGCGGGTTTCATTATTGGTGCCTTGCGCGAGATTCGGCAACAAATTGCGCTCGGGGGCGACCGGTTTCTCGATCCGCCGGATGTTGTAAACCATCCCGCATTCGGGACATAAAATGACCACGCGCGGTTTCGAAGCCGGCTCCACTTCGGCGGCAGACAACACCGCGCCCTGCCCCAGCGCAACCAAGGCGAAAACGAGCCGCCAGTTATTTTTATTTTGTTGCATTTAATTTTCCGAAACTCAGGCTTCACACAAGCAAGCCCCGCCGCTTCCCCTAAAAAAACGGCAGCATCGATTGGATGCCGCCGTTCATTCTAGCGCAATACGACGGTCGGTATGTTATGCGAGCGGCTTGGAAACGTGGCCACAGCGCAAATTGCTGCGGCGTAATGCAGGCCGCCCGAACTCGAGACGGGACGCGGCCGTTACTTGACGATTTGCAAGCGGGGCTTGCCGCCCGGCGCCGATGGCGGCGGCTCGGATTCAGCCGGAGCAGCCGTTGACGGCTCAGGCTGAAAGAACAAGCCCTGGCTGTTTTCCTTGGCGAAAACGCCCTGGACCGCAGCAAGCGGAATCGAGCATTCGCGCGATACGCCGGAGAAGCGCGCCGCGAACTGGATCATGTCGTCGCCGACCGTCAGCCGGTGCGCCGCATCGGGGCTGATGTTGAGAACAATCTCGCCGTTCTTTACGTGCTCCATCGGCACGCGCGTATTGGCGTCGACCTTTACCGACAAGTACGCCGTCAAACCGCTGTCGCTGCACCATTCGCAAATGGCGCGAATCAGATACGGCTTGGTCGAACGCTCGCGGGACATACGATTCAGCGACCGTTTACTTCCGCATGACCTTTTCAGACGCGGTCAGCGAATCGATGAATGCCGGCCGGCTAAACAGACGCTCCGCATATTTCATGAGCGGTGCAGCCTGCTTGGGCAACTGGACATCGTAGTAGTCGAGCCGCCACAACAGCGGCACGATCGCGACGTCGAGCATTGAGAACTCGTCGCCCAGCATGTACTTCTGCTTCGTAAACACTGGCGCGATCTGCGCGAGGTTGTCGCGTATCGAGGTGCGCGCCTTGTCGGCGAGACGCTGGTTGCCCTTCTCGATGGTTTCGACGTGCGTAAACATTTCGTGCTCGAAACGGAACAGGAAAAGCCGCGCGCGCGCGCGCATCACCGGATCAGCCGGCATTAACTGCGGATGCGGAAAGCGGTCGTCGATATACTCGTTGATGATGTTGGACTCGTACAACATCAGGTCGCGCTCGACCAGCACCGGCACCTGGTTGTACGGATTCATGACCGCCAGGTCTTCCGGCTTATTGTGCAGATCGACGTCGACGATCTGGAAATCCATGCCTTTCTCGTACAGCACATTACGGCAGCGTTGGCTGAACGGGCAGGTCGTGCCTGAATATAAAGTCATCATATGGGCACCCTTTTAGTGAACCGTTTTCCAGTAAGACTGCTTGAGAACAAACACGAGCAAGAACAAAACGCCGAGCAACAGCAGCACATAAATGCCGATCTGGCGGCGCTCCAGACGTGCAGGTTCCGCCATGTATGCCATGTAATTGACGATGTCGGTGACCGCTTTGTCGTACTCGAGCTGCGACAGCGTTCCGGTGCCCGGCGTGAGCGTCTTCAACACGAAGTGCTCGGTCGTCTTGCCGTCTTTGGTCGTGTGCATCTCTTCGAGCTGTGCAATGCCCTTAGTCGCTATGAGCGCTGCGCTCGCTGCGTGCTCCGATTCGAACATTTCCTCGTGCAGTTGCGCTTGTCCGCTCAACTGCCACAACACGTGCGGCATGCCGACGTTGGCATACACGAGATTGTTCCAGCCTGTCGGCCGCGACGGGTCGCGATAGAAGCCGCGCAAGTACGAATAGATCCAGTCGGCGCCGCTGCCCGCGGCAGAGCTGCGCGAACGGGCGGCCACCGTAAGATCGGGCGGCGCCACGCCGAACCATTCCTTCGCATCCTTGCGGTCCATCGCGACCTGCATCAGTTCGCCGACTTTGACGCCGGTGAGTACCAGATTATCCTTGATCTGCGCTTCGGTCAGGTCAAGGTCTTTCAACCGGTTGTAGCGCATGTAGCCGGCGGTATGGCAATTCAGGCAGTAATTGACGAAAAGCTTGGCGCCGTTCTGCAGCGATGCCACATCGTGCGAATTGACCGGCGCCGTCTGCAAGCGCGGACCTTCCGACGCGACTGCCGCCAACGACACGAGCGACGCGCAACCGATTGCCGCGCGCAGGAATTTGCTGAATGCAGTGCTTACCATGTCAACCTCGCCGGCTCCGGTTTGCAGGGATCGATCTTCGAATACCAGGGCATCAGGATGAAGAACAGAAAATAAAGCGCGGTGCAGATGCGCGCGATCACGGTTGCGCGGTCGGCATTGGCGAGCCATGCGCCGAACTGGCCCCAAACGTTCGTCGGCTCGGTGCCGAGATAGCCCAGCAGCAGGAACACGACGACAAAGATCGCGAGCGCGGACTTGAAGATCGGGCCTTTATAGCGGATCGACTTCACCGGACTGCGATCGAGCCACGGCAGCAGGAACAAGATCATTGTCGCGGCACCCATTGCTACCACGCCGGGAAACTGCGAATTAAAGAGCGGCGGGATGGCGCGCAGGATCGAGTAATACGGCGTGAAATACCATACCGGCGCGATATGCGCCGGCGTCTTCAGCGGATCGGCGGGAATGAAATTGTTGTACTCGAGGAAGTAGCCGCCCATTTCAGGCAGGAAGAACATGATCACGGAAAACACGATCAGGAAGACGACGACGCCGAGCGCGTCCTTGACGCTGTAGTACGGATGCGAATAAATGCCGTCGAGCGGCAGGCCCGTTTTCGGGTCTTTCGGCTGCTTGCTGATTTCGACGCCGTCGGGATTGTTCGAGCCAACTTCATGCAGCGCCATCAAATGGGCTGAAACCAGGCCGAGCAGCACGAGCGGAATCGCAATGACGTGAAAGGCGAAGAAGCGGTTAAGCGTCGCGTCGGAAATCACATAGTCGCCGCGAATCCATTCCGAGAGGTCCGGCCCGATGAAAGGCACGGCGCCGAACAGGTTCACGATAACCTGCGCGCCCCAGTACGACATCTGGCCCCACGGCAGGAGGTAACCGAAGAACGCTTCAGCCATGAGGCACAGATAAATCAGCATGCCGAAAATCCACAGCAGTTCGCGCGGCTTGCGATACGAGCCGTACAAGAGACCGCGAAACATATGCAGGTATACGCAGATGAAAAACGCCGATGCGCCGGTCGAGTGCATGTAGCGGATGAGCCATCCGCCCCACACGTCGCGCATGATGTATTCGACCGAGGCGAACGCCTGGGCGGCGTCCGGCTTGTAGTTCATTGTCAGAAAAATGCCGGTCACGATTTGCAGGACCAGCACGAACGCCGACAACGATCCGAAGTAGTACCAAAAATTGAAATTCTTCGGCGCGATGTATTTGCCCCACTGCGATTCCCACAGGCTGATCAACGGGAAGCGCGAGTCTACCCACGTCAAGACGCCGTTCAAAGGACCGGCGTTGGTTACAGGTTTCTTGTCGAGGACGGCCACGTTCACGCCCCCTTGGTGTCGTCGCCAATCACGAGCTTGGCGTCACCGACAAACTTGTACTTGGGCACTTCAAGATTTTTCGGCGCCGGCGAACCCGCGAACACGCGGCCGGCGAAATCGAATTTGGAGCCATGACACGGGCAGAAAAATCCGCCGTTCCAGTCCTGGCCCATATCGGCTTTGGCATCGATCGATTTGAATTGCGGCGAACAACCGAGATGGGTGCAGACGCCCTCGAGCACCACGATGTCGGGCTTGATCGAGCGGTATTCGTTTTTCGCGTATTCCGGTTGTTGCGGGACTTCGGACTTCGGATCCGATACTTTCGAATCGCTCTTGGTGATGCCTTCGAGCATTTCCTTGGTACGGTTAATGATCCACACGGGCTTGCCGCGATATTCGACAATCTGCATTTCACCGGGCGCGAGCTTGGAGATATCGACTTCGACCGGCGCGCCTGCGGCTTTCGCGCGTTCCGACGGGAACATGCTGCCCGCAAATGGCACCGCGGTTGCGACTGCGGCAACGCCGCCGACAACGCCGGTGGCTACCAATAGAAAGCCGCGCTTGTCCTTATCTACTTCGTGATCCGACATGGAATCCCCGTTGGCGAAATGACAAAAGAGCGATAGTTTAGCGAATTCCGTGCCAAAACTTAAGCAAAACCTGAAATTAGTCTGCTGCTTCAGGCAATTGCCGCGCTTTTCCGCGCCCGTTCCGGGCGCAAACTACACCGGATTCGGGATATCGATGAAGTGATGTTCCAAATTGAAGCGGGCAGCGAGATGCGCGCCGAGGGCGCGTATGCCATAGCGCTCGGTCGCATGGTGCCCGGCAGCGATGTAGGCGACACCGCTTTCACGCGCGAGATGCACGGTCTGTTCCGATATTTCCCCTGAAACAAAGGCATCGACGCCAAGACGAACGGCATCTTCGAGAAACGATTGGGCGGCGCCCGTGCACCACGCGATGCGCCGCACGCGCATCTCAGGGTCGCCGATCACTTGCGGGGCGCGCTGCAGGCGCGTTGAAATGCGTTCGGCAAGTTCTGCCACGGTAGGCGGTATGGCGAACTCGCCATGAGCACCGAGTTCCTGCTCGCCGAACGTGCCGGCGAAAGGCAACTCGAGTTCGCGCGCGAGTTGCGCGTTGTTACCGATTTCGCGATGTGCGTCGAGCGGCAAATGAAACGCAAACAGATTGAGATTGCTCGCGAGCAGCAAGCCTAAGCGTGCGCGCTTCGTCCCGGTAACCCGTGGATCTTCGCCGCGCCAGAAGTATCCATGATGAACGAGCAGCGCATCCGCGCCGCGTGCGATCGCTGCCTCGACGAGATCGCGCGAGGCGGTGACGCCGGTCACGATAATGCGCACTTCCGGTCGCCCTTCCACCTGTAGCCCGTTTGGGCAATAATCGCGAAAACGGGCGACTTCGAGATATTGGTTAAGATAGGTCTCGAGCTCGATGCGTTGCATGGAAGAATCAACCCTGACGGTCCAGCGCGCATTCTAACTCCCTAAACTCTTTCCATTCGCCGGCATCCACCGCTTCATGCGCAGACTTTGGCTGATCTTCGCGCAGACCACCACGGTCTGTCTCGGCATACTGTTCGCGGTGTCAACGCTGCGGCCTGAACTGCTGGGCTCGGTCACGCGCTCAACAGTGGACGTCGTCACCACGAAAGAAGCGACGGTTGCGCCTTCGCGCGCCATCGCTTCGTACAGCGACGCAGCCAAAAAAGCGATGCCGACGGTCGTGAACATCTACACGACCAAGGAAGTGAAAGTGGCGCGCCATCCGTTTATGGACGACCCGGTGTTCCGCTATTTCTTTGGCGAGCAGTTCGACGCGCAGACGCGGCGCAGTGCGAGCCTGGGCTCCGGCGTTATCGTCAGCGAAAAAGGCTACATCCTCACCAATCATCACGTCGTCGAAGCGGCCGACGAGATCGAAGTTGCACTCGCGGACACGCGCCGCGCCAAAGCACGCGTCGTCGGCAGCGATCCGGAAACCGACCTCGCCGTGCTCAAGCTTGAGCTCAAGGGTTTACCGGCAGTGACCTTTGCCCAATCCGACCAGGCCCGCGTCGGCGATATCGTGCTCGCCATCGGCAACCCCTTCGGCGTCGGTCAGACCGTAACGTCGGGCATCATCAGCGCCTTGGGCCGTAGCCATCTCGGCATCAATACGTTTGAGAACTTCATTCAGACCGATGCGGCGATCAATCCCGGCAATTCGGGCGGTGCGCTTGTCGACGTGAACGGCAATCTGATCGGCATTAATTCGGCAATCTACACGCGCACCGGCGGCTCACAAGGCATCGGCTTCGCGATTCCGTCGAGCCTTGCGCGCCAGGTGATGGAGCAGATCATCGAGACGGGCACGGTTACGCGCGGCTGGGTCGGCATCGGTGTGCAGGATTTGACGGCCGAACTCGCCGAAACGCTCAAGCTGGAAAAAGTGACGGGCGCGCTCGTCACCGAGGTCGTCACTGCAAGTCCGGCCGATCAGGCCGGCATCAAACCCGGCGATGTGCTGCTCGGCGTTGAGGGCAAAGCCGTGACCGATTACTTCAGCACGCTCAATTCGATTTCCGCACTGCAACCGGGGAAAACGGCGACGCTGAAATTACAGCGCGCCAGAAAAGAATTTGATGTCAAAGTCAGCGTCGGCAAGCGGCCGCGGCCGAAACGCGACGACAAGTAACCGGCACGGCGTCAGTCCTGACGCGGCCCCGCGTCGACATGCTGGGCGATATCGGCGGGCGCCGTTTCATCCGGGACGACCGCCTTCGACATCATGCTGGCGGCGATAATGCCCAGTTCGTATAAAACCCACAGCGGCAGCGCCAGCATCAACTGAGAAATAACGTCAGGCGGCGTAAAGACTGCGCCAGCCACAAACGCACCTACGATCACATAGGGACGGATTTCACGCAGTTTTTCAACGGTGACGACGTTCATGCGCACCAGCAGCACGACAGCGACCGGCACTTCGAATGTCACGCCAAACGCGATGAACAGGGTCAGCGCGAAGCTCAAATATTTCTCAATGTCGGTCATCCAGGCGACGCCTTCCGGCGCGATCGATGCCATGAACTTGAACACGACGGGAAAGACCAGGAAGTACGCGAACGCCATGCCCGCGATAAACAGGAAAGTGCTGGTGACGATCAGTGGTAATACGAGCCGCTTCTCGTGCGCGTAAAGTCCCGGCGCCACAAACGCCCAGATCTGGAACAGCACGTACGGCAGCGCGATGACGAATGCAACGAGCAGCGCAACTTTCATCGGTACGAGAAAAACGCCGACGACGTCGGTCGCTATCATTTGCCCGCCTTGGGGCAGCACTGCAAGCAGCGGTTGCGCGAGCAGCGAGTACAGATCCTTTGCCCACGGAAACAGGCACAGAAACACGATCAGCACGGCGAGAATCGCGCGCAACAACCGGTCGCGCAGCTCGACCAGATGCGAAATAAAAGTGTCCTGCGTCGTCATCAGGCGCGGATTGCTGACAGGCGAAGCATTGCGTCGCGCATCACGCTTGCTTTTGGGCCGAAGGCGGCGCTTCGGCTCCGAGGTCGAGCTTGGCCTGATTGTTGAACTCAGACGGCGGCATCGTCTCTCCAGCGGGGATGGCAGCGCCAGGGGGGGCGTCGGGCGGCGGCTGCACTGCTTGCGCCGCCGAGGTCGCAATGCTGTTCAATTCGGATTCCGTCGACGTTATTTCCTTTTTAACGGTATTTTGGATGCTCTGCGCAGCTTCCTGCACCGTTGCCTGCAGCTTGCGCAATTCGTCGAGTTCCATCTCGCGGCTGATATCGGACTTCACATCGTTGACATAGCGCTGCATGCGGCCGAACAGGTGGCCGAGCGTGCGCGCCACCTTGGGCAGGCGCTCGGGCCCGATCACGATCAGAGCGACAACCGCGATAACAACGATTTCTGAAAAGCCGACGTCGAACATGGGGACAGAAGCGTCAAGGGAGTGAAGGTGAACTAGCCGGGGGTTCGCGCGGTATACGCCGCTCCCCTCATGTCTTTCTCAACTCACGATTTCGACGCGGTTTCTTTCTTAACTTCGCCTTCGATCGTCTGGCCGGCGGTCGGATGGATTTCGCCTGACGGCGGCGTTGCTTTGTCATCCTCCGTCTTCATGCCGTCCTTAAAGCCTTTTACCGCACTGCCGAGATCGGTGCCCATGTTGCGCAGTTTCTTGGTGCCGAAAATCAGCACCACCACGACCAGCACGATCAACCAGTGCCAAATGCTTAATGAGCCCATTTTTCAACTCCTCTGACTGATTATTTGCGCGACGCTTTTTCGTCGACGCCCGAGATACCTTCGCGCCTTTGCAATTCCGCCAGCACGTCATCGCTGGTCAGCCCGTGCCAGGCCAGCAGCACGAGACAGTGAAACCACAGGTCGGCGGTTTCACGCACCACGTGCAGTTTATCACCGCCCTTTGAAGCGAGCATGGTTTCCGCCGCCTCCTCTGCGACTTTGCGCAGGATCGCATCTTCGCCCTTGGCCATCAGTCCGGCCACGTACGAAGCCGCTGCGTCCGCGCTTTTGCGTTCGTCGATGGTGGTCGACAGGCGACGTAATATGGTGAGGTCTGTCATTTCTGGTAGATGTCCTGCGGATCTGTCAACACCGGGTCGGTTGCCACCCACTCACCGTTCACGAGTTTTTGAAAAAAACAGCTATGCCGTCCGGTATGACAAGCGATGCCGCCGGTTTGCTCCACCTCAAGCAAAATCACGTCTTCATCGCAATCAAGACGGATAGCCAGCACTTTTTGCACAAATCCGGATTCTTCGCCTTTGTGCCAGATTTTCCTGCGCGAACGCGACCAGTAGTGGACCTCGCCGGTTTGAACCGTCCGCTTGAGTGCTTCGCGGTTCATCCATGCCAGCGTTAACACCCGGCCGCTCGCGGCTTCCTGCGCGACCGCAGGCACGAGCCCGTCCTGCGCCCAGTTTACCTTGTTAAGCCAAGTGTCCGGCATATCGTGTGCACAGCGTAAGTGAGATTGCAGCGCGCGGCTGCAAACGGCGATTTTACCCGCTCCGCCTCATAATCTCACCTCAATGCCGCGTTCGGCCATCAGCGCTTTGGCCTGGCCGACCGTGTACTCGCCGTAATGAAAAACGCTCGCGGCGAGCACCGCATTTGCGTGTCCCTGCTCAATGCCGTCGGCCAGATGGTCGAGTGTACCGACACCACCGCTCGCTATGACCGGAATCGTGAGCGCATCCGCAAATGCGCGCGTGAGTTCGAGATCAAAGCCGAGCTTGGTGCCATCGCGATCCATGCTCGTCAGCAAAATTTCACCGGCGCCAAGTTGCTGCACTTTACGTCCCCACTCGAGCGCATCGAGCCCGGTCGGCTGACGGCCGCCGTGCGTAAAAACCTCCCACCGTAGCGGGCCGGCTCCGGCCATCCGCTTGGCATCGACGGCAACCACAATGCACTGTGACCCGTAGTGACTACTTGCATCCGCAATCAGCTGCGGGGTCTGGACGGCAGCCGTGTTGATGCTGACTTTATCGGCGCCGGCGTTCAGCAGGCGTCTTACATCTTCGACTTTGCGCACGCCGCCGCCGACGGTCAGTGGAATGAATACCTGGGTCGCGACCGCCTCCACGATATGCAGGATGAGGTCGCGGTTGTCGCTGCTCGCCGTGATGTCGAGAAACGTAATCTCGTCGGCGCCCTGCTTGTTGTAACGCGCCGCCACCTCGACCGGATCGCCGGCATCGCGCAGGCCGACGAAATTGATGCCTTTGACGACGCGTCCGGCGTTGACGTCGAGGCACGGGATGATGCGCTTGGCGAGCATGCGGGTGGAGCGTTGAGGATACAGAACTGAGGATTAAGGAAACTGCTTTACTCAATCCACAATCCTCAATCCGCAGCCCTCACTCCTTTTTCCCGGACAACTGGTCGGCAAGTTTCTGGGCGGCGGCGAAGTCGAGAGTGCCCTGATACACCGCACGTCCCGTAATCGCGCCCGTGATGCCCTCGCTCTGGACTTTGCACAAGGCCTTCACGTCTTCCAGGTCGGTGATGCCGCCGCTTGCAATCACGGGTACCGACAATTGACGCGCGAGTTCGACGGTCGCCTCGATGTTAACGCCCGTCAACATGCCATCGCGTCCGATGTCGGTATAGATGATGGCTTCGCTGCCATAGTCCTCGAATTTCTTGGCGAGATCGATGACGTCGTGTCCCGTCATTTTCGACCACCCGTCGACCGCGACCTTGCCGTCTTTCGCATCCAGGGCGACCATGACGTGGCCGGTAAATGCGGTGCATGCGTCGTGCAGAAAACCCGGCGTCTTCACCGCGGCAGTGCCGATGATCACATAGCTGATGCCGCTATCGATGTAACGCTCGATCGTATCGAGATCGCGGATACCGCCGCCCAGTTGCACCGGAATGCGGTCGCCGACCGCGGCGAGAATCGCCTTGATCGCTGCTTCGTTTTTCGGCTTGCCGGCCGCCGCGCCGTTGAGGTCGACCACGTGCAGGCGACGCGCACCTTGTTTCACCCATTGCGCCGCCATGGCGCCGGGATCTTCCGAGAAAACGGTCGCGTCGGTCATGACACCTTGCTTCAACCGGACGCACTTGCCGTCCTTGAGATCGATCGCTGGAATAATCAGCATGCTGCAGTGGGAAGGGTTACGAGGGGTTCGGGCAAACGGAAGAAACGTCCTGCGAAGAGGACAGGCGATCCACGAAAATGCGGCGGCGGGCTTTGTTCAAGGCGTAGGGAATCGCAGTTCAAAATAATCATACTACACGCAGTAGTCATTCGCATAGCCGCTTTAACGCGCCGCCGCAGCGGCGGCTGGACGGACGAGCCGGCTCAAGGGTTGCCACTGCACGAAATTGACCAGCAGCTGTAACCCGTCAGCGCCGCTTTTTTCGGGGTGAAACTGCACGGCGAAGACGTTGTCGCGTGCGATCGCGCACGAAAAAGGCGCCGGATAATCGCTGGTTCCCGCGATGAGCGCGGTATCCGTCGTGTCGATGTAATAGCTGTGCACAAAATAGAAATGCGCATCGTCGGGAATGTCGTTCCACAGCGCATGTGAAGACACCTGCCGGACCCGGTTCCATCCCATGTGCGGCACCTTGACGCGCTCACCGCTTGCCATTGTCATCGAATCGGCGAAACGGCGCACCTTTCCAGGCAACAGGCCCAGACAGACAACACCGCCCTCGTCGCTGTGATCGAACAGCATTTGCAGCCCGATGCAGATGCCGAGAAACGGCTTGTTGTAAGCGGCATCGAGCACCGCATCGCGCAAGCCATGCGCGTCGAGTTCACGCATGCAATCCGGCATCGCGCCCTGACCCGGGAATACGACGCGCGCAGCGCCCGCGACGACGGCCGGATCACTGGTAACGGTAACTTTGAGGCCGGGCGCCGCCTGCATCAGACGGGTTGAAACCGAATGCAGGTTGCCCATCCCGTAGTCGATGACGGCGATATCAGTCATAAGCAGTCAATCAGATTGCGACGGAGGTCGGCTAAAGACTGCCTTTGGTGGACGGCACGCCCTTCATGCGCGGGTCGAGTTCGACCGCCATACGCAGCGCGCGGCCGAACGCCTTGAACGCGGTTTCCGCCTGGTGGTGGGCGTTGTCCCCTTTCAGATTGTCGACATGCAGCGTAACCAGCGCATGATTGACGAAGCCCTGAAAAAATTCACGCACGAGGTCCACGTCGAATTCGCCGATGCGCGCGCGCACGAAATCGATTTTCATATCGAGGCCCGGCCGGCCTGACAAATCGACGACGACCCGCGACAGGGCTTCGTCTAGCGGCACGTAAGCGTGCCCGTAGCGGCGCACGCCTTCCTTATTGCCGACCGCCTTTGCGAATGCCTGCCCAAGGGTTATGCCGATGTCTTCGACCGTGTGATGCGCATCGATGTGCAAATCGCCTTTCGCTTCAACTTCGATATCGAACACGCCATGACGCGCGACCTGCTCGAGCATGTGGTCGAGAAACGGCACGCCGCTGGCAAGCGTGGACGCGCCGCTGCCATCGAGATCGAGCACAACGCTGATCTGCGTTTCTTTGGTGTTGCGCATTACTTTTGCTTGCCGTGACATGATTTCCGCGAGCCGGATTAACTAATTGTTTCAATTAGTATAAACGATTTCCCTCAAGGCATCGACCAAACCCGCGCATTGCTCGTCCGTGCCGACGGTAATACGCAGGTACGGCGCAATGCGCCGCGGATTCTTGAAGTGCCGAACGATGATGCTGCGTTCACGCAAACGCGCCGCGATCTCGGCGCCATCGCGTTCAGGCATCCGCGCAAAAACAAAATTGGCGGCCGACGGCAGCACTTCAAAGCCGAGCGTTTGCAGTTGCTCGGCCAACGATTTTTTTGTTGCGATCACTTTCTGGCACATCTGCTTAAAGTAGGTCTCATCCTCGATAGCCGCAGTTGCGCCCGCCTGCGCCAAGCGGTCGAGCGGATAGGAGTTGAAACTGTCTTTCACGCGATTGAGCGCTTCAATCAACAGCGGGTGCCCGGTGGCATAACCGACGCGCAGTCCCGCGAGTGCGTGCGATTTGGAAAGCGTGTGTGTGACCAGAAGCTGCGGATAGCGTTTTACGAGCGGCACGCACGATACCCCGCCGAAATCGACGTAAGCCTCGTCGATCACGACGACGGACGCCGGATTCGACTTCAGCAGCCGTTCGATTTCAACCAAAGGCACGAGCCGGCCCGTCGGCGCATTTGGATTCGGAAAAATAATGCCGCCGTTGGGTCGCGCATAATCGCCGACGTCGATTGCAAATTCGGCATTCAACGGGACCTGGACGTAATCGATAGCGTAAAGCCGGCAGTAAACCGGGTAAAAGCTGTAGGTGATGTCGGGGAACAGCACCGGTGCGTCGTGTTTCAACAGCGCGAGAAACACGTGAGCGAGCACCTCGTCCGAACCATTGCCGACAAATACCTGGTCCGGCGTGAGCTGGTGACGCTGCGCGATCGCCGAACGCAGCTTGTCGCTCAGCGGATCGGGATACAAGCGCAGCGTATCGCCGATTTCGGTGCGCAATGCATCGAGCACCTTACGGCTCGGGCCGTAGGGGCTTTCATTGGTATTGAGCTTGATAAGGTTCGGCAGCTTGGGCTGCTCGCCCGGCACGTAGGGCGTGAGCCCCTGCACGACCGCGCTCCAGTAGTCACTCATCGCCCTGTCACTTCATCCGAAAGGCGGCGGACTGCGCGTGCGCGGTCAGGCCTTCGCCGCGCGCGAGTTCCATCGCGATTGCCCCGAGCTTTGCTGCGCCATCTTTAGACACGCCGATTACGCTTGTGCGCTTTTGAAAATCATAGACGCCGAGCGGCGAAGAAAACCGCGCGGTGCGCGATGTCGGCAGCACGTGATTCGGCCCCGCGCAATAGTCGCCGAGCGCTTCGGACGTATACGATCCGAGGAAAATGGCGCCGGCGTTGCGGATTTTGGGCAGTAGCGCGTCCGCATTGGCGACCGATAACTCGAGATGCTCGGGCGCGATCTGATTAACGATTGAACAGGCCTCGTCGAGGTCACGCACTTCAATCAATGCGCCGCGTTTTTCGAGTGCGGCTTTAATCACGGCTTGGCGCGGCATCGAAGGTAACTGGCGGTCGATGCTCGCCGCTACACGGTCGAGATAGTGTGCGTCCGGCGCCAGCAAAATCGCCTGCGCAAGCTCGTCGTGCTCGGCCTGCGAAAACAGATCCATCGCGATCCAGTCGGGATCCGTGGTGCCATCGCAAACGATGAGGATTTCCGACGGTCCGGCCACCATGTCGATGCCGACAATTCCGAAGACGCGGCGTTTAGCGGCGGCCACATAGGCGTTGCCCGGGCCGACGATTTTGTCGACCTGCGGCACGGTTTCTGTCCCGTACGCGAGTGCGCCTACGGCTTGCGCGCCGCCGATGCCAAACGCGCGGTCAACGCCCGCGAGTGCCGCCGCGGCCAGCACGAGCTCGTTCCTCGCGCCGTCAGGCGTGGGCACGACCATCACGATTTCGCGCACGCCGGCGACCTTTGCCGGCAGTGCATTCATCAAGACCGAAGACGGGTACGCGGCTTTGCCGCCGGGGACGTAAATGCCCACACGATCGAGTGCGCTTACTTGCTGTCCGAGACGGGTGCCGTCCTCGTCGGTATAGCTCCAGGACTGTGCGATCTGCTTTTCGTGATAGGAACGTACCCGTGCCGCGGCCTGTTCGAGCGCACGGCGTTGTGTTGCCGGAAGTTCCGCCAGCGCCCGTTGCATTTCGGCGCGCGTAAATTCAAGCTCGCTAAGCGACTTTGCCTGCACGCGATCGAAACGCTGCGTATATTCGAGCACGGCGGCATCGCCGCGTTTTTTTACATCGTCGAGCACTCGCGCGACCATCGCATCGACAGCAGCGTCCTGCGCGCCTTCGAACGCGAGCAATGCAGCGAGCTGCGTCGCAAAGTCCGGAGCGCTCGACTTTAACCGCTTAAGCGCTGTCATTTGACGGCTCGGGTCAGTTCGTCGAGCAGCGGTTGAATTTTCGCGCGTTTCAGTTTGAACGCGGCCTGATTGATGATCAGGCGCGCGCTGATTTCCGCAATCGCTTCGACTGCAACGAGATTATTGGCCTTGAGCGTATGCCCGGTGCTCACCAGATCGACGATTGCGTCGGCAAGCCCCGTCAGCGGCGCCAACTCCATCGATCCGTAAAGCTTGATCAAATCGACGTGCACGCCCTTTGCGGCGAAATGCTCACGGGCGGTTTGCAGATATTTCGTCGCCACTTTCAGGCGTGCACCTGACCGAACTGCCTGCTCGTATGCGAAGTCCTTGCGCACGGCAACCATCAGGCGGCAGCGCGCGATTTTCAGGTCGAGCGGCTGGTAGAGGCCGGTACCGCCATGCTCGGCGAGTATGTCACCGCCGGCAATGCCCAGATCGGCGGCGCCATACTGCACGTAGGTCGGCACGTCGGTCGCGCGCACAATAATGAGCCGCACACCGTCGCGCGACGTCGGAATGATCAGCTTGCGCGATGCTTCCGGATCTTCGGACGCGACGATGCCCGCCGCCTTGAGCAAAGGCAGCGTCTCGTCGAGGATGCGTCCCTTCGATAAAGCAATACTGAGCATGACGTCATAATGCCGCGTGGGGTGGTGGATTTTACAGCAGATACGCGGCTTGAAGGGTCGGAACGCGCATCGCCGCGCGGCCTGTTCAATAACGAACGGCCGGACAGTTCAGCGCACGCGGCTGATGCGGGCGCCCAGGCGCGACAACTTTTCTTCGATCGACTCGTAACCGCGATCGAGGTGATAGACGCGTTCGATGGTCGTTTCGCCGCGCGCAATCAGCCCGGCGATTACCAGGCTCGCCGACGCACGCAAGTCGGTGGCCATTACCGTTGCGCCATCGAGATGACCAGCGCCGCTTACTACCGCGGTATTGCCTTCGACTTCGATACGGGCGCCGAGCCGGCGCAATTCCTGCACGTGCATGAATCGATTTTCAAAGATCGTTTCGGTCATCAGCGCAGTGCCGGTGGCGACGCTGTTGAGCGCCATGAACTGTGCCTGCATATCGGTTGGAAATGCCGGATACGGCGCGGTGCGCAGACTCACAGAGCGCAGACCGTTGGGCATGTGAAGATTGATGCAATCGTCGGCCGACTCGATCTGCGCACCTGCCTCGCGCAGTTTTTCGAGCACCGCGTCGAGTATGCTGGCGCGCGTATCGCGCAGGCGGACTTCACCGCCCGTGGCCGCGGCGGCCGCCAGAAAAGTGCCGGTCTCAATGCGGTCTGGCATTACGCGGTAAGTCGCCGCATGCAGGCGCGGAACGCCTACGATCTTGATCACGTCGCCGCCGGCGCCTTTGATCTTTGCACCCATCGCTTTAAGACAATTAGCGAGATCGACAACTTCGGGTTCGCGCGCGGCATTCTCGATCACCGTCTGGCCATCTGCGAGGGTCGCCGCCATCATGATGTTTTCGGTGCCCGTCACGGTCACCAGATCCATGATGATGCGCGCGCCTTTAAGGCGCGGCGCAGTGGCCTGCATATAGCCGTGCTCGATAGCGATCGTTGCGCCCATCGCCTCCAGCGCTTTCAGATGCTGATCGACAGGTCTTAATCCGATTGCGCACCCGCCCGGTAACGAGACCCGCGCTTTGCCGCAGCGTGCCAGCAGCGGCCCGAGCACGAGCACCGACGCGCGCATGGTTTTAACGAGTTCGTACGGCGCTTCGGGGTTATCGAGTGCCTGCGCATTCAGTTCGACGCCGAGCCGGTCGTCAACCGAGACCGCAATGCCCATTTGCGCGAGCAGGCCGAGCATTGTGGTGACGTCGCGCAGATGCGGCACGTTCGAAACCCGCAACGGCTCATCGCTCAGAATCGACGCGCACAGAATCGGCAGTGCAGCGTTCTTGGCGCCGGAAATCCGCACTTCTCCCTTCAGCGCAACGCCGCCCTCGATAACCAGTTTGTCCATGCTTCGAAGGGCGCGTTAGCGCTTGGCCCAATCTTCAGGCGTATGCGTCTGCATCGACAACGCGTGAATTTCTTCGCGCATGCGATCGCCGAGCGCGCGATAAACAATCTGGTGCTGCTGCACTTTATTCTTGCCGGTGAATGCGGCGCTTACGATCACCGCCTCGAAGTGATGACCGTCGCCGGCGACATTGACGAACTCGCATTCGAGTCCCTGCTCGATATAAGTCTTAACTTGCTCGGGAGTTACCATGATTTTTCAATCCTTTTGATGCGGCAGTTTATCGCGTTCCGGATCGCGGAAATCATGAGCGCAGCAAACGCGGAAGGCGCGGCGCACCCGCCTGCGGAACCACGTCCGTGCAGATCAGGCGTCTGGCGCGACCAGGTCGGCGACGCCATACAGCGCCGCCAGGCTCTTCATGCTGTCGGGTAAATTTCGAAACGCAACCCGCACATTTTTTTCACGTGCAGCGCGTCTCCACTCGAACAACACGCTCAGTGCGGCTGAGTCGACTTCAGTGACCGCCTGCAGGTTGACCACCACGTCGCCGTTTAGCTGAGCCTTGCCCTCGTCGCAGATAGCGACGGCATTCGCTAGCGTGAGGGCGCCGGATAAGCGCAACTCATTACCGGCGCGCTCGATCATTTGCGCGTGCCCTGCTGCTGGGCGAGCGTCTTGTTCTTGGTCGACAACGTTGCGATCAAGCCGTCAACGCCGCTCTTCTGGATTTCGGAGGCAAAACTGCTGCGGTAGTTCTGGACCAGGCTCACGCCGGCGATCACGACATCGTAGACTTTCCAGGTGCCATCGACTTTTTCCATGCTGTAATTGATGTCGATCGGATCGGCACCGGTCTTTTGCTTGATCAACGAACGAACGACGACTTCCGTATCGGCAGGCGCCATTTTAAACGGCCGGTATTCGATGACCTGGTCGCGGTACTGCGAAAACGCGGTGGTGTAGGTGTTCACAAGCAAGGCGCGGAACTCATTGATGAGACTTTGCTGTTGTGCCGGCGACGCCTGACGCCAAGGCGCGCCAACCGCGAGACGCGTCATATGCGGAAAATTGAAATGCGGCAGTATTTTCGCTTCCACGACATCGAGCAATTTTTTGGTGTTGCCTGCCTGGATGTCCTTGTCGGCACGCAGGACCGCGAGCACTTCGTCGGTGACTCTTTTTGCGAGCGCATCAGGCGCGCTTTCCGACGCCGGGCTGGCGGCGGCCTGCGCGTGCGCCTGCGACGATGCGAGCGTTGTCGCTGTCAGTAAGAATCCGAGGAAAATCGCGCTGATTGATTTCATTATTTGCATTCCTTCCGCGTCGTTTTTAATACTAAGACGTCTGTTATTTGGCGGCGCCGTTACTGTTACCTTCGGCGGCTTTGCTATACATGAACTGACTGATCAACTTCTCGAGCACTACGGCCGATTGCGTCATTTTGATGGTGTCGCCATTGGCAAGTGACGCGTCCTCGGCCCCGCCTTCGAGCCCGATATATTGCTCACCCAGCAAACCTGCCGTCAGGATCGACGCCGACGAGTCTTTCGGAAATTTGAAGCGGGTCTCGATGTTCATGCTGACCTTCGCCATGAACTTTTCATTGTCGAAAGTAATATCGGATACGCGTCCGACGACTACGCCGGCGCTTTTTACCGCGGCGCGCGGCTTGAGACCGCCGATATTGGTGAAGGGCGCGGACAATTCATAAGTCTGCGTGCCGCCAAAACTGCCCATATTGCCAACTTTCAGAGCCAGAATGGTCAACGCGACAAAACCCGCGACCACAAACAGGCCGACCCACAGATCGATTGTCGAGCGTTCCATTAAGCCCCCCGAAACATAAATGCAGTTAGTATGAAATCAAGCCCTAAAATTGCCAGTGACGATGTCACCACCGTGCGCGTCGTCGCCCCGGATACGCCTTCGGCGGTTGGTGGCGCATCATAGCCCTCGAACAACGCGATCCAGGTAACTGCAACGCCGAACACCACGCTTTTGATGACGCCGTTCACGATATCTTCCCGAAAATCCACCGCACTTTGCATTTGCGACCAGAATGAGCCTTCGTCGACCCCGATTACGACCACGCCAACCAGGTACCCGCCGTATACGCCCATCGCGCTGAACATCGCGGCCAGCAGCGGCATTGATATAACGCCTGCCCAAAACCGCGGCGCAACCACTCGTGCAATCGGGTCGACTGCCATCATCTCCATTGCCGACAATTGTTCGGTTGCCTTCATGAGGCCTATTTCGGCCGTCATCGCCGAACCCGCGCGGCTTGCAAACAATAGTGCTGACATCACGGGGCCGAGCTCGCGCACCAATGAAAGTGCAACCAGCACGCCAAGTGCTGATTCCGAACCGTAGGTTTTGAGGGTCTGATAACCCTGATAACCGAGCACCATGCCGACGAACAGTCCCGAAATCAGGATGATGATCATCGACAGCACGCCGGTGAAATACAACTCGCGGATTATAAGCCGCAAGCGCAAAAAGCTGTTGCCCGAATTGAGCAGTGTCAGCGCGAAAAAACGCGACGCGTAGCCAAGCCGCAGCAGGCTCTCGATCGCGTGGTGGCCGATGTTGCGCACATTGATAATCGAAGTGCGGTTAAGCAAGCTCGAGCTCCTCGCTGAAATTTTTACTCGGGTACTGATAAGCGACCGGACCGTCGGCTTCACCCCACACGAACTGATGCACGAGCGGATCTTTCGATGCGCGCATTTGCTCCGGCGTGCCATGCGCAACCATCTTGCCCTCCGACAGATAATAAACGTAATCGACGATATCGAGCGCTTCCTGCACGTCGTGCGTAACCACAATCGAGGTCGAGCCCAGCGCATCGTTTAGCTTGCGCACGAGATTGCGGATCACACCGAGCGAAATCGGGTCGAGGCCGGTAAACGGTTCGTCGTACATGATCAGCATCGGATCGAGCGAGGTCGCGCGAGCGAGCGCCACGCGCCGCGACATGCCGCCCGAGAGCTCGGCGGGCATCATGCGGTGAGCGCCGCGCAAACCAACCGCGTGCAGCTTCATCATGACCAGATCATGGATCATCGACTCCGGCAAGTCGGTATGCTCGCGCATCTGAAATGCGACGTTGTCATATACAGATAAGTCGGTGAACAACGCTCCGAACTGGAATAAAAGACCCATGCGACGGCGCATCCGGTACAGGCCTTCGCGGTCGAGTTCATGTGTCATTTCCCCATTAACCTTGACTGTGCCCTGCGTCGGCTTCAAGGCACCGCCGATCAACCGCAGCAAGGTCGTCTTGCCGGAACCGCTGATGCCCATGATGGCGACCACTTTGCCGCGCGGAATCACCATATCGATCCCGCTCAGGATGATGCGGCGCTTGTCGTACGAATAACCAACACCGCTGATCTCGATTAGATTGTCCGCCACCGGTTTACCCAGTCCCCGCAATGCAAAAACGTTGAATTCTAAACAGTTGGGGCGATTATCACAATTGACCGAAGGTCGTAACTCGTGCGCCGCCCGACTGTCGTGGCGCGCGCTGCGGATGTTATAAGATACCGCCGTCTTCCAACGTGCGGAAATGCGACCGGCGATGTCTGAAATTGCGTTGCAATTTAGCGGGGTAGTGAAAAGTTATGGTCGCACGCAGGCACTGCGGGACGTCAGTTTCGACGTCGCGGAGGGCGAATTTTTCGGCCTGGTCGGCGTCAATGGCGCGGGTAAGACCACGTTACTCAAGTGCCTGCTTGATTTCTGCAATTTGTCGGCCGGCACCATTCAAATCTTCGGCACACCGCATCACCTGACCGTCGCGCGCCGAAGGCTTGCTTTCCTGCCAGAGCGCTTTAATCCGCCCTACTACCTGACCGGCGAAGATTTCATCCGCTACGTGCTGGGCATGCAGTCGACGCCATATGACCGTGCCGAAGCCGAGCACATGCTGCGCGCGTTCGATCTTGACTTAAGCGCGCTCAAACTGCCGGTTCGCGCCTATTCAAAGGGAATGACACAAAAACTCGGGCTCGCCGCCTGCCTGCTGTCCCGCAAGGATCTTTACATTCTCGATGAACCGGCGAGCGGTCTCGATCCCAAGGCACATGCACTGCTAAAAGCGCGGCTGCAGGAACTCAAGCGTCAGTCATGCACGGTCTTTTTCACCTCGCACGCGCTCGCCGACGTCGCCGAATTAAGCGACCGCATCGCGGTCATCCACGCCGGCAGTCTCCGCTTTGCCGGAACGCCCGCGGCGCTGTGCGAACAACACGGCGGCAAAACGCTTGAGCAGGCGTTCTTGAATTGCATCGATGACATTGCGCAAACGGCCTAAAACCACGACGGATGATTACTATCAGGCGATAAAACTATCTGGCAGAATACCTTATTCAGGGAGGCTCTTTGGAATCAACACAGACAAAGCCGGATCTGCTGATCGTCGATGACGATCCATTGATTACTGACACGCTTAACTTCGTACTAAGTCGCGATTTTAATGTCTACGTTGCCGAATCACGCGCGCAGGTCAAAAGTTTGCTGCGTCAAATCGACAATCCGCCGCAACTTGCGCTGATCGACCTCGGCTTGCCGCCCACGCCACACCGACCCGACGAAGGGTTCAAGCTCATCAATGAGTTGATCGCTTATTCGCCGAGCCTCAAGATCATGGTGCTCTCGGGCCAGAACGAAGAAACCAACGCCCGCCATGCGCGCACGCTGGGCGCGATCGAATTCATCGCCAAGCCGTGCGAACCGGAAAAAATAAAAGACCTGCTCCTGAGCGCGTTAAAGATTCGCGACGCCGAATTGACCGCACAGGCAGGCGGCGGCGCCGGACTGATTGGCAAAAGTCTGCCGATCGACAAACTGCGCCAGCAGATCACCCAATATGCGAACGCGCCGTTCCCCGTTTTGATTGAAGGCGAGTCGGGCAGCGGCAAAGAGTTGATCGCGTCGGCATTGCACAGCCAGAGTTCGCGCGCATCCAAGCCCTTTCTCGCTTTGAATTGCGCTGCGATTTCACCGAACCTCGTTGAGCCGACGTTGTTCGGTTACAGCAAAGGCGCGTTCACGGGCGCCACTACGTCGCGCTCGGGATACTTCGAGGACGCCAAGGAAAGCACGCTTTTCCTCGATGAAATCGGCGAGTTGCCGCTTGAACTGCAGGCGAAGCTGCTGCGTGTGCTCGAAAACGGCGAGTATCAGCGCGTCGGCGAAACCCAGAGCCGCGTCAGCAATGCGCGCGTTATCGCGGCGACCAATCGCGACATGCGCCAGGAAATCCGCAATGGCCGCTTCCGCGCCGACCTCTATCACCGGTTGTCGGTATTCACGATCGACGTGCCGTCACTGCGCGACCTTGGTGAAGACAAGCGCCTGCTGCTCGATTACTTCCGGGATTTTTATTCGCGCCAGGCGGCGGTCAAAGCGTTCGACCTCGAGGCGCCGGCGCTGGCACTGTGGCTCGACTACAGTTTTCCCGGCAATGTGCGCGAGTTGCGCAATATCGTGATCCGGCTGACGACCAAGCACGCCGGTCAAGCGGTCAATGCCGAACAACTGCAAGTCGAACTCGATATGGAAAGCATGCAAATCGACTCGCCTGGATTACCGATCGGCCAGGATTTCAAGTCGGTGCTCGACGCGGCGAAAAAACATCTGCAGTTGCAAAAAAACTTCAACCTCGACCTCACGATGCAGCAATGGGAAAAAGGCTATGTCGAAGCCGCCTTGCTGATTACGCAAGGCAATCTGTCGCAGGCGGCCAAGCTCCTCGGCATACATCGCACGACACTTTATAGCCGCATGCAGAATTACGGCACGCCTGAAGAACACCAGGCTTCGGCCGAATAGCAAGGCGCAAGCCTTACAACGCTGGCAGCCAAATCACGGACCAGACAGCGACTAAGGGACGATGTACTACAACCATTTTGGACTGACGCAACCGCCGTTTCGGATCACGCCGAATACCGAGTTTTTCTATGGCGGCGGCAACCGCGGGCCCATTCTGGAAGCGCTGCTCTACGCGATCGGACAGGGCGAAGGCATCATCAAGGTCACTGGCGAAGTAGGCAGCGGCAAGACAATGCTTTGCAGCATGATGCAGGCGCGTTTGCCGTCAAACGTCGAAACGGTTTATCTCGCCAATCCGAGCGTCTCGCCTGAAGAAATTTTGCACGCGATCGCCCAGGAACTGCATCTGAAGCCGCCCCGCGATGCCGGCCATCTCGACGTCATGCAGATGATCAATGCACACCTGCTTGAACGCCATGCCGCCGGTAAACAGGTCGTTATGTTTGTGGAAGAGTCGCAGAGCATGCCGCTGGCGACGCTCGAAGCGATCCGCCTCCTGTCCAATCTTGAAACCGCCCACAGCAAGCTGCTGCAGATCGTCTTGTTCGGCCAACCTGAGTTCGAAGAGAATTTGCGCCAGCCGCAGATTCGCCAGTTGCGCGAACGTATTACTCACAGCTTTCGCCTGAGCCCGTTAAAGCCTGGCGAAATCCGCGATTACCTGAATTTCAGACTGCGCGCGGCCGGCTATCGCGGCCCCGACCTGTTCCCGCCGTCGATCGTCAACACCATTGCCAAATCCTCGGGCGGACTGACTCGACGCATCAATCTGATTGCCGACAAAGCGCTGTTGTCGGCGTTTTCCGAAAATACGCACACGGTCCGGATCAAACATGTAAAGGCGGCGGTTCAGGACAGCGAGTTCAGCCGTTATGAGCCGCAGTCGCCGAAAATGCGCATCGGTTTTGCCGTATTGCTGTTTATTGTCGGCGCAGCGCTCGGGATGACGGTGTACGCGCTCCTCTCGAGCTACTACGCCGATCAGCAAACACCGCAAACAGCGGCACCGCCGCAGTTCCCGGCTCCGCCGACTGTTGCAACGCCACCACAGAGTGCCAGCCAGGAGAAACCCGTCTCGCCGGGTGTAAGTGACTTACCTGTCAGTGCAACGACGGCCAATTCATCCGAGGCGGTCAAAGCAACCGTCTCAGAGCCACCTTCCGCTGGCACCAAGCCAATATCGGCGCCGATGTCAGCCATAGCGGGCGCAAACTCACGGTCCTCGATCGAGACTAAAGACGAAGTGCACGACCGCTTGGCGGCGACGAAGGCTTGGCTTGCCGACGCAAAGGAAAATCGCTTCACAATTCAATTGCTGGGGGCGGATAACCCTGCTCAGCTAAAGCATCACCTGAATGTCGTTCGCAAATATATTGAAATTACTGACATTTTTGTGTACCGTACCATTGCAAAACAAAAACCGTCGCTTACGGTGTTGTACGGGTCTTTCGATGATCGCCGCGCCGCCCAAGAGGCGCTCGGCAAGTTGCCGTCCTCATTGAAAGCCTATAAACCCGTGTTGCGCACGATGCAGGGAATACGCGCCGAGATCGCTCGCCACCAGTCCTCCTGACAAGAGCGAGTCACGGTTTGCGCTACGTGGCAGTGCTTTTTACAGGGGATCGCATCATGGTTTCAATCTTGGCTTCCGGTAAACGGAAAGACGATTACGTGCACGCCGATCGTCGGTGCGCCGAAGGTTGGTTCCGTCGTAGTTACGTCAGCCAAATGATTGCATGTGCGTTAGTCGCAACAGCGCTCGCCGGCTGCTACAAGCGTTCAGTCCTGCCGCAATCCGAAGGTCATGTTACGACCCCAGCGCCGAAACCTTCGCTGGCAGACGTCCCATCGCCGGCACGCACGAGCGACTTCGTGCCACCGCCCAGGCCGACCGTTAAACCGCCGACTTACAGCGTTGTCGTCAATGAAGTTCCGGTGAAGGAACTGCTGTTCGCACTCGCGCGCGACACCAAGCAAAACGTCGACATCCATCCGGGACTGACCGGGCTGGTGAGCCTGAACGCGATCAACGAAACGTTACCCGCGATACTTGACCGGGTCAGCAAACAGGTCAATCTGCGGTATCGGATCGAAGGCAACACCATCATCGTTTCACCCGATACGGCGTATCTCAAGACCTACCGAGTCAATTACGTCAACATGACGCGCGAGACGACGTCCAGTATTGGCGTGTCAGGTCAGATCCAATCCGGCTCCGGCGGTTCCGGCGCAGGCGGCGGCAGCTCCGGTGGCGGCAGCGGCGGCAGCAATGCATCGAGCACCCTGGTGAAAACGACCAGTAACAATAATTTCTGGGAGTCGCTGCGCGACAATATTCGCGCAATTCTCGTTTCGACGCGCAGTCAGTCGCTCACGTCGGAACAACGGGCCGAGCGGGCGGAGTCGCAGCGCTCGGCGCGCGAGGAAAGGCTGCAGCAGGCAGAAGCAGTAGCACGCGCGGGCCAGGCGGCGCCGCAACTCTTTAACAGCGTTTTCGGCGGCCAAGCGGCGAGTGCAATACCGGTGGCCGGCGACGTCCGCGATGACATTGTGGTAAATCCAGTTACGGGTACCGTCAGCGTCCTGGCCACAGAGAAACAACACGCGCTGATCCAGCAGCACCTTGACAGTGTTACGCAAATGGCTCAGCGCCAGGTCTTGATTGAAGCGACCATCGCCGAGGTCACTTTGTCCGACATCTATCAGGCCGGTATCGACTGGAGCCGGCTTGCAATCACCGGCGGCGTTACTTTCAATCAATCACTCATCGCGGGGATTCCGAACGGCTTTGCACCCGGCAGTCTCTCAGTTGGCTACGTCAATCCGACTTCCACCCTTGGCAATATCGCGGCGAGCGTGAATTTGCTCAATCAGTTCGGCAATACGAAAGTATTGTCGAGCCCGAAATTAATGGCGATCAACAACCAGACTGCACTTCTGAAGGTCGTCGACAACATCGTTTACTTTAATATCGAGGCGACTACTACAACCGCTGCCAACGTCGGCACTAACACCACCTTCAACACGACAGCACAAACGGTGCCCGTTGGCATGGTGATGAGCATGACGCCGCAGATCAATGAAAACGGCCAGGTCACGTTGACAATCCGGCCAACGATTACGCGCGTAAACGGTTTTGCGAACGACCCGAATCCCAGCTTATGCAGTACGCAGATTGCAGCAGCAAACGGCGGCAGATGTCTCACCAATCCGGTACCCCAGGTCCAAACGCGCGAGATGGAATCAGTATTGCAACTCGTCAGCGGTCAGACCGCCGTGCTCGGCGGACTCATGCAGGACAGCGCGCAATACAACCGAAATTCGATACCTGGCGCGGGTAATGCGGCGAATACGGGTTTTCTGAGCGAACTGTTTGGCGCGCGGGACGACAACGTCCGAAAATCCGAACTCGTGATCTTTTTGCGCTCGACGGTCATCACCACGCCGTCGCTCGAGAGCGAAGAATTGAAATTCTTCAAAAAGTTTCTGCCTCAGCAAACTCAGACGCCAACTGAAACGCAACCCGGCGAAACGGTGGGCACACGCAAATGAGCTTGCTCATGAAAGCCTTGGAAAAGGCCGCCAAGGACCGTAACGATGCAACTGCCAGCACCGATGCCACTCAGCCGATGGCAGCTGCGCAGCCAGTCAGTAGTAACAAATTTAATTCTGAGCTTACGCTCGAACCCGTTATCGTGCCCTCGCCCGACGCATCGCCCATGTCACGAGGGGCGGTTACGGCGCCAGCCGCAATTGCCAGGCCGCCGGGCGCAGAGCCGCGCACGGACGCGCGCGATTCAGTGAAGGCAGCCGCCGTGATTCGAGCAGCGGCCCGTGCCGAGCCAAGCGGCAATCTGTTCTCCTACCTACGCGATCGTCCGCTGATAACGTTCGGCACGGTTGCCACATTGTTTCTCGTCGGTTTCGGCGGTTACGTCTACCTGCAGATGAATCCCGGCATGTTCGCAACTCAGGCAGCGCGGCCCGCGCCGGTTGCTGCCGTCGCGCAGGCACCTGCGAGTCAGCCCGCCATCACAAGCCCGCCGGCAGCGGCGATCGCTGGTCCGCTGCCGCTGACGTCGTTGCTCCCGCCGACCGAGCAAGCGAACAAGGAAAAACTTGTGTCCACCGCGGCTGCGGCAGCAGCCCCGGCAGTGACCACGCCGGCGCCGGCTCCCGCGCCGGCCGCCGTCCCGTCGACAATGCCGCGCGACACAATCAAGGTGACCGCCGGCGTTGCAGCGCCGGCCATCAATCCCGTTCTATCGGAAGCTTACAGCGCTCTTAATACCGGCAACCTTGAAGCGTCGCAACGCCTGTACAACCAGTTGTTGAAAAGCGATCCGCGCAACATCGAAGCGTTGCTGGGACTTGCTGCCATTGCGTCGCAGCAGGGTGACCGTGAGACGATGACTAAACACTACGCGAAAGTCCTCGAACTCGACCCGCGCAACAGCCTGGCACAAGCCGGATTGATCGGCACGGTTGGCAGCGCCGACCCGCTGTCTGCGGAAACGCGGGTCAAACAGCTCATTTCGCGCGACCCCTCGTCACCCTACTTATATTTCACGCTTGGCAATACTTATGTCGATCAATTGCGCTGGTCGGACGCGCAACAGGCATTTTTTCAGGCACACCATCTGCAGCCTGAAAATCCGGACTACGCATACAACCTTGCCATTGCGCTCGAGCACATCGGTCAGCCAAAATCAGCAATCGATTTTTACCGCCGGGCAATCGTGCTTGCCACAGCGAAAGGCCACGCCAATTTCAGTCCGTCTGCGGTTCAGGGACGCGTCGAAAAACTGGAAAAGGTTTTGCAATAGCATCCACAGTGCGCTGGCACCGCACAGCGGGCTTACTTTGCCGTCGTCGGTACAATACACGTTGTTCCAATAATCAAACCCATGGCTGAACAGCGCAAAAAGCTCCGTCTAGGCGAACTGTTAGTACAGCAGGGACTGATCACGCTTGACCAACTCGGCATTGCGCTCGCCGAGCAAAAACAGAACAACATTCCGATCGGCCGCCAACTCGTGCGGCTTGGCTTTGTCACCGAAGCTGCGATCCGCGACATCATGGCGCGCACTGTCGGCCAGGAGTCGATCGACCTCGCCCAGGTCGTCGCCGATCCAGAGGCGCTGCGCCTCGTACCGCAGGATTTTGCCCGCCGCCATCGCTTGCTGCCGATCGCCTACGACGCCGATGAGCGCCAGTTGAGCATCGCAACGACTGAAATCTTTAATGTTGTCGCGCTTGACCAGTTGCGCGCAACGCTCGGTCCCACAGTCGAAATCAAGACGCAGCTCGCCGGCGAGGCGCAACTCGAAGATTACATCGACCAGTTCTATGGCCACGAACTGTCGGTCGACGGCATTCTGCAGGAAATTGAAACCGGCGAAATCGATTATCAGAGCCTCGGCGCCGGCGGCGATGAATACACCCAGCCGATGGTGAGGCTGGTCAATGCATTGCTGGTCGATGCCGTCAAACGCGGCGCCTCGGACATTCACTTTGAACCCGAATATGCGTTTTTGCGCATTCGTTACCGCATCGACGGCGTGCTCGAGACAGTTCGCAGCCTGCACAAGACCTATATGCCGGGGATTACCGTCCGTATCAAGGTCATCAGTGAAATGAATATCGCGGAAACGCGGGCGCCGCAGGACGGCCGGCTATCGTTAACGCTCAACGGGCGGCCGATCGACTTTCGGGTTTCGACGCATCCCACGGTGCACGGCGAAAATATCGTGCTGCGGATTCTCGACCGCGAGAAGTCAATCATCAGTCTCGACAAAATGAACTTGCCCGCGATGACGCTGACACGGTTGAGCCTGATGCTGGCACGTCCCGAAGGTATATTAATTGTCACCGGACCGACCGGCAGCGGCAAGACAACGACACTTTATTCGCTGCTGTCGCAGGTCAATGACGAAACCGTCAACATCATGACGCTTGAAGATCCGGTCGAATATCCGCTGACTCTCATGCGCCAGACATCCGTGAATGAAGCGGTAAAGATGGATTTCGCCAACGGAATCCGTTCGATGATGCGTCAGGATCCGGACATCATTCTGGTTGGTGAAATTCGCGATAAGGACACCGCTGAAATGGCGTTTCGCGCTGCGATGACGGGGCATCAAGTGTTCTCAACGCTGCACTCGAACTCGGCGTTAGGCGCTTTCCCGCGCCTGCTCGACATCGGTATCCAACCGGACATCATGGCAGGCAACATCATCGGCGTCATCGCGCAGCGGTTGGTGCGAGTGCTATGTGTGCACTGCAAGGAGGCGTACTCGCCGACGGTTGAAGAGCGCAAGATTCTGGGGCCGGCTGCCGCCGACATTGCTCACATCAACCGGCCGACCGGATGTGCAAAGTGCAGCAATAAGGGCTACAAAGGCCGCAGTTCAGTCATGGAACTGCTCGTGATGGACGGTGACCTGGACGAACTGGTGGCGCGGCGCGCGACGGCAAAGGAATTGCGAGCGGCAGCACTTGCCAAGAATTTCCGCCCGCTTGCCGAGGAAGGCGTTGCGCTTGTACTCAGCGGTACCTGCAGCATCGCCGAAATATCGCGTTCGGTCGACTTGACCGGTCGCTTCAACTGAACGCCGAATTAATTCTTGAAGCGCGCTGACGGTGCCCTCCTTTCAATATAAAGCGGTCGACAAAACCGGCAGCCCTGCGCGGGGCGGGCTGGATGCGGTCAACGAGGTCGATCTCGAGCTGCGGCTGCGCCGCATGGGTCTTGATCTCATTACGTTTCGCGAGATCGAAAAAACCGCCGGCGGCTTCGGGTCGGGCGGAAATATCACCCGCCGGGATCTCATTACGTTTTGTTTCGACATGGAGCAGATTACGCGCTCGGGCATCCCGCTGCTCGAAGGGATACGCGATCTGCGCGATTCGATCGAAAATCCGCGTTTTCGCGAAGTGCTGGCGACTTTGATCGAGGACATGGAAGGCGGTCGGATTCTGTCGCAATCCATGTCGCAGCACGCCTATGTGTTCGATAACGTATTTGTCAGCCTGGTACGCGCAGGCGAGCAGGCCGGGCGCCTGACTGAAGTGTTTGCAAGCCTTGGCACCACACTTAAATGGCAGGATGAACTCGCATCGCAAACAAAACGATTGATGATGTACCCCGCTTTTGTTCTGGTCGTCGTCATGGGCGTGCTGATTTTCATGCTGGTCTTTCTGGTTCCCCAGGTGACACAGCTCTTAAAATCAATGGGCATCGCCTTGCCGCCACAGACCCGCTTTTTGATTTTTGTATCCAACGGGGTGATCGCATATTGGCCGCTCGTGTTCGGCATTCCCGTCGCCATAGTCGCGACGTTGGTAGTAATGATCAAAAGGAGCCCGAAAGCACATTACTTATGGGACCACACCAAGCTGCATCTGCCGATCATTGGTCCCATCCTGCAGAAAATCATCATGTCGCGATTCACCAATTTTTTTGCACTGATGTATCAATCCGGCATCACGATCCTCGACGCCATCAAGACCTCCGAGGAGATCGTCGGCAACCGGGTCATTGCAGATGGATTGGCGCGCGCAGGGGCACAAATCACGGCAGGCGACAGTTTGACCGAAACATTTCAAAACCTCGGCATTTTTCCCCCGCTCGTTATCCGCATGCTGCGGGTCGGAGAGGCGACCGGCGCGCTGGATACTGCATTGCTCAATGTCACGTATTTTTATAATCGTGACGTCAAGGAGTCCGTGGACAAAGGCATGGAAATGATCGGACCGGTGTTAACCGTCGTTATGGGCGGTATTATGGTGTTTATCATGTGGTCGGTACTCGGACCGGTGTATGACATTCTGGGTAAGATCAAATTTTAAGCGCTTAACTTTACAAGCTAATCGATTTCGCCATGGCGGATAAACATCTGGTTTCCATATCGGCGCTGCAGATAAGTGCGGCGCGCTGGCAGGGCGGCCGCCTGGGCCCCTGTACGGTATTCGAGAACAACGAAGCGGGATTGGCAGCGTTCAAGGACCACCTGGAGCAAAGTTCCCGCTTGCCGGTCCACATCATGGTCGATGCAGTCGAGGAAGACTATCGTTTTGAATCGTTGCCTCATAGTTTTGGCAGTGATCGAAACGAGATGATTGCCCGGAAACTGAAGCAGCACTATCGGAGCACGCAATACTGTAGCGCGCGGATGCAAGGTCGGGACACGGGCAAGCGGCGCGACGATCGATATCTTTTCTGTGCGTTGACCAATCCAGAGTTGATCAACACCTGGCTGCAAGTCGTCACGGCGCTCGAATTACCGGTCGCAGGAATTTATCTGCTGCCCACCGTCAGCGCCATGCTGGTCGATAAGCTGAAATCTAAGCAAACCAATCTGTTGGTCGTATCGGTTCACGGCGCCGGATTGCGTCTCAGTTTTTTGCGTGAACAACAGCTTCGCATCAGCCGTCTGGCAAGAATCGACGGAAACGCAGGCGAAGCGATCAAAAACTACGCGGAAGAGATATCCAACACCCGTCTGTACTTGCACGCACTGCGTGTCATGACATTGGACGAGCACCTATCAGTGCTGGTCGTCGACCGTAATGACACCCTGGGCGGACTGGAGCAGACAATCGCCCGGGACAATCCCAATATTGAGTGCCGGCGTCTGGGAAAAGCTGAGATTCTGTCCAGCCTCAGCATCACCTCGCCGGTGATGGAATCGTCGAGCGATGCGCTATATCTGCACTTGCTGGGGCTTCGCGCGCCGGACAATAACCTCGCCCCTGCAAATGTCACATTGGGCTATCGTCAGCATCAAATTCGCCGCGGCATTTATGCGTTAAGCGCAGTCACCGCGCTTGCAGCGGCAGCCTGGTGCGCCCTCAGTGCGTACCAGATATTTGATTCCCGAATCGAAACGGAAAATGCGCGGCGTCAGACGGCCGAATTGCAGGCCAAATATCAAGAAGCGACTCGCCAATTCCCGGCCGCGCCGACCACGGCGGAAAACCTGCGCCGAGCGGTCGAAGTCTCGCAGAAAATCGGCGCCACGACTCGCACGCCGGACATCATGATGGACCTCGTGAGCCAATCGCTTGAACGTAATCCCGCAATCGTCATGAAAAGCTTCGAATGGAAATACGATACCGCGGAATTCGCCACGGCGCGCGAGGCAAGTCCGGGCCAATCGTCAGCACCGGCGTTCGTGCCGCCGCCTGTTTCACAAGGGGGCGGAAAACGTAAAGAGGGCGCGCTGATTGAAGGCGAGGTTCGACCATTTCGCGGCGATTACCGCGCGGCCATTGATTCGATCAACCGGTTCGCCGACAGTCTCGCGCAGCAGCCAAACGTCGGCGAAGTCAAAGTCATCAAGTTGCCGCTGAATATCAGCCCGGGACTTACGCTGTCAGGTAATACAACCGACAGCCGCGACCAGTCAGACAGGGCCGAGTTCGTGCTCGTCGTGTATATGAAGCCAGCCGTATGAACGCTGCCGAGCTTAAATCACTACAAACGCCACTGATCATTTTATTGATCGTTATTGCTTTGGCTGCAAGTCTCATTTACGAACTTGACCAGACCTTGAGCGCCAGTAAAAAAGATCTCGTTCAGCAGCAGAATCAAATGCGCGAAGCGCGCACCCGCCTGCACAAGTCGGGCGAAGAAAAAGACGTGATTGTTAAGTACCTGCCCAACTATCAGTATCTGCAACAGATCGGCTTCGCGGGAGATGAACAGCGGCTGAACTGGCTTGAAGGCTTACGCCAGGCGAATCAGCAAGCGCGGCTTTTTGGCGTTCAATATCAAATCGGCTCGCAACAACCATATCCTTACGCGGCGGACCTCAATCCCGGTCCATTGACGCTCAGCCAGTCAATTATGAAACTTAACTTTCAATTGCTGCATGAAGGCGACCTGATGAGCTTTTTGGCGGCGCTGGGAAAAGAGGGCGCGGGGTTTTTCTCGGTAAATCAATGCAAGCTTGATCGTATCAACTCCGGGGGCAGTATCCGCTTTCAGCCGAACTTGCGCGCAAGCTGCGACATTGCCTGGATCACGCTGCGTCCGGCAAATTCTGGAGAGCGCAAATAATGCGCGGTTACGGCTCACTTCTTATCGTGCTGTTGTCATGCGCAAACGCAACGTTTGCGGCAGACCTCGGCCGCATGTTTTTCACGCCGGCGCAGCGCGCAACTCTTGACAATGCCCGCAAGCAAAACATTCGCTCGGAGATCAGCAACGATGGCGAACAACAGTCGGCCGCGGCGCCCGTAGCTCAAAACGTCAGCGTCAACGGATTTATCAGGCGCAGCGATGGCAAGAACACCATCTGGCTGAATAGTCGCGCCGTCACCGAACAACAACCAGGCAGCATCAATGCGGCTATCGGCAAAACCGATGATCGTGTCCATTTGAATGTGCCTGATAGCGGACGCAAGCTGGATTTGAAGGTAGGCCAGACGGTCGAAGTCGTCAGCGGGACTATCGAAGAAAATTATTTACGGCGCCCGTTGCCTAAACCGGAGGGAAAAATAGCTGCGGAAGGCGAAAAGGCAGGGACGGACGTGCCAAAAGTCACACAGGCGAAGCCGGCGGAAGCCTTAAAATCTCGTCGTTCTTCCCAGCAACGGGCCGGGCGCAGTACAGATGGCGATATTCGCGACGAACCGCGCGCGGACGAACTTACGAACAAACAGTGATCGGAATTTCGTTGTCAGTGTCGCCGCAGATATGCTAACGATCGAACGTGACGTTGTTAACCGCGCATGCGGTCAACGCGGTTATGCGATGCTCGCGCTTATTGCGGCCTTAGGTATCGCCACGACTGCGGTAGTCGTCACGTCGCTGAGTTCAACCGCGGTTCGCAACGAACAAGGCCGAAAAACAAGCGCAGCGTTGGCGTTAGCCAAGCAGGCATTGATCGCCAGCGCCGCTTCAAACGAACTTCATCCAGGTGCCTTGCCCTGCCCTGATGTAACAGGTCCCGATAACGTACCGGATGGAATATCCGACCCCGTGATCGGCGCCTGCACTGCAATGATTGGCCGCCTGCCATGGCAAACACTCGGTTTGCCCGAGTTACGCGACGCTGATGCGGAGCAACTTTGGTACGCGCTTTCCACTAATTTTCAAGATTCGAGTCAAATCAACTCCAGAACCGCGGGCGACCTTACGCTGACCGGCACGATCAACGCGACTGCAGTGGTTGCGATTGTGTTTTCAGCCGGCATGGCACTCAATAACGGCGACTCCCGCCAGCGCACGCCGGCCAATATCAACAACCCCGCTGCTTACCTGGAAAGTTATGACAGCGGAAATCCCCTTCAATTTACCACCTGCGCCCCTGACAATCTGCATAAGTGCCCGGACGGCAGCCTCTATAACGATCAACTGGCTGTGATTTCTGCGATCGACGTTTTTGCTCTCGTGCAACGACGCGTTGCAATGGAAATACAAAAAGCTTTGAAGGCATATTACAGTTCGCATGGCAACAAACTGCCATGGCCTGCACAGACTTGCCCGACTTCCACTGCGTGCACGGTAATGGCCTCTCCGGTTCCACCACCGGTTCAGTCGGTATCCACCGGGTATCTTCCCGTCACCGATCTCACGTTACCCGCCTGGTTCGTCGCTAATAACTGGAATTTAATTTTGGGAACCGACGGCGCAAACGGATACTACGTTGACAGCGACTGTGCGGCCGGCACGACGGCACTCACAGACGATGGCCGCACGAGCCAATGCGGTTCTGCGTTTGCCCGCGTTAGTTTCGGAACCGACGGAGTCTTTCTCGGCGCAACGGGTGGCTTCCCCAATGCAGGCACTACGACGGTTTTGACTTTCAGCGGCATAAACGCGGGCTACGCTAACCACGAAGCATCGACGCTGAAGGCGGCGGTGCTGCTCGCGCAACTCCAATAACACCTAATCCTTGGCACACGGTTCTTCGCGACATCGACTCAGCGTTCGTCTAGATCGCAGGGGCTCATCGCGCAACATTGGCTTTACACTGATCGAGATAGCCATTTCAATGTTGATTATCACGCTTCTTGCTACGGTGCTGCTCACGCCGATCACGACGCAGGTCACGCAGGCCAAAATGTCGGCCGCTAAAACTGATCTTGACCAGATAAACGAGGCACTGATCGGCTTCGCACTCGCTCAACCCAAGCCTTATTTGCCGTGCCCTGACACCACAGGCGATGGCATTGCAGATCCGTGCGCAAACGTGCTTACCACCGGGACGACTGAAGGAAACGTACCTTGGGTGACCCTGAATGTTCCAGCAATGGATCCCTGGGGCCAGCGTTATAGGTACCGCGTAAACAACGCGTTTACTGATAGTACGAACGGTTTCAGCCTGACCACAGCGCCCAGCGGGGCGGCGTGCACGCATCCCGGCAATGCGAGCGGCTTTATCAAAGTATGCGGTTCGGCAACAGCCGCGACCTGCACCACGACAACCCTTGCCAACGGCGTACCTGCGATAATTTTCTCGTTTGGCCCGAACGGCCAGACCGCCTCAGTCAGTCCTGACGAAGCCGAAAATAGCGACTTGGATTGCCTGTTTGTCAGCCACACCTATTCGTCCGGTGTCGGCACCGAATTCGATGACTTGCTGGTATGGCTCTCGCCTGCCGTCTTGATGAGCCGCATGGTGACGGCGCAAAAACTGCCTTAATTTCATTACAATGGCATAATCGTTCACAGCTGCGGTTGCTGATCGAATCGTCATTCAAGTTCGCCGACTCGATACGGTAACTCAAGCCCGTCCCGAATGCGTGGTCCGCATTCACCCCGAGTTAATTTTTAACGGCCCGATGAAGCACCGTCGACAGTCTCAACGCGGATATGTAGCGATTTTTCTACTTGCCGTGTTTTGCACTTTGGGCGCAACGTGGGTCGTGACCGGGCTAGGCGCGGGCGCTGTGCAAAACGAACGCGATCGCAAGACTGCTGCGGTATTGGGGCGCGCAAAACAAGCGGTCATCGGGCGAGCAACCGTTGACGCATCGCTTCCAGGCAGTTTGCCATGCCCTGATCTGCTGACAAACATTGCCGGCACAAATATCCCGAACGACGGCATCGCCGACCTGTTCGCGGGATCGAATTGCCCGAGCTACATCGGGCGTTTGCCCTGGCGCACGTTGGGCCTTGATGACCTCCGCGACGCCGACGGCGAGCGCCTGTGGTACGCCCTTTCGCCCAATTTCCGCGACTTTGCGAGCCAGGTGCTCATCAACGATGCAACGACGGGGTCGCTTTCGGTTACCGGCGAATCCATGCTCACAAACGTCGTAGCAGTTATTTTCGCGCCGGGCGCTGCGTTGAATTCACAATTACGCGGCAGCGTTTCTGAGAAAAATAGCGTCATAAATTATCTGGATGGAGCAAATGCAGCGGGCGGATCCGCCTTTGTGTCGCCAGCCCCGGATGCGAAGTTCAATGACCGATTGGTCGCGATTACCGTAGCGGATCTCATTTCGTTTGTCGAAAGACGCGTAGCCAAGGAAACAACTGTGGGCCTTAGCCGGTATTTTTCCGCACATTCAATATTGCCGAATCCAGCGCTGGTCTCGGACTTTTCCTGTCAACCGCACGGGGACCCGAGCTTGTGCCTTCCATCGGTAACATTGGTGCCCGGATTTCTCCCGCGAAACCTGACTCCGGGCGTTGGCTGGCCGGGCACTATTTTTCCAACCTGGTTCAACGCAAATTGGCGCACGTCGGTTGGTTATACAGTGGCACCTGAATGTACTTCGTTACCACCTTGCCTGAACACAACTTTCAGCGCTGTCACTGATGCAGGCATTGCACCCCCGAAGGTTACGTTGGTCATCGGCACGATGCGGCAATTTACCGTTCGGGTCATTGCGCCTTAAGCAATCTTACGTAGCTCGAAGCAGACATTGCCGGCTTCGTTGTTGACGAGCGTCAGACTGTACCCTGCCTGCTCCGCCTGCCGTGCTGCTTGATACAGACCGATTCCGAGACCGCTGCGCGACGGCACTGGCACCGAAAACAGTTTAGCGGCGACTTGTTTTGCCACAGCCGCGCCGCTATCGCGTATCGTCAGGCAACCGCCATGAGCAGCGTCAAACGTGACAGTAATTTTTGTATTTGCATCCTGTTGTGCTTTGGCAATCGCGTTTTGCAGAAGGTTTTCAGTAACACTGTCGAAGAGTTCCGACGGCACCACGACATCAGCACGCGGCTTGTACTCGGCAAACGTGATGTCCCCGCGCGTGTAACGCTGCTTGAGTCCTTCCCACCATGACAATGCACTCACCGGCGAGATCGCCGCCTGGTGCGGTGCCTGCAATTTTTCAAGCGTCACTGTCAAGCGCTGGGCGATTTGCGGCAATTGCCTTTTGACCAGGCCTTGCAATGCAGCGGCTTCACTCTCGCTGCTGGTCTCGGCAGCGGCGCAGAGCGAACGCAGCGACTGCAAAAGGTTCTTGACGTCGTGCGTGAGCCGCGCGCCGGTTTCATAAATGGCCTGTGTATACGCGTTCGTGCGCTGAACTTCTTCACGCTGCTTCGCTTCATAAAAATGGCCGAGCATCTGAGTAAGCAGTTTGAGGTGCAGCAGCAGCGACGGACTCAACGACCACTTGGTGTGAAATGTGAGCGTCAAATCCTGGAATGCATATTCAGCCTGAAAGCGCGAACGCGCGCCGAGCTCACCGCTGCTGTGTGCCGCATGCCAGGACAGTCCTGCCACCCACGGCAGTTCGCACATGTCATGTAATGCCAGCGAAAGGAAGCGGGCAGGGTCCCGCTCACGCTCGGCCAGATCCGCCAGCCCTTTAACCCAGCGCTCGAACGGCAATCCAAGGCTCATCAGGTAGCGCGAGAGCAAATGACCGATACCCGTAAATCCGGTATGCGGGTTCCACAACCAGCTCAATGTCACAAGCACGAGCCCCATCACCATCAAACTTTGCGCCAGCGCGAGAGAATAATCGCCGTGGCTTATCTGCTTGACGACAAAGCTGCCGAGCACGAGTCCGGTCACTAGCAGGAACAACATAAGGCTGTAAAAAAGATCGACCGCCAGCGGCGACGCGCGGACTGCAACTGGCACCCGGATGGCGATCATCGCCAGCAGCAACACCGGCAACACGTAACGCACCAGAACGACCACCGGCGTATCGTATTGCTGATCAGTAAACAGGTGCGGCACGACCCACACCAGCAATAGAGTGAGCAGATAAAGCGCGGCAAGCAGCGCCGCAAGCCGCTGCCGCGACTGCTCGATCCCAAAAAGATTACCGCCGATCAATGCAAAGAGCACCGCAAGCCAGACGGCCATCAGCCACCAGTTGTTCCAGCCAGCCAGCAACAAGCCGACGATGACGACAAGGAACGCCTGCCTTGAATCGAGATTGCGCTCGCCGCGCCATACCGGCTGCCAGATCAGGAAGATGCCGAAATGCACCAGCAGCATAGCGCGCGAAAATATGGTGTCGATGCCCCACGCCAAAGCAGCGTGCAATGCGAGCAGCATGCCGCCGAGCAATATCTGCGGATTGCTCGCCATCAGCTTCTGCTGGGATCCTGCCGTCGTTGCATTCACCGCTGTGGCCTCCTCATCGCCGTGGCCGGGTTTTCGTTATACTGACCGGAACCGAATGAAAGCATGAATTATTCCATGGGTCGGCAAAAAATCTTAACGCTCGCGCGCTTCACATTGCTCGAAGCGTTGCGCACGCGCCTCGAATGGGTTTTTGTGATCGCTCTGGCAGCAGTCTTCGGTGCAGCTTATTTTGCGCAGACACTGGCAATAACGGAAAGCGCGCGCGTGCAAATCGTTTTCTCGGCAACCGCGTCGCGTCTCATCGCGGTCTTTGTACTAAGCCTTTATATTTTGACCAGCATCGTGCGTGAATTTAACGACAAGGGACTGGAACTCACATTATCGTTCGATCTGCGGCGTTCCGACTACATTTTTGGCCGCTTGCTCGGCTTTACACTGATCGCGTTCGTGATGGCGCTGCTCGCAGGCCTCCCGCAAATGATATTGGCTCCGCTGTCGGCCGCGTTGCAGTGGAGTTGCGCGCTCGCCTTCGAACTGACGATCGTAGCGGCGTTGAGCCTGTTTTGCGTCATGACATTCACCCAATTGATGCCGGCGGCGAGTTTTGTCGCCGGCTTCTACCTCTTAGCACGCAGCCTGTCAGCCATCCGGCTGATCAGCGATACCTCAGTCGTCGGTTACAACGTGCAGTCGCGCGAAGTGATGGGTTGGCTGGTCGACGTACTCGCGTTGGTATTGCCTTCGCTCGACCGCTTCAGTCAAAGTGCATGGCTGGTAGACGGTACGGCCCAATGGTCAGCGGTCGGCGTCTGCGCCGTGCAGGCGGTGATTTATTCGACGCTGCTTATTGCTGCGGCGATTTTCGATTTTTACCGCCGTAACCTGTGATCTCGCGCGACGAACGGCCGGTCTCTGCCGTACCGCGTGGAGTAATCGCTTTACTCGCTGCCGGCTTGGCGCTGCAAATCGCATGGCAGAGCTTGCAACCCAAACCGGTTGCGCGCGCAGTTGAGCTTGGCACGCCGCCGACGGTGGCTTCACTGCGGGTCGCCAGTCTCGGCGAGCCGGTAGCGCTGGCTCAACTCATGACGTTGTACCTTCAGGCATTCGACAACCAGCCCGGTGTCAGCATTCCTTTTCGAAATCTCGACTACGGCGACGTCGCGCAGTGGCTGGCGGCAATACTGAGCCTTGATACCGTTGGCCAGTATCCGTTGCTGATGGCGGCCCAGATCTACACGCAAGTCCCGGACACTGCGCGCGAGCGTCTGATGATCGAATTCGTGCACGCGCAATTCCTGCAGGACCCTAATCGCCGCTGGCGCTGGCTCGCACATGTAACCATCATGGCCAAACACCGGCTGCACGATGACGCCCTCGCCCTGCGCTACGCGCGCGACCTGGCACGCCTTGCGACTGCGGCACCTAACTGGGCACGCCAAATGCAAATTTTTATACTCGAAGATATCGGTGAGCTCGAAAGCGCCAAAATTCTGCTTGGCGGGCTCTTGGCGAGCGGAGAAATCAAGGACGAACGTGAGCTGCATTTTCTGACGGAGCGGCTGGAGGGCATGAAAAATGACGAAAAACAGACTTCGTCGACGAAATCTGGACGTTCTCAGCCACCGGCACTGGACACGCCAGACCCGTAACACACCAATAAGCAAGGTGAGTTCTGCGGTCCAGCTTTAATTTATATAAACAATAACAATAAGTTACCGTCATTTCCCAAGCGATATCTGCGTCGGATGACAAAGCCAATGTAGATGCGCTCGATTGTGCATCGAGGGCCCGGCGACCTAGACGCGCGGGCATAAAAATTGCACTTCTTACACATTCAGACGCATCCTAATAAGGAGAAAAACTGTGCGAACCCAACAACAGGGCTTTACCCTAATCGAAATCGCGATTGTGCTGGTCATCATCGGCCTGCTGCTCGGCGGTGTGTTGAAAGGCCAGGAGCTGATCACCAGCGCGCGCGTGCGTAACCTGATTTCGCAGCAAGAGGGTGTTAAGGCTGCTTACTTCGGCTTCCTCGACCGCTACCGTGCGTTGCCAGGCGATTATGGCGCAGCCAGCACCAACATTTCGTGCACCCCGGCGTGTACTAACGGCAATAACAACGGCACGATCCGCTCGATCACCGATGGCGACACGATAGACGAGTCGATCGCTGCGTGGGAACACTTGTCGAAATCGGGTTTCATCAACGGCAGTTATTCCTATGCGGCTCTTCCGGAGACAACGGCATCAGCGCCGTCCAATCCCTATGCGCGCTTTTTGCGTTTGTCGTATGACGGCATTTACGGCACCGGCGTTTCCGGCACACCCAATACGTTGCGGCACAATATCAAGACCGGCAATCAGATTCCGTCGGACTTGCTGGCCGAAATCGACCGCAAAACGGATGACGGTATCCCGACCAGCGGTTCGTTCCAGTTCAGTGTGTATGACGGCGGCGGCGCAGCAGGCGCGGTCGCACCTGTTGGCGCTGGCGGCTGCTATGCCGTAGGCCCGCCCGCAATCTGGACCGCAACCCCACCGGTACCTAACTGCGGTGCGTCAGGCTTATTGTAAGCCGGTTGAATCAAACGTCTAAAAAGCCCGCTTCGGCGGGCTTTTTCTTTGTCAATCGCATGGCGGCGGTCATCTGCGTGCTGCTATCCCTGCATCACCCGCATCTCGGCGGCGGCGCAATCCAGTTCGCCACCGTATAACACTAGGACGTCGCCCGCTTCGATGCGAGCGTCAGGCTGCGGCGCCTGCGCAACGACGCCGGGACGGCGCACCGCCTTGACCTCCACGCGGCAGCTCGCAAGATTAAGTTCAGCGAGCGATTTGTCGATGGCTGCAGCGCCCGGCGTAATCAGCACCGAGTGAAGAACTCGCTGGTCGTGATGCGCAGAATCTTCGCTCTCATCGGTCGCGCCGTGGAAAAATCCGCGCAGCAAGCTGTAGCGCTGTTCGCGCGTGTCGCGAATACGTCTCAAGACCCGATTGATCGGCACACCGAGCGCAACCAGCGTATGCGATGCCAGCATGAGACTGCCTTCCATTATTTCGGCGAGCACGGCGGTCGCACCCGCCTCGCGCAAAATATCGAGTTCCGTATCGTCGAGCATGCGAACGACGACCGGCAGGCCCGGCCTCAGCTCCCGCACCTGCGCGAGTATTCGCAGGGCGAGCGCGCTATCGGCAATGGTCACCACCAGCGCGCGGGCGCGCAGCAGTCCGGCCGCAATCAGCACCTCGCGACGTGCGGCATCCCCGTACACGACGTGTTCGCCTGCAGCCGCTGCTTCTTTCACCCGCTTCGGATCGACGTCGAGCGCAATGAACCCGAAGCCTTCCGACTCGAGTAAGCGCGCGAGACTTTGTCCGCTGCGTCCATATCCGCAGACAACCACGTGCTGATTGGCCGCCATTGAATGAACGGCCACATTGTGCAATTCCATCGCGCGGGCCAGCCATTCGGCGCCGCTGAAATGCCGCACGATGTGTTCGCTGCGCTCAATGATGAAAGGCGCCAGCAGCATCGATAGCACCATCGCTGCTCCCACCACCTGCACCTGAGTCGTTGAGATAAGCTGCAACGGCGACGCCACGGAGAGCAGAACAAAACCGAATTCGCCGCCCTGTGCAAGATCCAAACCGGTTCGCAGTGCAGCGCCGCTATCGCTGCCGAACACGCGGCTCAGGCCCGCGATCAGGAGTGCTTTCACCGAGACCAGCAGCAATAAGCCGAGCAAAACCCACCACAGATTTTGGTAAACCACTGCAAGATTAAGCTTCATGCCAACCGTGACAAAGAAAAGTCCCAGCAGCACGTCACGAAAAGGCTTGATGTCATCCTCGACCTGATACCGGTACTCGGTCTCCGATATGAGCATGCCGGCGATAAATGCGCCGAGCACCAGCGACAAACCGGCCAGCTCGGTGATGAAGGCAAGTCCCAGCGTTATCAGCAGCACATTCAACACGAACAATTCGGACGACTTCTGCCGGGCGACGAGATGAAACCAGGCGCGCATTGGCCGCTGGCCAAAGTACAACAGGATGGCCAGCACGACGGCTGCCTTCGCAAGGGCGATGGTCAGCGCCGGGGCCAGACTGCCGGCATCACCTGCAAGTGCAGGAACCAGGATAAGCAGCGGCACGACCGCGAGGTCCTGGAACAGCAATACTCCGATGACTTGCCTGCCATGCAGCTTATTCAGCTCGAGTTTTTCCGCCAGCAGCTTGCTGACGATTGCGGTCGACGACATCGCAATGACGCTGCCGAACACAAAGCCGGCACGCCAATCGAAGCCCGCAACGTATGCGCAGCCGGCAACCAGGCCCAGCGTGAGGACGATTTGCGACGCCCCGAGTCCAAAAACAATGCGTCGCATCGTTTTCAGCTTGGAAAGGCTGAACTCAAGACCGATGCTGAACATCAAAAACACGATGCCAATTTCAGCGAGATCGCGCGTATCGTCGGACTCGTGAATCAAGGCAAGGCCATGCGGGCCGATGATGATGCCCACCAATAGATAGCCGATCATCGCCGGCAATTTGAGTGAGCGAAATACGATCACCACCATCACCGCCGCGGCGAGCAGAATCAGGACTAAGTGAAGTGAGTTATCCATGCGACGGACGTTTATGATTTGCCATGAATAATGCCTTATCGAGGGCGAATTGCAACCGCATGAGCAGATGCTGCGGCGTAACAGGTGAGCGCTTCGACTTTGCTATACTGCACCGCCATGCCGGTTAGCAAAAAAAAATCCCAGTCATCTGCGGGCCAGAGTGCGCTTGACCTCGCCCGCGAAGTGCTCGAAATCGAGGCGGCGGCGATCACCGGACTGATTGCGAGACTCGACGCCAATTTTCAACGCGCCGTTGAAATTATCTTAAATTCGCGCGGCCGCGTTACGGTAAGCGGCATCGGAAAATCAGGCCATATCGCACGCAAGATTGCTTCGACGATGGCAAGCACCGGCACGCCGGCCTATTTCGTCCACCCTGCCGAAGCAAGTCACGGTGATCTCGGCATGGTCACGCAGGAAGACGTCTTCATCGCATTGTCTAATTCCGGCGAGTCGAGCGAGCTGCTCGCAATCGTGCCGTTGATCAAACGTCGCGGCGCCAAGCTGATTGCGCTCACCGGCAAGCCGCAGTCAAGCCTCGCTCAGCAAGCCGACGCCCACTTGTATGCCGGCGCTGAGAAGGAAGCCTGTCCGCTAAACCTCGCGCCGACTGCGAGCACGACCGCGGCACTTGCGCTCGGCGACGCGCTGGCAGTTGCGGTGATGCAGGCCAAAGGTGTCAGCCGCGACGAATTTGCGCAGTCACATCCGGGCGGTGCGCTGGGCCGGCAACTTCTGACCCGAGTGCGCGACGTCATGGGAAACGAACAAGATGCACCGCGCGTTTCCGGTAATGCAATGCTGTCGGCGGCAATCCTCGAGATGTCTCGCGGCCGCATGGGAATTACTGCGGTGGTCGATGAAGCGCAACGCGTGATCGGTATCTTTACCGACGGAGATTTACGGCGGGCCTTGCAGAACGGCGTCGATCTGCATCGGACTACCATCGAAAGCGTAATGACGCGCAACCCCCGAACAATTTCGCCGGACAAGCTTGCCGCCGAAGCGGTGCAACTCATGGAGCAATATAAAGTCAACCAGCTGCTCGTGGTCGATGCCGGGCACCATCTGGTTGGCGCGCTCAATACGCACGCGCTGTTCAAAGCTAAAGTAATTTAACTCGCGCGACCCGACGCGGTCACGCTCGAATTGCCGCCACTGCGGAACACAAACTATGCAAGCGATCTATACCAAAGCCGCCCGTGTCCGCCTCGCGATATTCGACGTTGACGGCATCCTCACTGACGGCTCGCTCTATTTGACCGATGGCGGCGAGGAGATCAAAGCGTTTAACAGCCTCGACGGCCATGGCATGAAAATGCTGCGTGAAAGCGGCGTCGAGCTCGCAATCATTACCGGCCGCACCTCGCGAATAGTCGAGCTGCGCGCTAAGAATCTCGGCATCAGTCGCGTGTATCAAGGCGTCGCTGACAAAGCGCAGGCGTTTTTGACGCTGCTCGCGGAATGCAGACTTGATGCTGCGGCCACCGCCTACATGGGCGATGACGTCGTTGACCTGCCGGTGATGATTCGTTGCGGATTCTCGCTCACCGTGCCGGCAGCACCATTGCTCGTGCGTCAGCGTGCCGATTACGTGACGCGCGCTGACGGCGGCCGTGGCGCCGCGCGCGAAGCATGCGAACTCATCATGCAAGCCCAAGGCACGCTCGCGCCGGCGCTCGAGGCCTACCTGAAATGATGCAGCGCCTGACTGCCTGGTTTCCCGTCCTCCTGCTCGCGATCGTGGCTGCCCTGACCGTGTGGCTCGACCGCCACGTGCAGCCGCCCGAAACTGTGAACAACGGAAAAACGCGCCACGATCCCGATTACACCGCGGACAATTTTACGGTGACCCGGATCGGACCCGACGGCGCCGTGCGCTACAAGATGAATGCCCGCCGCATGCAACATTATCCGGACGACGACACGACCGACCTCGACGCGCCGAAGGTAACGAATTACCGCGATAGCGGCGTCACACTGACGGCGACATCCAAGACCGCCAAATTATCGAGTAATGGCGATGACGTTTACCTGCAGGACGACGTGCGCCTGACTCGCTCACCTTACCCCGAGCACAGCGAACTGAACATGCGCACGAGCTGGCTTCACGTCATCCCCGACGACGGTCTTGCCAAAACCGACCGGCCCGTTCGTATCGACGACGCAAACACCCTGATTACGTCGGATGGCTTAGAATTCGACAATAACACGCGTATTTTGAAACTGTTGTCCAACGTCCGAGGTCGTTATGAGAAATCGAAGTAGGCGCGCCGCCCGACAATGGCATCGCACTGCGTTGTTCGCGGGTTGCCTGCTCATCACCGCTACGGTCTACGCCGAGCGCGCCGACCGCGACAAGCCGGTTAATCTCGAAGCCGACCAGGTCACGGTCGACGACGCCAAGCAAACAGCGACGTTTATTGGCAAGGTGATTTTGACGCAGGGCACGCTTGTGATCCGCGGCGACCGCATGGTCGTGCAGCAGGACGCCGACGGCTTCAAATACGGCGTGGCCTACGGCAACCTCGCGAGCTTTCGCCAGAAGCGCGAGGGCGTGGACGAATACATCGATGGTTACGCTGAACGGATCGAGTACGACAGCAAAGCCGAAAAACTGCAGATGTTCAACCGCGCGTATCTCAAGAAAGCAAACGACGACGTGCGCGGCAATTACATCTCGTACGAGATAGGGACGGAATTTTTTCGCGTCGTGGGCGGTGGCAAACAGGCCGCGACGGCCAATAATCCGGAAGGCCGCGTACGCGCCGTGATACAGCCGAAGTCCAAGGAAAAACCGGCGCCGCCCGCGCCGCCGTTGCCGCTCAAGTCGGCGCCCGACGTCGCCACTCCGCGCGAAGCGCCTGCCGGCGTCCCGCGTTGATGCGGTTCATGCCCGCCACGACCGCGGCGCGTCTCCGGCGTCCGCGCCCTGTCGCGTGATGTCCGTTGAATCATGAGCCAGTTGCGCGCGCAGCAGCTCGAGAAGCGCTATAAGTCCCGCGTCGTCGTCAAAGATGTCTCGGTCGAGGTAAACAGCGGCGAAGTCATCGGACTGCTCGGCCCGAACGGCGCCGGAAAAACGACATGCTTTTACATGATGGTCGGGCTCGTCCCGCTCGACGGCGGCGAGATATATCTCAACGATAAGCGCCTGACTCACATGCCGATCCACCGGCGCGCACAGCTGGGTCTTTCTTACCTGCCGCAGGAAGCTTCGATTTTTCGCCGCCTGACGGTCGCTGAAAACGTGCGCGCCGTGCTGGAACTGCAAACGAACGATAAAGCGCAGATCGAGTCCAAGCTCGAGCAATTGCTTGCGGAATTGCATGTCGATCACCTGCGCGACAATCCGGCGATCAGCTTGTCCGGCGGTGAACGCCGGCGGGTCGAAATTGCCCGTGCACTCGCGACAGATCCGCGTTTTATCCTGCTCGACGAGCCGTTTGCCGGCGTCGATCCGATCGCGGTGATCGATATTCAGAAAATCATCCGGTTTCTGAAAGAACGCGATATCGGCGTATTGATTACCGATCACAACGTGCGCGAAACTCTGGGCATCTGCGACCGCGCCTACATCATCAACGACGGCACTGTGCTCGCCTACGGTAAGCCCGATGAAATCGTTTATAATGACAACGTGAGAAAGGTGTATCTCGGAGAGCATTTTCGGCTGTAGGTAAGCGCTACCGCCCCACTCCCAGCCTCGCACGCCGGCGGCTTTCCGCTCATTCGCATTCACGCCCATCAAAACGACAGCGCCGTCACCGCCATTTCGGGAACATGAAGCATTCGCTACAACTCAGGCTGTCCCAGCATTTAACGCTCACTCCGCAACTCCAGCAATCAATCCGGCTGCTGCAGTTGTCGACGATGGAGCTTAATCAGGAAATCGAGAAATTCCTGCTGGACAATCCGCTGCTTGAACGCGAAGACGGGATGCGCGAGGAAACGGCGGCCCCGCCGACGCCCGGGACAACCGATTTCACGCCGACGACGACAACGTCGACGGCGAGCGAGACCGAGGCCGACACGACCGCCAGCGATACTCATGGCAGCGCCGACACCGGTGGCTTCGAAGAAGACTACAGCCACGGCGGCACCCGCGACGACAACGATGAAGTGGAATACCCGCAGGTCGCCGCCGAGGCGCAGTCGTTGCGCGATCACCTCATCTCGCAGCTTTCTTTGACGCAGATCCCCGATCACGATCAAAGACTGGTGACGCTGCTGATTGATTCCCTCGACGACCACGGTTACCTGCAACAGGATCTGGCTGAACTGATCGAACTGCTGCCGGACGAACTGAATATCGAGCTTGACGATTTGCAGGTCGCCTTGCGCCACCTGCAAAACCTCGATCCGCCGGGCGTCGGTGCGCGCAACCTCGGCGAATGCCTGAAGCTGCAGCTCGAAACGCTGTCGGCCACCACGCCGTATCGCGCGCAGGCGCTGGAAGTCGTCAGTCATCACCTCGAAGTGCTCGCAGCGCGGGATTTTCTGAAGCTGAAAAAAGTTTTGCACTGTGAAGACGCCATTTTGCGCGGAATCAAGAATTTGATTACCGGACTCAACCCGCGCCCTGGCGCCGCCTTCTCGTCCGGCGACACGCGCTACATCGTGCCGGACGTGGTGGTCAAGAAATTGAAGGGCGTGTGGCTCGCCGCGCTCAACCCGGATGCGATGCCCAAGCTGCGCATCAACCGGCTATACGCCGACATTTTGCAGCGCAATCGCGACGCCGGACATCAACAGCTCGCCGGCCAGTTGCAGGAAGCGCGCTGGCTCATCAAGAACGTGCAACAGCGCTTTGACACCATTCTCCGGGTGTCGCAGGCGATCGTTGACCGTCAACGGCATTTTTTCGAGCACGGAGAGGTCGCGATGCGGCCGCTGGTCCTGCGCGAAATTGCGGATACGCTGGATCTGCACGAGTCGACCGTCTCGCGCGTCACGACCCAAAAATTCATGTTTACGCCGCGCGGCATTTACGAACTCAAGTATTTTTTCGGCAGTCATGTCACCACCGACACCGGCGGCTCCGCGTCGAGCACCGCAATCCGCGCCTTGATCAAGCAGTTGGTCAACGCGGAAAACGGCAAGAAACCGCTGTCCGACAGTCAGATTTCCGAAATCCTTGGTCAGCAGGGCATCGTGGTCGCCCGCCGCACCGTCGCCAAATATCGAGAGTCGATGCAGATTCTGCCCGTCAACCTGCGCAAGTCACTGTGATCATCGGGCAGTGCTTGCTCCCTTAGTGCAACTTAACCGAGGAGTGATTGTATGAACCTTCATCTGAGCGGCCACCACGTCGATCTGACCCCGGCAATGCGGGATTACGTGACCAGCAAATTCACGCGCATCACGCGTCACTTTGATCATGTGATCGACGTCAACGTGATTCTGTCGGTTGAGAAATTGACGCAGAAAATCGAAGCCAACGTGCACCTGCGCGGCAAGGACATCTTCGTCGAGTCCGCCGACGCTGACATGTACGCGGCGATCGACGCGCTCATCGATAAACTCGACCGCCAGATACTGAAGCACAAAGAGCGCAATTTCGAGCATCGCGGCGGACGTGAACCTGGCAACTTGGCGCAGGAAGATTGACGCCGGACCGCGCGCATGCCATCGTCCAGCCTGCCTGACGCGCGGTCAGCCCGCAGTTAGCCAAAACGACCGATATGAACCTTATCGCCAAACTGCTTCCTACCCAGAACGTCGTAGTCGATCTCGATGTGGGCAGCAAGAAACGCGTATTCGAGCATGCGGGCCTGCTGTTCGAAAACAATCAGAACGTAGCGCGCAGCCAGGTTTTCGACAGTCTGTTTGCGCGTGAAAAGCTGGGCTCGACGGGCCTTGGCCAGGGGATTGCCATTCCGCATGGCCGCATCAAGGGCCTGAAAGACGCGGTCGGCGCCATGATCCGCATGCGCGAACCGATTCCGTTCGACGCCCCGGATGGTCAACCCGTCAATCTCATTTTCGTGTTGCTCGTGCCCGAGCGCGCCACCGACCTGCACCTGCAAATCCTGAGCGAACTCGCGCAGATGTTCAGCGATCATGCGTTTCGCGCGCAGATGATAAATTCGGCGACCGCCGAAGCCATGCACCAGTCGATTGCCGAATGGCAACCGCATGCCGCAGATCAGCGTAGCGCAGCTGTTTGAGGATAACCGCGACAAACTGCGCCTGGCGTGGGTTGCCGGGCGCGATGGCGGCGTTAAGACACTCGACAGCGCCCATTCGAAAGGTTCGCGCGGCGGCCTAATCGGTCACCTGAACTTTATCCATCCGAACTGGATACAGATACTCGCGCGTCCGGAGATCGACCATCTGAACGCGCTCGATTCCGGCACGCGCCAGCACACCCTGCACCAGCTTGCGAGTTCCGGGTTGGCGTGCATGATCATCGCCGGCGGCGAACAGGCGCCCGAGCACGTGTGCGTGCTTGCGGACACGATGCACGTGGCGCTGCTCGCCTCGCCGCTCGACAGCGTCGAACTCATGTGGATGCTGCGGCCGTATCTCGCGCGCGCGCTTGCCGAATCGACCACCATGCACGGCGTGTTTCTCGACGTGCTCGGCATGGGTGTGATGATCACCGGCGACAGCGGCGTCGGCAAAAGCGAACTTGCACTCGAACTCATCAGCCGCGGCAGCGGCTTGATTGCCGATGATGTAATTGAGCTCTACCGCATCGCGCCCGAGACGCTCGAAGGACGCTGCCCGCTGCTGCTGTGCGATTTTCTCGAAGTGCGCGGCCTGGGCGTGCTCAATATCCGCACGATCTTCGGTGAAGCGGCGCTGCGTCCGCGCAAGAACATGAAGCTCATCGTCCAGCTCGAGAAGCCCACGGGCGCCGATACCCAATACGTCGAGCGCCTGCCGCTCAAGCCGGGCGTACACGAGATCATGGGCGTAAACATCAGCAAAGTGACGATTCCGGTCGCCGCGGGGCGCAACCTCGCGGTGCTGGTTGAAGCGGCAGTGCGCAATCACGTGCTGCAATTGCGCGGAATTGACAGCACGCGCGAATTTATCGAGCGTCAGGCGCAGCAAATGAAAAACGACAGTCCTTAAGCCGGAAAGCCGCGACCCGCCCCGCATGCAGCTTGTCATCATCACCGGCCTGTCCGGATCCGGCAAAAGCGTCGCCTTGAAAGTGCTTGAAGACGGCGGCTTCTACACCACCGACAACCTGCCGGCCAAGCTGCTGCCCGAAATGGCAGAATTTCTGCGCGAGGCGCGCTACACGCGCGTGGCCGTCAGTATCGATGCGCGCAGCGGCGATGCGTTAAACGAACTGCCGCGCCAAGTGCGCGACTTGAAAGCCCGCGGCATCGACGTGCGGGTGCTGTTCCTCGAAGCAAAAACTGAAACGCTGCTCAAGCGCTTTTCGGAGACCCGCCGCCGCCACCCACTGAGCGCGGGCGAGTTGACGGTCGCCGAATGCGTCGCGCGCGAGCGTGAACTGCTTGCCGAAATCGGCACCGGCTCGCATCATATCGACACCAGTGAACTCAATCCCAACGCGCTGCGCGCGCTCGTCAAGGAGTTTGTCGAATCCGATCATTCAAGCCTCACACTGCTGTTCCAGTCGTTTGGTTACAAGCACGGGATTCCACTCGACGCCGACTTTGTGTTCGATGTACGTTGCCTCCCCAATCCGTTTTACGATCCCACGTTGCGCCCGCTGACAGGCAAGCATCGCGCCGTCGTTGAGTTTCTCGAAGCCGACACCAACGTGAAACGCATGTATAGCGACATCAGCGAATTTGTTAGTAACTGGCTGCCGTGTTTTGTCGCCGATAATCGCAGCTATGTGACGGTCGCCATCGGCTGTACCGGCGGCGAGCACCGTTCGGTCTACTTCGCGGAAAAACTGGCCGCCCATTTCCGCACGGCATGGCGCGTGCTCGTTCGCCACCGTGAGATTTCGACATGACTGAAATTGTGCCATCGAGCGACGTTGCGCCCGCGCACGCCTACATCTTTCCGCTGAACACCGTGCTGTTCCCGGGCGGCGTGCTGCCGCTCAAAATTTTCGAGCAGCGTTACATGGAGATGACCAAGCTCTGCATCCGCGAAGACCGTCCGTTCGGCATTTGTCTCATCAAGGAAGGCCGGGAAACCGGCACACCTGCGGTGCCGCAGGACGTCGGCTGTCTCGCGCGAATCGTGCACTGGGATATGCCGCAGCTCGGCGTATTTCAATTGCAAGTTGAAGGGCTGCGACGATTTCGCATTCTGCACACCGAGGTTGAAAAAAATGGGCTCATATCGGCCGGCATCGAATGCATTGCCAATGACAGCGAAGTCGCGCCTGAAGAAAAACTGTGCAGCGACGTTTTAAAAGCGATTATCGAAAAGGTTGGCGCCGAGCACTTTCCGTCACCGCATCGCTTCGATGACGCAGCGTGGATCGGCTACCGGTTGAGCGAAGTGCTGCCGATCAGCCTTGAAGTCAAACAGCAGTTGTTGCGCATGACGGACCCGCAGGCGAGGTTGCTGCAATTGGGCAAGATTTTGTCGCAACAGGGGTTGCGCTCGGCCGGCACCTAGCTTTTCTTGTTGCCCGCATCGCCTCCATTGTCCGTTTCGCCGAAGTAACCGGGAAACTCCCCGGCGTAGCAAGGCGGCGATGCATAAGTCGCCGTCGTGTCGGCGCGCTGGCGCGGGAGCCCGCGCTCCTGGCACAGCTGCTGCACGCGTTCCCGGCATTTCTCGGCGCTGATCCGGGTCAACGCCGCATCCTTCGTGACATAAATGCCGGCTTCCGTCACCACGAAGTCCATCGGCACATCGTGGGGCTGCGGCCGTATCGTCGGCAAGCCCGCGAACTCGAATGCGACGCCAATGGCGAGCGGCTGCGGAGAAGTTGCATCCAACGTACGGTCGAAGTAGCCGCCGCCATACCCCAGCCGGTAACCTTGCGCGTCGAAACCGTTCATCGGCACGATAGCGGCGTCCGGCACCACGAGCGGCGTGCCGTCCGGAATCGGAATATCGTAGACGCCGGTCGACATCGGCGCGCCGGGCCACCACGACCTGAACTGCAATGGCGTTGCCTTCGCAATCACGACCGGCAACGCCGCGGCGGCACCGAGATCGCGGAAATGGCGAATCACGAATCGTGCATCGAATTCGCTCTTGAATGGCCAGCAAAAACCAATCGTCATGCCGGCGAGCGCGATAAACCCGGCTTCGATATGGGCACTGATCGCGGCATTCATTTGCCGTCGCCGCACGTCTTCAAGCGCTTCACGCTGAGCGATCAGCTCCGCGCGTTTTTGTTTACGCCAATCACGGATTTCAATCCAGTTACTGTCAGTGCTCACGCTGTCCCCGCTTTGCCGCCTGCATCGCACCCTGCTTTATACTGGATGCCAAAATGCCGACTAAGTTCAAAGCCTACCACGCCCTCATCGCCGTTTGCCTTGCGCTTGCCGGCAGCTGCGCTCACGGTGCAAACGCGCCGCAGGAGATCGAAGTCCCTGCGTGGTTCAAGGTCTCGTTCCTCGATGTGCGCGACGATCTCAAGGAAGCGGCGGCGGCCCGCAAGCGCGTGATGCTGTACTTCGGCCAGAATGGCTGCCCTTATTGCAGGCAACTGATGGAAGTCAATTTCAAAAACGCCGAAATCGTGCAGAAAACGCGCCGGAATTTTGACGTCATTGAAATCAACATCGTCGGCAGCCGCGATGTGACCTGGACAGACGGCAGCGTGCATACGGAAAAAGCGTTCGCGCGGCACCTGAAAATCGGCTACACCCCGACGCTGCTCGTGCTCGATGAGCGCGGCAATACGGTGGTCCGCATCAGCGGCTATTTGCCGCCCGCCGCAATGTCGGCCGCGCTCGACTACGTGATCGATGGTGCGTTTCGCCGCGAGCCTGATCTACGACGCTACTTGAAGAGTCGCGCGGTACTTCCGCCCGAACGCGGCAGCCGCATCGATAGCGGCGAACCGGCCGCCGCGCCTTAACCGGCAATTACCTTCAGCAGGATCCGTTTGACCGGCGTCGGAATCGCCGCGTCGAGCGCATCCTCAAGCGTCAGCCAGCTTAAGCCGGGCGCCGCCGCTCGCAGCGCAATCCTGCTGACGCCGAGGCGCTGCGGCGCGATGTCGAGCTTGAAGTGGGTGAAGCCATGCGCAACCACCGCCATTTCTTCGTGTGTCGTGACGGTGGCGCCATAGCGCTGAGCGCATAGCGCCTTGATATCAGTCCCCGCAACCGCTTCCGGCAAACTCCAGAGTCCGCCCCAGATACCGGTCGGCGGGCGCTTCTCGAGCAGAACCTGCTTCGCATGCAGCAGCACCAGCATCTGGATTTGTCGTTGCGGCAGAATTTTTTTCGGGCGGGGCTCGGGATATTTCGAGATGGCATCGCTCTTGCGCGCGACGCACCGCGGCGCAACCGGACAAAGGTCACAACGCGGTTTACTGCGCGTGCAGACCGTTGCACCAAGATCCATGAGCCCTTGCGTGTACGACTCGATGTCGAGCTTCGGCAATTGGCGCTCAGTCTCCTGCCACAGCGCCGACATCACCCGGGCATCGCCCGGAAAACCAGCGATGCCGAAACGGCGCGCAAACAGGCGCTTTACGTTCCCGTCGAGAATCGCATGGCGGGCGCCGAACGCGAAGACTGAAATCGCAGCGGCGGTGGAACGGCCGATGCCGGGCAACTGAAGTAACGCTTCAAACTCTTGCGGCACGCACGCGGCGTGGCTGGCCACCATGATTTGCGCCGCGCGATGAAGATTGCGCGCGCGCGAGTAATACCCAAGCCCGCTCCAGCGCGCGAGCACATCGTCTTCAGGCGCAACGGCAAGCGAACGAATGTCGGGAAAAGAATCGAGGAAGCGACGGTAATAGGGAATGACCGTCGAGACCTGCGTTTGCTGCAGCATGATTTCCGACAGCCAGATGCGGTAGGCGTTGCGCGTGTTCTGCCACGGCAAATCGTGGCGGCCGTGCTGCTGTTGCCATTGCACAACCTCGCGCGCGAACGATCCGTTGCGCGCCGCTGAGTTCGCAGGCCGCGTTTTGCTTACTGCCAAGTCAGCGCCCGAAAATGCCTTTGAGCCGGTCCTGCACCTGGCCCTCCACTTTCGATTTAATTTCTTCTTTCTTGCCTTCGACAACCGCTTTGGCGGCGCTCGCGGCAACACCGCTGAAATCGATTTTATATTCGGGCTTGGCGAAGGGTCCGGTCAGTTTGACCGGCACGGTCAAACCTTTCAGGTCGCCGAGTTCCTTGCCGCCCTGGCCGGCCGCCGTCGCGACGACCGTCGCCTTGACCAGATAGTTCAGATTTTCGTTGCCAATGTCGATGTCGCCGTCTCCGCCCAAACGCAGCAACGGTGATTTGCCATCGAGGTCGGTGTTGTGCGCAACACCGTTTTTGATGTTGAACGTGCCGGTGAGTTCAGAGAAGTCCGTTTTCTCGGTCTGGCTCGCGGCCTGCACTTTTTCGCCCTTCAACGAACCTAACTTGGCTTTTGCATCGCGAATCGAGCCCGCGATGTTGATGCCTTTGATTGCGCCATCGGTCAGCTTGAGCGCCGCGGTGCCGTTCAGCGCCTTCTTGATCGCGGTGACCGTATTGCCCTGCCCGCTCACGTCGAGCGACAAATTCCCTTTGCCCTCGAGTGACTCGAAGTTTGCGGCGTCCTTTAACAGTGCGCCGACATTGACGCCGGACATCGTTTGCTTCATGCCCACGAGCGGTGTCCCTGCCGATTGCACGGAGAGTCCGCCGGCGAGCGTGCCTTGATAGAGATTCGCCGCGATCGGGCTCACGTCAACGCGGCCGTTCGCTGCTTTTACGTCCACCCGTACGTTCGTCGCTTTGACGTTCGACACTTTCAGTGAGCCAATCTTGATGCTGCCGCTGGCGTTCAGGTTCTTCAGCACCGCGAGATCGAGCGGTTGCTCGGGCTGCTTTTGCTTGGGATCCGATTTCGGCAAATAGCGGTCCGCGTCGAGCTGATCGATATTCACGTCGAACGTGTATGCGGGCGGCGTGAACTTGGTAAGGCCGGCGCGGCCATTGATGTTGCTGTCGTCAAATTTGGTCGCGAACGTAAAGTTCACGTTCTCTTTCGCTATATCGACAAGCGCCGAGCCGGTGATCGTCGCGTCAATCGGATTCTTCGGCAGTTTCGGATTGGCGACGGTGACGGCGGCGGTCAGTTTCGGCAGTTCTATCCTTTCCGCATCGACGCTGCCTGTGAGCGGACTGCTGACTTTCGCCTTCGTCGTCGCGCCATCGCCCTGCATTTCAACGTTCAAGGTCATGCTCGCTGCGCTGAACGACTTGGCGGTCCCATCAATCCCGGGAATTTCGAGCTTGACGATGGTTTTGCCCTTGCCTTCCGCGATCGTCGCGTCGAGTACGATTTTCTCGCCGCTGACGTTGTCCTTCGTGACGTTGAGCTTGGGCGCGTCGAACTTGAAGTTGAGGTCACCGCCGCCGTCGGGCTTGCCGGTCGCGCCAATGGCGAGTTTCGAGACAATGAGTTCCTTCGTCGACGGCTTGGCGTCGATGTCGCCTTTAACGGTTGCCGCCAGGTTGCTGACGCCGGCCGCCGCGCCTTTGGCACTGAGATCGAGGCCGTCGAGGACGTAGTGCTGTTTGTCGAGATCGAACATGAACGACGTTTTGACCGCGGTGTCGAGGTTGAGCTTGGGCTTATCGCTTTGTGCCGTGAACGACAGGTCGTACTTGCCCTGCACGCCGCTGGCGATGCGGCCGGTTTTCAAGTTCAGTTTGGACAACGCGTATTGGGTGCCCGCCTGGTGATCGACATAATTGACCGCCGCGTTTTCGAGCGTCACGTGATTGATATCGATTTTGACCGGCGGTCCTTCGCTCTTTGGCGCCGTCTCTTTCTTCCCGGGCCCGCCCGTCAGGTCATCGAAATTGAGCTTGCCGTCCTTACCGCGCACGAGCTTCGCGCGCAGGTTCTTGATCTCGATTGCATCGACGATCACTTCTTTCGACAGTAACGGCATCAGCTTTAGCGATACGCGCAAGTCGCCGAAGCTCGCAAATTCCTGTTCATTGCCATATTCCGAAAGCGATGCTTTGCCGACGGTTGCACCGATGCTCGGAAAAAACGCGAGCTTGATGTCGCCCTCGAGCTTCAGCGTGCGCTTGGTTTTGTCCTTGACCGCCTGCACGATCTGCGCTTTGTACTGGTTCGGGTCGAAGGTCGCCGCGACGTATGCGCCAATAGCAACCGCGACCACCACAATGACTGCCAGCGGCAACACGACAAACTTTACAATTTTATTCATGACGTAGGCCTCGTCGGTTGATGCGAGTGCGGAAGCGGTGCCAATTGCACGGCATCTTTCGTGTGGAGCGGGTGAAGGGAATCGAACCCTCGTATGCAGCTTGGGAAGCTGCCGTTCTACCATTGAACTACACCCGCGTCTCAGGCGCGATTTTACGCCATATGCGAACGGCGCCTCAAACCGGCTCAGTAAAACAGGTATATGGGTGGAGAGCGCTTACTTTTACTGAGATGTCTAATGGCCGACGCCGGTGCAGCTAGGAGGCTGCCGTTCTGCCTTCAGTGAACACAGTGTATGGGTGGTATGGTGGAGCGCTGAATTTTACTGAGGTGTACGGTAGCGGTGGAGGGTGACTGCTCGATGTTTAAACGCGGCCGAAACGAGTTAAACACTCCAGAAGGGATTTGACCAATGACAGATCGTATGCACGCAGATTCGACGAGGCTGTTCAATCACATCGAACCCCGCAGACATTACTGCCCTAATAACCTCACACGATCGGCAGAAATACTGGATATTGATCGATTTCTCGTCATTCGTTTTTCCTCATCGGCAAACTGAAGTAAAGGCTTGCACCTTCATCTACTTTGCCTTCGGCCCAGACTCTCCCGCCGTGGCGCGTCACTATCCGATGCACGATAGCCAAGCCCACGCCGGTGCCGGAGAATTCATCTTCGGAATGCAATCGCTTGAATACTTCGAACAACTTGTCAACATAGCGCATATCAAAGCCTGCACCGTTGTCCCTCACGCAGTAAACAATTTCCGTTCCGAGATCTTCCGCTCCAACTTCGATTACGGACTTGTCCCGTTTGCTACTGTACTTAACCGCGTTGGACAGCAGGTTCGCCCAGACCTGCTTCAGAAGAGCGCGATCGCACCATACATCTGGCAGTGACTGCAATCTGAAATCGTGCGTGCCCACCGACGAACCTGCGCTAGCCTCCGACCACGCTTCTTTTACTACGGAGTTCATATCGACTTGCTTAGCGTTCAAAGGCTGACGCCCGAGCTTCGAGAAAGCAAGCAGATCGTCGATCAACATGCCCATTTTGTGGCTGGTGTCGACCACAACGTTGAGCAAGCGTTTGGTTTCTTCGTCGAGCTTGTCGCCCAATTGTTCCTCGATCATCTGAGGGTATCCATTTATTGCCCGCAAAGGCGAGCGAAGATCGTGAGATACGGAATACGAAAAGGCCTCCAGTTCCTTGTTTGCCGCCTCAAGCGCGTCCACGTGCTTGCGTAGTCGCTGTTCTAATTCCGCGTTTTCCATGCGCAGCCGCCGCACAGTGAGCGCGCGCGCAAGAACCGGCAAAATCACGCTGGCCTTGAATGGCTTGAGGATGTAGTCGAATGCGCCTACCTTCATCGCCTCCACGGCGGTGGCGACGCTGCCCGCGCCGGTCATGATGATGCCGACGAGGTCCGCGTCCATTTCTCGCGCCGCCCGCAACAATGCGATCCCGTCCATTCCCGGCATCATCAGATCGGCGAGCAGCAGATCGAACTTCGTCTCGCGCAAAGCGGCGAGCGCGGCCTCCCCCGCGTTAAAGCCAACAGTCTCGTGACCATAGTCCCGCAAGGTGTCACACAGCGCT
>JAQGMI010000175.1 GCA_028292435.1 Betaproteobacteria bacterium
TAGTGCACTCGCTGCTGGTGTCGAGAGCCTTAATGCCGGCGACTTCACTGGCGCGCGTCGATGTCTGCAGAGGGCACTTTCGCTAAATCAGCAGGATCCTGAGATTACATTTCACCTGGGCATAGCCGAGGCGCGCAGCGGCAATCTCGACGCCGCGCAAAGCTTGCTCGAAAGAACGCGCGCAAACCGCGACACCACGGAAGTCAACAACGCGTTAGGCAACGTCCAGCGTCTGCTGGGCCATCTAGATGGCGCAGCGACCAGCTATAACCGCGCAATAGCGCTAGATGAAAATAACATTGCTGCGTTAGTGAATCTGGGGCTTACGCTGCGCGATCTTGGCACGCCTGCGCAGGCGCTGCCCATACTCGATCAGGCGCTTGTATTGTCGCCCCGCAATGTCGATGCCTTGTTCAACAAAGCGCTTGCGCTGGGCGATCTCGCTGAAAGCGAAGCGGCGCGGCAGCTAATCGAAGATATTTTATGCATTGATCCACATTTTGCCCAAGCGCATCTGCAGCGAGCATTCATGCTGCTCAAGCGCCGCGAATTCCAAGAAGGATGGAATGAGTATGCATGGCGAGTACGCATTCCAGAAGTCGATCACTGGCAGGATTATGACATTCCATTGTGGCAGGGCGAGTCGCTGACCGGCAAACGCATCCTGATCCAGGCCGAGCAGGGGCTGGGAGATCAAATCATGTTTGCCTCGTGTTTGCCCGACGTGCTGGCACGCACCGAGCAAACGGTGATCGAGTGCGATCCGCGGCTCGCAAAATTATTTGCGCGTTCGTTTCCACGCGCCAAGGTGTATCGCCATCGCATTGAAGGCGCACCCGATTGGTCGTCCGAGCCCGTGTTCGACTTTCGGGCACGCACTGGGGATCTGCCGCGCATGTTACGAAAAAACGACGTCGATTTTCCACTTCACGACGGTTATCTAATCGCCGATTCGGCGCGCGTCAGCGCATGGCGAAAGCGTCTGGATATGCTCGGATCAGGGCTTAAGGTCGGTATCTCGTGGCGAGGGGGTACGCCTGGCACGAACGGGTCTATGCGTTCTGTTTCTCTTGATCGCCTTTTACCGCTTTTCTTAGTTGAGGGCACCTACTTTATATCCCTTCAATATGGCGCCGTCGGCGCGGAAATTTCTGATTTTCGTGCGCAGCATGGTGCAGTGCTGCATGAATGGGTTGACGCAAATGCCGATATGGACGATATCGCTGCACTAACCTCAGCGCTTGATCTGACAATCACCGTATGCACGACCGCCGCTCACCTCTCCGGCGCTCTCGGTAAACCCGCATGGGTGATGGTGCCGGCGGTAGCGGAATGGCGATATCTCGAGTCCGGTATTGAAATGTCGTGGTACCCGACACTGCGGTTACTGCGGCAAACCCAATTAAACGCGTGGGAACCCGTGCTTTTGGCGGTAAAAGCGGCTTTGGTGCATCGAATCCAGAACCCCTCGGTTCCCTCGGGACGCCCTAAGCCTAGCGCGTGAAGTTGACGCTCTGCGTCATCTAGTGTCGTTCAAAGTCGTTAGTCTGCGAGTGGTAAAAAATCATTGCCCCGTATTATTCCGCCATGTGAAAAACAGCATGCGCTATGTACTGGCAGGCCGCTCCAGCGGCGTCCCGCGAACTGTGCGCTTAATTATTGAAATTAATGGATTATATCGGTTCGTCGATTCCCGTTTCTTCCACATAAATACGACATTGGTATAGAAGTTGCTGTTATCTCCCACGTAACGTGAAACACCTGTAGTTTTTTGGCTTTTGCAACTTTAATACAAGGAGACTGTATGAAGCGTATTCAACGCGGTTTTACTCTGATCGAATTGATGATCGTGGTCGCGATCATCGGCATTCTGGCGGCCGTCGCATTGCCGGCTTACCAGGATTACACGATCCGTGCCAAAGTATCTGAACTGGTGCTTGCTGCCAGTGGCTTCAAAACGACCGTAGCCGAGAAATCGGCATCGGACGGCACGATGGCCAGCTCGGGCGTTGGCTTGACCGTCAACACGGGCGGCCGTATCGCCGCGGGCACTGTTGCCAACGCAGGCACGATCACGGTTGGGGGCAATCCTTCGACGATCGGCACTGACGTTACTGTAATGCTTACGCCGTCGCTTGGAGCGGGCGGCCGCATTGCATGGCAGTGCAGCACCAATGGCTCAAATCAATGGAAGTACGTGCCGGCTGAATGCCGTCACTAAAGTCAGAGAAGTCAGAGAAGCATTTAACAGCCCCTCATTCGAGGGGCTGTTGTTTTATAAGCAGGAGTTCGCAGTTTCGGTTTGAGCTGTAAGTTAAATCAAGCGCGATGAAAGCGCGGTGATGACGGAGAACAGCGAATTGAGGATCTTGCATCGAGGCTTTACATTAATCGAACTCATGATCGTCGTCGCGATCATTGGCATACTCGCGGCCATAGCATTGCCTGCTTACAACACCTACACGATACGCGCCAAGGTCTCTGAACTCTTGCTTACTGCCAGCAGCTTCAAAGTCGGCATTACCGAAAAGGCCGTTTCAGACGGCACGATGGCAAGCGCGGGTGCGGGATTGACCGTGGTTTCAGGCGGGCGGATAGCGGGCGGGTTGGTCACTAATACTGGTACGATTACAGTATTGGGCAGCGTAGTCTCGGTTGGCACCGACGTGACCATCGTCTTAACGCCGTCGCTTAGCGGCAGGCGCATTTTGTGGGAATGTGGAACGGGCGGAACGACCGCGACTTGGAAGTATGTGCCCGCTGATTGCAGGCATTAAGTTAACGCTGAATGTTCTGCAACAGGCTGTCTGGACAGCCGAGACGGTCTTAAATTCCAGATAACTGCGGCACATTTATCTGCGGTGAACTCACCACCTTTCTCTCACGTAAATAGCGCATTACGATATTCCAGACGGGTTGTCCCTTGACGCCCTCGGCGACCGGCGCCCAGCCTGTAACCTTATAGTTCTTGGTGGCGTCGATTAATTTTCCGTTCAGGGTCATATTCTTGATTCGATCGCCAACTGCGTTCGCCGGACTGCATTCATATCGAAGCCCACCGACGCGGACCATGTCGCCGCCCTGCTGCAAATAAGGGTCCGGATTAAACAGGTTGTCGCAGACATCTTCCAAAATCGATTTGATGGTCGCGCCCGACATGAGGGTGGTAGTCACTTGCGGATAAGTGATTGCAGTCTGATTCATCACTTGCTCAAAAGTAATTGGCTCATTTGGTAATAGCGATGTGCCCCAACGGAAGCCTGGCGAAAATGCGATTTCGGCCGCGGTTTCGTTCATCAATGCGTCAAGTATGATCTGGTCAAAACTACCGTTGAAATTGCCGCGCCGATAAAGCAGCGCGTCGCTTACCGCAAGCGTCTCCGTAAGTTGCTTTTCATACGGCGCCCGGACTCTGCTGATGAGTTCGGACATCGGCTCGTCAGCATCGAGCATTTGTGAAAATACCGGCAATAAGCGATATTGGTAACCGACAACATGTTTGTTTTTGACGTTAAGATCGAGCACCGCCAGAAATTTTCCATTGCATCCGGCATTGGTCACTAGCGTAGTCCCGCCCCTGTTTTTTACTGCGACAGGATCAGGGACTGCGTCGTGCGTGTGGCCGCCAAGGATCACGTCGATGCCGCTCACTCGCCCGGCGAGCTTTAGGTCTACATCCATGCCGTTATGAGATAGCAGAACGACGGCATGAGCACCCTTTGCAAGCGCGGCATCAACTGATTTCTGCAGCTTCTCTTCCTGGATGCCGAATGTCCAGTCGGCTACGAAGTGCCGAGGATGTGCGATGGGCACGTAAGGAAATGCCTGACCGATGATGGCGATGGGAACCCCGTTGATTTCGCGCATCACCCACGGCGTGAAAACCGGATCGCCGAAATCAGCTGTTGACACGTTCTGCGCAAGAAATTCGATTTTGCCTTTCAATTGAGTATCAACGAGTTCCTTGACGCGGTCCGCGCCCAAGGTGAATTCCCAATGCCCGGTCATGATGTCGACGCCAAGTAATTTGGCCGCCTGCACCATGTCTTCCCCTTTCGTCCACAGCGCTGTTGCCGAGCCTTGCCAGGTGTCGCCACCATCGAGCAGTAGCGCCCCCGGGCGTTGAGCGCGGACTCGTTTGACGAGTGTTGCCAGGTGCGCAAAACCGCCGATCTTGCCGTAAGTGCGCGCGCCGTGTTCAAAATCAAGATGCGTGAACGCGTGGGCCAGCGCGGTGTCGGGACTGATGCGGTATTGCTTCAACAAAGCATCGCCGACGAGATGCGGCGGCTTGCCCGCCATGGTGCCAATGCCAATATTTACGCTGGGCTCGCGAAAGTAATTCGGCAGCAGTTGAGCATGGCAATCCGTAAAATGCATCAGCGTCACGTTGTTGCCGAAACTGTGCAAATCATAAAAGCCATTGATGGCGGCAGCGTTCGCCTGTCGCGCAAGCGGGAAGCCGGCTGCCGCAGCGACAGCCAGCGTATGCACAAACTCACGTCGGGTCATCGACATGGCATCGAGCCCACTTTTTGAGGATTGGCGCCGGTGTTAGTGGCGAATACCGGGCGAATTGATTTTTTCGCCCTTGTTCAACGCCGCCAGCGCGAGTTCGATGTCGCCGTATTCTTTCGCGTCCGGCGGCAATTCGTTGGCACGCACCGATACGTTGCACCATTGAAAGCGCTTGCGGATGTCCCAGATATCACCGCGGCTGGTGCGCCACGTTGGGAAGTGCGCAGTGGTGCCTTTGGCTTCGACAAGATACTGCCCGCGCACCCATTTGTTGGCATGCCGCGTGTGGCAATCGACGCATGCCATGTTGAGTTGACCGACCTTACGATTCATCAGGGTCTGGCCATTGCGCAAGGCGGCCCGCGCACCGGGGCTCGAGAGTTCCGGGCTAATCGGCGCGCCGTTCGCCAGGTTGTGCAGGTAGATAGACAAGCCGACGTTGTCATTGCTTTGCATGAGTATCTCGTCGCCGGTTGTCGCACGAGCATGGCGGGTTATGAATTCCTCGACACCCAACACGCGCTGCAAACGTGGCTCGTATCTGGGCATGCGCGCCGCCCAGGTTTTGAACGAACTCTCAGGCGTGGCGTGGCACGACGCGCAGGATTTTCCATTACTTCCGCGGCGCGTGAAAACATCCTTGCCGGTATCGAGTCCGAAGATGCCGGGGTTTTCCGTCGGGTCTAGATTGTCACGGCGTTCGACAGGCGCCGGGCGCGTGTTCGGATTTTCTGCTTTGTCGGTAATTGCGTAAGGTTGCTTGAGTGTCTTGAGGAACGCGACGATGTCGCGCACTTCGTCCAAGCGGTAAACGCCATAGGCGCCCCACGGTGGCATGATGCTGTTCGCGTTGTAGATACGCGGATCGTACACATAGTTAAAAAGATAATGATCGTCGCGCGCGGCACCGATGGCGGATAAATCGGGGCCGACATTGCCTGGCTGGGCAGGCGTGGTTTTGCCCATGATATGGCAAACGACGCAACTGCCGCCGCGCGCCCGGTCGTACGCAAGCGTGCGTCCGCGCTCTGCATCACCTTCTAGTGGCAGGGTAAACGACGGCGCGGGATGCGGCGCCGGAGACACGCCGCCCCTGGCGATGTTGCTGAAAGCACTCCAGTCCGTTTGCGGCCAGGACGAGCCTTGTGAATCGACTTTGTAGCGCGCCCAGGGCTGAGGCGACGCCGGTTTCTTCAATTCAAGCGGCGCGGCCTGGTTCGGCGACTGCGCAGCAGCAGTCGCTGCGGCAAAGAATGTTGGAATGAGAATTGCGATGTTTGCCAAGATGGCGATGCGCGATACGCCGCGGCCACTTTCCGCGAACGTCCTGTATTCCCGTCGCCCATGACGGAATTGAGATAACGTAAACAAAGTGCGGCTCAAGCTGCCACGACCGTGTCGATGTTGCCTTTATCGCCTGCAGTGTCTACCCAACTGACGGTGATTTTGTCGCCCGCCTTGGCGCCTTTTACGCGAAACCCCAGAAACGGGTTGCGCGCAACCGCCTGGCTCCACTGGGCATCGAGCACGGGTTTTCCATTGTGAGTCGCGGTCACGCTCTGGATGAAATGCACGGGCACCAGTTCGCCTTTTTCATTCTTGCGTTGGCCGGTTTCCATCGGATGGCTCATCAACACTTTGACGTCAGCGGCGTCGCCTTCCACCTTGGCGCGAATTTTCATCGGTTCTGCCATGACGATTCCTTTGTTTGATTGACGCTCGTTGAAGCTTGCTATGAACGATCAACCGCCGCAGCCGCCGATCGTAACTTTGACTTCCTTGATGGCAGTAAAAAACTTGCCATCCGCTTTGACGACCGCAATAACGTTCGACGTCTGTCCCATTTTGAGTTTGGTCGAAACATAGCCCTCGGCGCCGCCTGCAAAGTCGAAAGTGCTGTTGAGCGGAAACGGGTTTTTGTCGACAACGATTGAAATACTCTGGGTATTGGGAATTTTGCTCGTCACCGTCACCGGCACTTGTGCGCCGTTTTCAGCAATGTCCGGCGCGGTGAGAATAATGTCTTTACTTGTCTGCGCGCCGGTTGCGCCGATCGATTTCATTGCCTCAGCGGCAACTTTCGCTTCGAACCCGGTTTTGTTCCACACGGCGGCCACTGCGTTGCCCGCTCTCAGCAATCCGGCGCCGGCGGTCATTGCCAGCGGTAATACAGCGCCGATTGCAATGAGCAGTTTTCTACGGAATTCGTCCATCGCGTCTCCTTTGTAGCGGCTCGCGGGATTATTCGAGCTATCTATTCCCATTCGCCGCCCGGCAATTCAGCGCGCCATGCTAGCCAAGTTTGGCGGGACTGTCTATTCCGCCTGCCGCTTCCAGTGGCCCGACTTGCCGCCTTGTTTCTCAAGCAGGCACACGTCTTCAATTCGCATGCCGCGGTCAACGGCCTTGCACATGTCGTAAATAGTAAGCAGGCCGGCGGCTACCGCAGTCAGAGCTTCCATCTCGACACCCGTGCGGCCGCGCGTTTCCGCCTGTGCAACGCAGGTCACCGCCTTGCTTGCGGCGTCGGTGCTAAATTCGACACTGATGCGCGTCAGGCTGAGCGGATGCGCGAGCGGAATCAAATCGGGTGTTCGCTTGGCCCCCTGGATGGCCGCGATCCTTGCAATGCCCAGCACGTCGCCTTTCTTAGCGCCGCCCGACGTAATCATCTGGAGCGTTGCCTTCTTCATCACGATGCGCCCGCGCGCCCGTGCGATTCGATGAGTTTCGTCTTTGCCGCCGACGTCGACCATATGCGCCTGACCGCGCGAGTCAAAATGGGTGAGTTTTGATTTTTTCATTTCCAATGGGCGGTTAGCCGCTGTGGCAGATTCGTCAGTATAAGATATTGCGCAGTGGCGACGACCTAAGCAGTGAAGTTGACGGCCGGCGAACCAGCCGCTCGGGCGGTGCGAATGAACCTTGACTGATTGGCATTATCATAGATGGGTGAAATTCCTAGTTCGCACCTTATTTATGCTTTTTTGCGCCCTGCCCATCGCGATGGGCCAGAGTCTGCCCGATCTCGGCGACGTATCGCAAAGCGATATGCCGCCGCAAATGGAGCGGCGACTGGGCGAAAGCATCATGCGCGAAATCCGGGCCGATCCGAGCTATTCGAACGATCCGGAAGTGACGGATTATTTGAACACGCTTGGCTACAAGCTGGTGGCGGCGAGCGCCGACTCGCGGCAACAATTCAATTTTTTTCTGATCATGGACCCGCAGGTCAATGCGTTTGCGCTGCCCGGCGGATTTGTCGGCATCAACTCAGGGCTGATGCTGACCGCGCAAAGCGAGTCCGAACTTGCCGGCGTCGTCTCGCACGAGGTCGCACACGTGACCCAGCGCCACATGGCCAGAATGCTCGCCCAGCAAAAGCAGTCGGCAGTGACTTCAATCGCCGCGCTTGCGCTGGCGGTCCTTGCTGCGCGCGCGAATCCTGACCTTGGGCAGGCAGCGATGGCGGCTGCCAGCGCGAGCTCGGTCCAGTCAACGCTCAATTACACGCGTGACCATGAACGCGAGGCCGATCGCGTGGGTTTTCAGGTCCTTGAGAAAGCGGGCTTCGATGTACAGGGGATGGCGGCGTTTTTTGAACGCATGCAGCGCGCGACCCGGTTTTATGAGACCAATGCGCCTGCGTATCTGCGCACCCATCCGATTACCTACGAGCGTATTGCCGATATGCAGAATCGGGCCCAAAACCTGCCTTACAAACAGGTACCGGACAGCATCGATTTTCAGTTGATGCGCGCCAAGTTGAAGTCGGCGCAGGGAACTGCCCAGGAGGCCGTCGCATTTTTTGAGGAAAGCCTCGCCGAGCGCAAATATTTGAGCGAAGCCGCCAGCCGTTACGGTCTGGTGACTGCGCTCATGCGGGCAAAATCCTACGGGCGCGCGGGGCGTGAGTACGCAACCTTGCGCAGGGCATTGCCCGATAGTCCGGCTGTCGACGCGCTCGCCGGGCGTTACTACGTAGCCATCGGCGATACCGGTATGGCATTGCAGACTTATCGCGATTCACTTCGAAGTCATTCCGGGTATCGTGCGCTGGTTTATGAATACGCCGAACTTCTGCTGGTCACCCGCCAGGCGGGAGAAGCTTTGAAACTGGTGGAAAGCCGGCTTCCTTACTCGGTGTCCGATTACCACATGTATGAGCTGCAGGCTAAGTGTTATGCAGCTTTGGGTAAGCGCCTGTCGCAACACCGCGCGTCCGCGGAAGCGTATTACCGAATGGGAAACCTGCGCGGCGCGATTGACCAGCTCATGCTCGCGCAAAAAAGCGGTGACGGCGATTTCTACCAGCAATCGAGCGTGGATGCGCGGCTGCGCGAATTGCGGCTGCAGGACGACGAGGTGCGGCGCGAAAGCCGGAAGTAGCGATGACCGTGAGCGGTCAAATGAATACAGCCGGTTTGAGCAGCGTGTAAAGAAGCCCGGCGCTGCCACAGGCGGCGATCAGCGGAATGATGCCGACTTTGAAGCGGAATAGCGCAATGATCGCGGCTGCGCCAAGCAGCGCCGGCAGCCATTCAAAACTGCCGTTCAGGCCTTGCGGCCACAGCACGTGATACGCGAAGAACACCGCTAGATTTAATATGACACCGACCACGGCCGCGGTGATTCCGGTCAGCGGTGCGGTGAACTTGAGATTGCCGTGGGTTGTTTCAATCAGTGGCGCACCCAGGAAAATAAAAATAAAACTGGGCAAAAAGGTGAAGTAGGTGACGACGAGGGCAGCCAGCGTTGCACCGGCGAAGATGTGGTCGGGACCCAGAATTTCTTTGGTCCAGCCGCCGACAAAGCCGACGAACGTAACGACCATGATCAGCGGTCCCGGCGTCGTTTCACCGAGCGCGAGCCCATCGATCATCTGCGGCGCGGTGAGCCAGCCGTACTGTTCTACGCCGCCCTGATAAACGTACGGTAGAACCGCGTACGCGCCGCCGAATGTCAGCATCGCGGCCTTCGTAAAGAACCACCCCATCTGAGTGAGCGTCGCCTCCCAGCCGTAAATCGCATACAGCAGCGTCATGGCGCCGCACCACAATATGCCCGCGACGGCACAGACGCGCGCCAGGCGCGCCCATGTGAAGCGTGCATGCGGCGGCGCCGGTGTGTCGTCATCAATGATGGCGGCGCCATAACGCTTGTCGGTTGCGGCGTGTCCGCCGCCGGTCGCGAATTTAGCCGGCGCATAACGGCCGCCCAAAAAACCAGCAATACCGGCCGCGACGACGATGTAGGGAAACGGCACCTTGAGCGCGAAGATCGCGATAAAAGCAGCCGCCGCGATCGACCACAACGCCGCGTTTTTCAACGCCCGCGAACCGATGCGATAAGCGGCGAATACGACGATCGCGGTTACCGCGGGCTTGATCCCGTACAGAAAGCCGGCAATCGCCGGCACTTGTCCATACGCCAGGTAGATCCATGACAATCCGATGAGAATCAGGAGTGACGGTAATACGAACAGCACGCCGGCGACGATGCCGCCGCGGGTTTTGTGCATCATCCAGCCGATATACGTTGCGAGCTGGGTCGCCTCAGGTCCGGGCAGCACCATGCAGTAGTTAAGCGCATGCAGAAAGCGCTGCTCGGATATCCACCGCTTATTCTCGACCAGGTCCTGATGCATGATTGCAATCTGACCGGTGGGGCCACCGAAACTGATAAAGCCCAGCTTGAGCCAGTACCAAAAAGCCGCGGCAAAGGTCACGGGTTCGGGCGGCACGGATACCGGCGAGATTTTGTCTTCCATTTTTTAGTTTTCCAGGTTTGACGGTCGTGCGCGCAACGCTGTCCCGGTCGATCAACCTTAAAGACTTGTTTTTAGAATTAGAAGCCAAGTCCGAAACGACTCATCACAGGCACGATGTCATAAATAACGCAAATATACCGCATTATGGTATTGTATTTGCTTAATAAACGGCTTTCGCCGCTCGCCCGTTCAGGCGACTGAGATGACAATCAAAAAAATCGGCAAATACGAAATCATCCGCGAGCTCGGTAAAGGCGCGACCAGTATCGTCTACGAAGCGCTGGATCCGTTCGTCAATCGGCATGTCGCGATGAAGGTGGTGATGCAGGAGGCGCTGGGCGATAAGGAGCACGGCCGCCGTTACCACAAATTGTTTGTAACGGAAGCGTCTCTCGCCGGCAAGCTTTCCCATCCGCATATCGTCAGCATCTATGACGCAGTCGCCGATGACGAAGCAAGCTATATCGTCATGGAGTATGTGGACGGCTCGACACTCGAGCAATATTCGCGGCCGGAAAAACTGCTGCCGATCAACAAGGTGATCGAAATCATCTTTAAGTGTTCGAAGGCGCTCGATTACGCGGCCAAGCACGGCGTGATTCATCGCGATATCAAGCCGGCCAACATCATGTTGTCGGGCGAAAACGATATAAAGATTACGGACTTCGGGGCGGCGCAAACCAGCGCAACTGAAACGACACAGATTACCGGCATCGGGTCGCCCGCGTATATGTCGCCCGAGCAAGTCAAGGAAATGCAGTTGACGCACCAGACCGATATTTTCTCGCTGGGTGTCGTGCTCTACCAGATGCTCACGGGCAAGCTGCCGTTTCAAGCGACCAACAATTACAGCATGATCTATCAGATCATCAATGCCGAAGCGTCGGCGCCCAGCGCGATCCGGCCCGAGATACCGCCGCAACTGGATGCAATCGTGTTGCGCGCACTGCAGAAAAACACCGCCGACCGCTATCAATCGTGGGAGGAAATTTCCCACGAACTCGTGGCGGTATTCGGCAATCTGCAAAAGCCGGAAAAAAGCATTCCGGACAGCGAAAAATTCAACGCATTGCGCAAGCTGATTTTCTTCAAGAATTTTGCCGACGTCGAATTATGGGAAGTGTTGCGCGTAACGACCTGGGTCAAATTAGGTCCGAACCAGGTGCTGATCAAGGAGGGCGACGTCGGCAAGTCATTCTTCATCCTCGCCGCAGGCGAGGTGAAAATCAGCAAGCAAAGTAAGCTTCTGAATGTGCTGCGCGCAGGCGATTGCTTCGGCGAAATGGCCTATCTCGGCAAAAAGCAGTTTCAGCGCACGGCAAGTGTGACGTCAGCGACGGATATTACGATCATCGAAATCAAGGCGGAAGCGCTCGCCCAGTCGTCTGAATTGTGCCGTCACAACTTTAATGGCGCGTTCCTGGAAATTCTGGTCGACCGTCTGTCGTTGGCCAACACGCGCCTGTCGCAACTGCTGGCCGATAAAAATATCAGCGTTTTCTGACGTCGGTGCACGTTGCCATTCCCCGCGCTCTAAGCGGGAAATTTCCGGCTTGGGGTTTCCTTGCGTGAAGCCCATCGCGGTCGTATATTAGGCTCCGACAAAAAAAGCCCTTCTGGAGTGAGAATGGAATTCGACAAAGAACTTGATGCGCGCGGGCTGAATTGTCCGCTGCCCATACTGCGCACGAAGAAATCGCTTAACGACATGGTGTCCGGTCAGGTCTTGCGCGTTATCGCGACCGATCCCGGCGCGGTCAAGGATTTTCAGGCCTTTTCGAAGCAAACCGGCAACGAACTACTCTCGGCAGAGACCACCGACAGTGAATTTACTTTTTTCATGAAGAAGAAATAGCAGTGCTCGAATCGACGGCGAGGGCGAATCTGTCTGCCCGCCTGCTGATTCTGACCGTCGGCTTGCTGCTGTCTGCGGGCACTCAGGCTAAGACGCCGGCCGGATGGCCGTTCGTCGAATACAACGAAGCAGTGCGCATCGCCCAGCGCACGCACAAGCCAATGTTTGTTTACTTTGGCTTCTCGACCTGCCCGTACTGCGAGATAGCGAACAAGAATACGTTTTCGTTCGATACGCTGCGCAAGCGCTATACCGAGCATTACGTACTGGCGTATTTTGATATTCGCGGTAATCCGTCCGACGTCATGACAATGCCGAGTGGCGACACGCTCACTCGCTACGAAGCGAACAAGCGCCTGCGTTCGGCGCCGGTGCCGGCGTGGATGTTTGTAAGCCCTGAGGGCAAGGAGATCCTGATGCGCCGCGGCTCGCGCACGCCGGTGGAAGCGTTCATGCAATTCGATCAGTATGTGTCGAGCGGTGCATATAAGCGCGGGTCGTTCGAGAGCTTTCTTGCGCAGCAAGGTCAGCAAGAGGCGAAGCCGCCGGAATAGTTTTCGGGCATGGACAGTCGAAGCGTAGTGAATTGAGCAACCTGCATCCAGCGATGCTGTTGGCGGGCTAAAAGCCATGGGCGAAATGTGGCGTTTGATCGACAGCGGTCTGCGTTCTCCGGCGCAGAACATCGCGCTCGACCGCGCGTTGCTCGAAGCGCGCGCGGCCGACGAAATTCCCAGCACCCTGCGGTTTTCGCGCTTTGCGCCCTGCGTCTTGATCGGCTGCAGTCAAAGTCCGGCGCAGGAAGTCGACCTCGAATATTGCGCCGCAGCTGACCTGGTAGTCCAGCGGCGACTCTCCAGTGGCGACGCCGTTTACTGCGATTCGGCGCAACTCGCGTGGTCGCTGTACCTGCATCGACTCGACTTAGGCGCAGCCGACATGCAGTCTATCGCGCGGCGAATTGGTCACGCGGCGGCGACCGCGCTTAATGCAACAGGCATCGCTGCGTGCTTTCGGGCGCTGCACGACCTCGAAACGGATGGCCGCACCATTGGTACTGGCGGCGGCGTTACTGAGGGTGATGCAATACTTTATCAAGGCATGCTTAACGTCGAACTCGATTTTGGGGCTGTCCTAAGCGCAACGCGGACGCCAGCGTTGGGTTTGGGCGATCATGCGATGAGCGCGGCCCGCTCGCGAATGACAGATCTTAAAAGCGCGCTGGGAAAAACGGTCGATGCAGGGATACTCAGGGAATGCCTGATTGCCGCGTTTGAAAACGAGTTTTCAGCCGAATTGCACGATGCCGACCTGTCGCTCACTGAGCACGCACGCTATCGCAATGCGCTGGCGGAAATCGACACGCCCGACTGGATTAATCTTGTTAGCGCGCCGGCCGCTGATATTCAAGTCGCCGCGGCAAAACAACCACGCGTCAGCGGAGCGATGAACGTCACGATGCTGTACGACCGTTCGCGCCGCCGCATCAAGCAAGTGTGGTTTACAACGGACAGCGGCCTGCTGCCTTCGTCCGGGATAACAGGACTCGAGGCGGTGTTGCGCGACACATCAGTCGAGAGACTCGAGCGCAACGTGCACGCATTTTTTGCCGCCGGTCACGAACTGCAATCCCTAAAGGCCAGCGAAATTATCTCGTTGCTGCGGCGAGTTCTACAGCTGCCGTTGGTAGTGCCGCATCCCTGACACGACCGCGCCGGCCGGTAATACCTGCTGCATCTTGCGCAGATCAGCCGCTAAATCCCAATACCTGTCGCGCCGCCGTTATCGCGCGGCGCACGCCGCGCCAGAGTTTTGGCAGCAACCAGATGGTGAGCATCACGAGCAGCACCAGCACCGCCATCAGCAGCAGCGGATGCGTGAAGGCAAGCCACACCATGCCGGCCGCCAGCGTGTCTTCGGCGAGCGACGCGGCCCAGTTGCTGAATGGCTCCGGCGATGTGTTGATCAGCACCCGGCTGCTCGCTTTTGTCAGGTGC
>JAQGMI010000003.1 GCA_028292435.1 Betaproteobacteria bacterium
TGCCGAGCGCACGACCCCCGCCGGTCGATTTATTGGGGAACGCGGTCACAACGCGCGCGGCGAGGACGTCGTCTGGGTCGACTACGATGCGGCGGTGTCGATGCATCGCGTGTTGACGACGAATCGCGCCGAGCGGCGCGCCGAGCGCCTCGCAACGCCGTCGATCGCGGACAACCGCGTTTCGTTTGGCTGCATTAACGTGCCGGTCGCTTTCTACGAGCGGTTAATCCGGCCGGCGTTTGCGCACGATAAAGCAATAATTTATGTGTTACCGGAAGTTAAATCGATCAAGCAGGTGTTTAGCGGCGCTTACGACGTCGCCGCGGCGCACGGCGACAAGCTGCCACGCACGGTCAGAGCGCCGAACGACGCGTTCATGATGCTCTTGTACGCGCTGCATTCGCATTGAGCCGGACGTTCATGCGCCACCGGCTGCGCGTATGCGTGCGCGGCTGAACGGAATCTGGCGCAGGCGCACGCCGGTCGCATCCGCAACCGCATTGGCGAGCGCGGCCGCCGTCGGTCCTTGCGACGCTTCGCCGGTACCGAGAAACGGCTGGCCCGGGCGATCGACGATGCTCACCTCTATTTTGTCCGGCACGCCGTTAAAACGCAGGATCGGATAACCCGCCCAGTCGCGGCTCGTGATGCGAGACGTGTCGAAGGTCACTTCCTCCATCAGCGTCCAGCTCAACGACTGCACAATGCCCCCTTCGACCTGATTGCGGATGCCGTCGGGATTGACGGCCTCGCCGCTGTCGACCGCCGCGACCGCGCGCCGCACGCGCACAAGACCGCTTTCACGCTGCACTTCGACCTCCATCGCAATCGCCAAATAGGCGCCTGAATTTTTGTAGCGCGCGAATGCAAAGCCGCGGCCGCGTCCGCTGCGCGGCGCATAGCGCGCCCATTCGAAGCGCTCGGCGGCGAGCCGGATCACGGCGGTCGCGCGTTCGTCCTGCAGATGGCGCAGGCGGAACTGCACGCTGTCCTGTTGCGATGCTTTCGCCAGTTCGTCCATGAAGCTTTCGAGCGCGAAGATGTTCATGTACGCGCCAAGCGAGCGCAGCGCCGACACCCGCAACGGCATCTCCGGAATGAAATGATGCACGCAGCGCACGTTAGGGAGCGCATACAGCGGAATTAAATTGCGGTCGCCGCCGCCGTCCGGCAGCGGCAGCGGTTTCGGCGCGGGCGGCACGAATGCATTTTGCAGATGCGTCGCGGCGAGCAGGTTGCCCGCTTTGCCCGGACGCGACGAATGCGTATTGCTCCAGGTTTCAAACTGAAATTCGGCGATGCGTCCGGCAGGATCGAGCAGCGCGCTCACCGAATCGATCATCGCGGGACCAAACGGTTCCCAGGCATGCTCGTCCTCGCGCATCCACTGCACGCGCACCGGCCGCCCGGGCAGCGCGCGCGCGAGCAATACCGCGTCGGCAGCCACGTCGTCCGCGGCATTGTGTCCGTAGCAACCCGATCCTTCGTGATGAATGCAGTGCACCTGCTCCTTGCCTGCGCCGAGCATTTCGGCCAGCGCGTCGCGCAGCGGGTAGACGCCCTGGCTGTGGGTCCAGACGGTAAACGCGCCGCTGTCCGATTTCGCGATCGCACACGAAGGCCCGATCGATCCGTGTATTTGATAAGGGCGCCGGTACGTCACCTCGATGCGCTTGCCGCCGGCAGACACGGTGCCCCGCTCGAAGATCGTATGGTCCTCGGTTCGCAAGGCGCGGAGCGCATCGTAGAGATCCGGTTGCGCGGGCAGCTTGTCCGGCAACTGCCACTTGGCGGCCCGCGCGAGCGCGCGCATCGCGCTAACCGCCTGAAATTCGCGTTCCGCGATCACGGCGAGAAAGCGGCCGTCGCGCACGACTTTCAATACGCCGGGCCGCTTTTCGACGGCGGCGATGTCCACATCGATGAGCGTCGAAGCGGGTGCGGGCGGGCGCACAACGCGTCCGTGCACCATGCCGTCGAAGCGCAGGTCCTGAACGTATGCAACCCCGCCGGTTACCTTGGCCGGAATATCCACGCGCGGCAACGATTTGCCGCTGACAACGTGGGTGGCGGGATCGCGCAGGCGCGCCCCGCCGGTTGCATTGACGTGGAGCGTCTGCGCGGCGACCAGTTCGCCATACTGAAGGACACGGTTATCGTCGCTGCGCACGCTGCCGTCGGCGACAGTCAGCCGTTCCGCGCCGATGCTCCAGCGCGCAGCGGCAAGCCCGATCAGCAACTCGCGCACTTCAGCGGCCGCCTCGCGAATCGCCGTGCCGCTGTCCTGCATCGAATGACTGCCCGCGGTATAGCCTTCATTCGCGGTGCGCGCGGTGTCGGCGGTGACGAGCGTGATGCGGCGCGGATCGACCACGAGTTGTTCGGCCGCGATCTGAATAAGCGCGGTCTTAATTCCCTGTCCGAGTTCGGCCTTGCCGGTGAAAACCGTGACTTTGCCTTGCGCATCGATGCGGATCCACGAGTCAAGCAGCGGCGCGTCCTTCAGGCTGCCGGGCAGCGCGCCGCCCGCGGCGTTTGCGGCCGGCGGGTTCGCTGCGCGGCCCATGCCCGCATGCGACAGCGAAAATGCAAGCGTCAACGCGCCGCCCCGGGCGAGAAATCGCCGGCGCGCCGGACAGCGAGGAGCCGTTGCGCTCATGCGGGCTTCGCACTGTCGATGCGCGCCGATTTCATCGCGGCCGCCGCGCGTTCGATCGCGCGCAGAATCCGCATATGCGTGCCGCAGCGGCACAGGTTCGGCATCATGTGCCGGCGTACTTCGTCGTTCGTCGGCGTCGGATTCTTGGCGAGCAATGCCTGCGCGCGCATGATCATGCCGGCGATGCAGTAACCGCATTGCGCGGCCTGCTCGTCAATGAATGCGCGCTGCAGCGCGCCGGGCTTGTCGGCGTTGCCGAGCCCTTCGATAGTGGTCACCGGCCGCCCGGTCAAAACCGCGATCGGCACGATGCATGAGAGCACGGCTTCCTTGCCGATCAACACCGTGCAGGCGCCGCACTGGCCGAGGCCGCAGCCGAATTTTGCGCCGTTCAGCTTGAGGTCATCGCGCAGCACGTAGAGCAGCGGCGTCGCCGGATCGGCATCGACGTCGACGTTGTGGCCGTTGACCGTGAGCCTGATCATGGCTGGCGCTGGCGGGCCCTGGCGACTTGCTTCGGCACGTCGGGCCACGGCGCCTGCGCGGCGACGCGCGTGCGCAGGTAACGCAGCAATGCGGCAATCTGCTCGTCGGTCAGCGCGCCATCGAATCCGGGCATCCAGCGATAGCGCTCGCCCTCGGCCGGCGTGATGCCGTCGAGAATAATGCGAAGCAGACTGCGTGGATCGGCGTCATACAGCGCAATCGCCAACGGCAATTGCAATGCATCGCCCGACGACGCGTCGCGGCCTTGCTCATGGCAGCCCGCACAGGTGCTGACATATATTGCGGCGCCAAGTTGCAGTTCGCCGTCAACTGCGGGCGCTCCCGCTGTAGTCGTGCCAGCGAAACTTAGCGTGGCGCGTTCGCGCGCATTGCGGGCGAGCGTCTCGCGCGCGGGCGTGCTGTCGCCCATCATGGCGAGGATATAAACTGCGATCGCGCGCACGTCCGCAAGCGGCGCTTGCGCCAGGCTGTAGACGACGCCCTGCATCGGGCCGCCCGCGATCGCGTGTTCGGAAGCTATGCCTGTGCGCAGATAAGCGGTCAGGGTGTCGACGCTCCATGGCAGCGGCGAAGGCGAATGGCTGTCGAGCGGCGGCGCATACCAGCCTTCGGCCTCGCCGCCGCTCAGAAAATATTGCCGCTTTTCGGCGCCAAGCGCGTTGCGCGGCGAATGGCAGGCGCCGCAGTGGCCGAGCGATTGCACGAGATAGGCGCCGCGATTCCACTCGGCGCTGCGCGCGCCGTCGGCAGCAACCGGTTTTTTGTCGAGGAACAGCAGGTTCCAGATCGCCAGCAGTGCGCGGATGTTGAACGGAAAACGCAGATCATTGGCGAGCGGTAACGAAGTCACCGCCTCGCGCGTCATCAGAAAAGAATACAGCGCGTGCAGGTCTGCATCGGCTACCCGGGTGAAATGATCATAGGGAAAAACCGGGTATAGATGATGTCCGTCGCGCGCGATGCCTTCGCGCATGGCGCGCGCGAAATCCGCTTGCGACCAGTCGCCGATACCGGTCGCGCGGTCCGGCGTAATGTTGGTGCCGTGGACGGTGCCGTACGGCGTTTTGAGGGCCACGCCGCCTGCATACGGCGCGCCGCCGGCGAGTGTGTGGCATCCCGCGCAGTCGGCGAGCGCGGCGAGCTGCGTGCCGCGCGCAATGGTCGCCGGCTCGGTATCGACGCTGCCGGATTCCGGGGCGGCGGACGAGGCGCTCATGAGTGCCGCCGCACCGGTGCCGAGTGCGACGGCCGCGAGCAGCAGAATTTTGACGAACACGCGAGGAGGGAACACGAAATAACGCCTTGTTGCCGGATTATGCTCAGCCGCCAACGCAAGCCGCAGCAGACGAACGCTTATTCGATTGTCGGATTGTGTGCGGTAAAACCGCGGCTACGGTTCGCCGGCGGCGGCACGATCGCCCGGGCGTCTGAGCAAGCGCTGCAACGACAACGCGGCGGCGATCGCAATGCCGGTGATGAGACCAAGCCAGCCTAAGGTTGCGGCACTCGGTGCGCTGAAGGCAGCGGCAATGCGGTCGGCGAAAAGCACCGTGATCGTAATGCCCGGCGTCATGCCGATGACGGTGCCGAGCATGAAATCCCGAAAGCCGATCAAAGAAGCACCGGCAACCATATTGACGATCGTAAACGGCGCGAGCGGCACTACGCGCACTAAGCTCATTGCGACGAGCCCGCGGCGGGCCAATTGCTGCGTCAGCCGATTCAGTCGCGGCCCGGCCAGTCGCCGTACCGTTTCACGCCCGATCACGCGTCCCAGCCAGTACGTTGTCGCCGCGCTCGCGACCGCACCCGCCAGCGCATAGATGCCGCCGAGCAGCGGCCCGAACACGATGCCGGTTACGCCTATCATCACCATGACTGGGAATACCATCAGGCCGGCGATGACAAAAATAGCGACCACCGCGAACGGCGCCCACGGTGACCGCGTGAACGTGTCGACCAGCGGCACCATCGATGCGATGCTCACCCAATCGTGCAGCGGCGTCCACCGCCATGCGGCAGCGAGACCGCTTAGGACCACCACCACGGCGGCGAGCAAGATCGCGCCATGCGCGGTCGGGCGCTTGGCTTCTTTCGGTAAAAATTCGGTCACCAGAATTTCCGCTTCGACCGGTCGCTCGGGATCGAAGAGCCGCGGGTCGAGCGGAATGTTTTCGAGCTCAGGGCCTGATTCGAGTGCCACGCGCCGCAACGTCCGCCCATCGCCGGTTGAATCTTCAATCGCATGGATGAGTCCGCGGCGGTCGATTCGCTCGCCGATTACTTCCGGTTCGGTTGCAAGGTGTTCGCCGAGCAGTGAGTTACGCATCGCCGCAATCGCCGCCTGTATGCGCGCCTCGCCGCGCGCCTCGATCACCAGATTGCATTCGGTGTCGAAGCCCATCGAGCGGTTGTTGAGATTTGCCGAGCCGATCGTCATTACTTCGTCGTCGATGATCAGGATTTTGCTGTGCACGTTGAGACAATGCGGCTCGAGATCCGGCACTTCGACGCAATACAAGCGGAAGCGGTCGTGCGCATCGGCGTCTTGCAGCCGGCGATGCAGGCGCGCGCGCAGCACGCCCATCGATGCCTGTTCGAGCCAGCCCTGCTGCACGCGGTGCGTGACGAGCACGATTTCGGGTCCTTGCGTTTCGCGCAGCCGCGCCGCCAGCGCCTGCGCAATGACGCGCGAACTCAGGTATTGCGTCTCGGCGTAGATATACCGCGTGGCAGAAGCGAGCAAGTCTTCGTGCAGCTGGCGGATTTCCTCGATGCTTTGATAGTCGCGAAAGCGCGGCGCCGTGCGCGCGATCGCAACGTCAAGATCAGTTGCAACCGGCGCGTGGCCCGGCGGCCAGCAATCGTGTGCGGCCCCGGGCGACGGCGCGGGGACGACCGGCGGCTTGCCGGTCGCGCGAAACCAGCGCTCGCGCGCGAGTTCGCCGACGGCCCGCGCGACATCGCCGTCAACCATGGCCTGTGCATCGTGAAACGGCGCATAAGGCCTGCCGTCCGGATCGATGCGGCGCGGATCGTTCGCGCGATGTTCGCGCGTATCCCAGCGCCGCCGCGTGAGGTCGAGGCCGCCGACAAATGCGACCTCATCATCGATGACGACAATTTTCTGGTGGTGCGAGCCGCCCGTTGGATGGCTGCCGTCGAGCCTGAAATTCATGCGCTTGTGAGTACGCCAGTCGAGCTTGTACAACGGCAGCCATTCGCGCTCGAGCGCGTACAACATCGCAAAATCCCAGCTCAGCACGTAAGCGACGAGCCCCCGCCGTTGCTTGACCAGCGCGTTCAGAAAATCGCCCAGTTCGTCGGGCAGGCCGTCATCCGCGGGATGCGGCAGCAATCGCATTCGGCTGTCGATGTCCCAGCCGAGGATGAAAACAGAATGGCGGGCGAGCTTGAGCGATTCGCGCAGCGCGCCGAAATAATTGCTGCCGTCGACCAGCAGCCCGAAGCGGTTCGTGCGTTCGATGCGCCAGCAATTGCGGCCGGGCGTCAGCAGTGCATTGAGCTTGTTCAAGGCTGGCATGCCGGCGCCGCGCGAAGTAGGGGGTCTTGAACCAAGGGTTTCCTGAGAGAGGCGTCGATGCCCCTGGACGGCGATCTACTCGGGCGGGCGACGGCCGGCGATCGCAAACACGATCGCGAGCACTCCGGCCACCGCGGCGCAGATGTAGAGCGCGGTATCTGCTTTCCCGGCGATGCCGCTGTAACCGGCCGCCGCTGCGATGCCGGCGACAGCAAGGCAGGTAATCGCCCATGCATGCATGCTGCAGGCTCCGTGAGTTGGTTGTGCAGCATACCGGCCACATGACGCCGCGATAATCAGACGACGGCTCTCTCGCCGTAGGACGCGGGCTTTTGGCACGGCAAAAAAATAAGACAACGCCTACAATTTTTTTCCATCACGTCCTGCATTCAAGTGACGGCTTAGCGAGTTAACGTTTTTTCTGCCGCTTGCATCCCGCCGGCCGCAATTTTTTCTTCATTACTCATATCTGAAGGGGGTTTGCATCATGAAATCGTTTTACAAACTGTTATCCAGCCTGTTAATCCTGAGTATGGTATTGCTGCCGTTTTCGACCCAGGCGGCGATGATCGGGACTGGCGACATCGTCGCGAGTGCCAATGACCAGTTGAATCGCAGCAAGGTGCTCGACTTCGCAAGCCGTGCCGACGTTCAGCAGCGGTTCGAAGCACTAGGACTGAACTCGGCAACTGCGCAGGAACGCGTGAACGCCATGACGCCGGACGAAATCAACCGCATCGCCGGGCAGATCGATTCGATGCCGGCCGGCGCGAGCAACGATGGCTGGTGGTGGGCAGTCGGCGTGATCGTGATCGGCGCCATCATCTGGTACGTATACCGCGGCAACACGCGATAACGGCTAAGGCTGCGCCAGACAAAGCCCGCGATTCGCGGGCTTTTGTTTTGTTAACGGGTGTTTAACGTCTGCTTCGACCTCGGCGACGCGCTAATCCTGCGTGCAAATTACAATTGCCGGGACCGGCGCAGCGACCGCGCGCATTGGTGTTCGCCGCCGGGTGCCGCGGCGGATGCACGGGCAGTGTAAATCGGCACGCGCGCCGGATTGACCCGTGATGCGCGTGAGTGAAACGAGCGCAACGGCCGACTGCGAAGTCGCGGCGGATTTTGCGCGAGCGGATGATTTGCCGTTAGCGGCGACGATTTTGTACATCCAGTGAAACGCCAGCACCACGAGGCCGCCCGGCAGAAGGAAAACCGCGATGGGAAGGGCTAATTTTTTTGTCAGATTACCGAATCGCTCGTATTTTTTAGCCACAGGCAATATTAGGCGAACAGCGCGAAACGGGCTGTCGGCTGGTTGCGCATTGCACCGTCGGCTAAACGACTACTAACCGACCGGGCGCTGCGCGGACCTCAAAGCGCTGTCCCTGCGGAGGAACCGCGGTGCAGGATCTGCTGGAAGCGCTCCTGTTCGCGGCCGATCTTTTCCGAGTATGCGGCGGCGTCTTCTTCCGACGATGCGCCCACATAACGCTGCAGCGCGTCGACCAGGTCGCCGGTCGAGTGGAGGTATTCTTTCAAGATCCGCGCGCCGACGGTAATGTTCGGTTCAAGTTCGAACACCATCTCTTCGCCGCCGACTGAAATCAGTTTCGCTTCGTGAAAGCGCGGTATTACCTGCATGAGTCCTTTGGCGCCGCGCTCGCTCTGCGCAAGGGGATTGAAGCGCGACTCGACCGAAATAATCGCCAGCAGCAGCAGCGGGTCGAGGCCGAGCCGCCGCCCGACGAGATGTGCTTTGACGACGATCTCGGTCGCAACCTCGGACGAAATGCGATAGCGGCGGGCGACATAATCTCCGAGCCGGCGGTAAGTAACGGCAGCCGATTCTTTTTTGCCGGCGAACAACGGACGGGGTGCGAACACGACCTCGGGCGGTGCGGCATCGAGTTCCGGCGCGGACGCGGCAAGGGCCGGCGCCGGCGCCGGCTTCATTCGCTGATGAAGGTGTTCGTTCCAAGCGGCGAGCAGCATGAACAGACCGGCCGCCAGAAAAGCGGCGGCGAGCGTACGCGGCGTCAGATAAGGGCTGCGCGCATCTTCGGCAGGCAGAATCAATTTTGTTCGCATGCGTTGACCTCCGGTGGTAAGCCTCGGGAATTCTGCAGTGGGCGATGAGAGGAGCGGTTCGCGCGGACGACGCCGGGCCTTCGAGTGGCAAGCGAACTCTGGTTCGTCCATTTGAGCAATCGCCATGCCACGCCGAAACCCGCGAACTTCCGAGATGCGGCTGGCGTGCGGCGCGTAAAAATTACAACGTTGGGAAAAAGATGCATTCATCTTCCGCTTTTTTTGCTCGCGGCAGATTTGCGCGCAATAGTGTTTGTTAGAATCGCTCGCTATGCTCCGCGCCATGTTGTCGTCGGCGCAATAACTAATTCAGCATGCGACCCGGGCCTCATTACACCTTAGAAGTCAATCCACGCCTGCCGGCGGAACTCTCGCGACTGCCGGAACTCGCCGGTAATTTATGGTACGCATGGCACCGGCCCGCGCGCGATCTGTTTGCGCGCCTCCATCCCCGGCTGTGGGATCAGGTCGGGCACAGTCCGGTGATGGTGCTGCGCTACGTCGAAGAGAAATGTTTGCTGCGCGCAGCGGGGGATCCCGAGTACATGGCGGTTTATCGCAATGTACTCGCCGCGTACGACGAATATCACGGCGATCGCACGCAGCGCATCGCATCCGGCGCATGGGCCGGCGGTCCGGTCGCGTATTTCTGCGCCGAATTCGGCCTGCACGAAAGTTTGCCGATTTATTCGGGCGGCCTCGGCATCTTGGCCGGGGACTGCTGCAAGGCGGCGAGCGACATGCGGCTGCCGTTCGTCGGCGTCGGCTTGTTGTATCGGCAAGGCTACTTCGCGCAGACCATCAGCCCGGACGGCAGCCAGGTCGTCACCTATAACGACATCCATTTCAACAACCTGCCCGCAACGCTCGTCATGCAGGGCGATGCCGAACTGCATGTCAGCGTCGAGTTGCCCGGACGCACGGTGGTGCTCAGGATCTGGCAGGTGAAAGCAGGGCATGTCGAACTCTATCTGCTCGACACCGACGTGCCGCCCAACAGCGGCGAAGACCGCGGCATCACCTACCGGCTTTACGGCGGCGACCGCATCGTGCGTCTCGAGCAGGAAATCGTGCTCGGCATGGGCGGCGCGCGCGCACTTTCGGCGCTCGGCATCGTGCCGTCGATATGGCACATCAACGAGGGGCACGCGGCGTTCCTGATTCTCGAACGCGCGCGCGCCGGCGCTTCGAGTGCTTTCGAAGCGCGGCTCGAACACGTTGCCGCCAATACCGTGTTTACGACGCATACGCCGGTCGCCGCGGGCCACGACCAGTTCGACCGCGCGATGATGCAGCGCTACTTCGAAGGTTACTGTCGCGACGCCGGGCTGCCGACGGAAGACTTGTTGGCACTTGGCCGCGCAACCGAATCGAATTTCAACATGACGGCACTCGCGGTTCGCGGCTCGCGCTTTCGCAATGCGGTCTCGCGTATCCACCGCGACGTGACGGCGCGCATGCTGCGCGATTTCTGGCCGCAGGTGCCGCCCGAAGAAAATCCGATCGATTACGTGACCAACGCCGTCCACGTGTCGACGTTTCTCGCGCCGGAATGGGCGGCCGCGTTCGAGCGCTTGCTCGGCGCCGACTGGTTCACGCGGATCTGTCACGGCGACGGCGCAGCCGCGGTGCTCGCAATGCCCGACGGCGAATTTCACGCGGTGCACCGGCAACTCAAAGCGCAGATGCTCGAGCTTCTGCGTCATCGCGTGAGCATCCAGCATTTGCGCAACGGCGGCGGCAGGGCGCGCCTCGAGCGCATGCTGCGTCACGTCGATCCGGCCAATCCCGAGGTGCTGACCATCGGTTTCGCGCGGCGTTTCGCGACCTATAAGCGCGCCGACCTGCTGCTCGAAGACCTCGAGCGGCTCGCGGCGATTCTCGACGGCGAATCGCGTCCGGTGGTATTTGTGTTCGCCGGCAAGGCGCATCCGGCGGACGAACCGGGGCAGGAAATCATCCGCGAGATCACGCGCGTGGCGAACCTGCCGCAGTTCGAGGACAAGATTTTCATGCTCGAAGGCTACGACCTGCACCTCGCCGCGCGCCTGGTCGCGGGCGTCGACGTGTGGCTCAACAATCCGGTGTATCCGCTCGAAGCGTCCGGCACGTCGGGCATGAAAGCGGGCATGAACGGCGTTCTCAATCTGTCGGTGCTCGACGGCTGGTGGGACGAGGGGTTCGATGGCCACAACGGCTGGGCAATCACCGCGTCCGCTGAAGGCTACGATCCGCAGCGCCGCAACCTTGAAGAATCGCGCGCGCTCTACGAGATACTGCAGCAGCAGGTGATCCCGGCTTATTACGCACGCGGCGAGGGCGGCTATTCGCCCGAATGGCTGCGCATGGCGAAGCGCTCGATCGCGACGCTGCTGCCGCAATTCAGCGCGACGCGCATGGTCGATGATTACGTGCGCAAGTTGTATAAGCCGGCGCTGGCCCACGCCGCGCAGTTCGCGTCGCGCGCCGATGGCATCGCGGAACTCGTCGCATGGAAGGCCAGGGTTGCGAACGCATGGCCGCAAGTCGCGATCAGCACGCCCGAACGATCGACGACGCGTTTGGTGTCCGGCGACAAGGTGCGGGTCGAAGTCGGCGTCAAGCTCGGCGGACTTTCGCCGCGCGACTTGCAGGTTGAATTATTGCTCGAACGCCAGCTGCCGCTCGATCACGACGTCGTCGGCCAGGACATGCGATTCGTCTGCGCCGGCGAGCCGGTCGACGACGTGCAGCACTACACGCTCGAAATGGCGCCGGCGTTCTGCGGCAGCCTGTATTTTTTCGTGCGGGTCTATCCGTTCCACGAATTGCTGGCGCACCGCTTCGAGACCGGCCTCATGCGATGGGCGTGAGCGATTTGCGGTTCGCGGTAATGCGGCGGTAAATTTCGAGGTAGCGCGCCGCACTTGCATTCCAGCCGAAGTCGCGGCGCATGCCGTTGACCTGCAGCCGCCGCCACGCCGTGCGGTCGCGATAGGCGAGCAGCGCGCGCTCGACCGCCGCGAGCAGTGCTGCCGCACTCGCTTCATAAAACAAAAATCCCGCGCCGCTCGGCGTCGCCGCGTCATCGACCGAGTCGGCGAGTCCGCCGGTCGCGCGCACGATCGGCACGGTGCCGTAGCGCTGGCTGTACATCTGGTTCATGCCGCAAGGCTCGAAGCGCGATGGCATCAGGAAAATGTCCGCGCCCGCTTCGATCAAATGGGCATACGGCTCGTCAAAGCCGAGCGTGACCGCGATGCTCAACGGATAAGCTTCGGCCAGCGCCTTTAGTTCGTTCTCATAGCGGGCGTCACCGCTGCCGAGCACCACGAGTTGCAGCGACCTCGCCGCCAGCGCCGGCGCGATTTCGATGATCCAGTCGATGCCCTTTTGTTCGGTCAGGCGGCTGATGACCGCGAGCAGCGGCTGGTGGCTGTGCTGCAGTCCGGCGCGCGATTGCACGGCGCGCTTGTTGTGCATCTTGTCGGCGAGCGTCGCGGCGCCATAGTTCATTGCAATATGCGGGTCGCTCGCCGGATTCCACGCCACTGTATCGATACCATTCAGAATGCCGGTCAGCGCCTGGCGCCGGTAATGCAGGAGGCCATGCAAGCCGGCACCCAGCGACTCGCCCTGAATCTCGCCCGCATAAGTGGGACTGACGGTCGTGATCGCGTCCGCATAGCTAATGCCGGCTTTCAAAAAAGACAGCTGACCATAGTACTCGAGCCCGTCGATAGAAAAACTGTCGGCGGGCAGGCCCAGTGCTGCGACCGACGGCGCGGGGAAAAGTCCCTGGAACGCGAGGTTGTGTATGGTAAATATCGACGCGGTGTGCGCCTCCGGCATGTAGTGCAGGTACGCGGCAGCGGTGCCGGTCGGCCAATCGTTGCAGTGAATCACATCCGGAATCCAGCCGGGGACGGCGCCGTTAGCTATGAGCGCGGCGACGCGGCTAAGCAAGCCGAAGCGGATCGCATTGTCGGGCCAGTCGGTGCCGGCAGGGCTTTGATACGGACTGCCGTTGCGCGCGTAAAACTCCGGACACACCAGCAGCCACACCGGCACGCCGCTGGGCAGTTTCGCTTCGGCGATGCTGAGGGCCGGAAAGCTGCCGCTCGCGGGCACCGTCGCAATGACGCGCATCGGCGCGTCGCCGCTTGAATACGCGGGAACCAGGATGCGCACGTCGACGCCGAGCCGGCGTAGTGCCGCGGGCAGTGCCGCGGATACGTCGGCAAGCCCCCCGGTTTTGCTGAACGGGGCGCATTCCGAAGTGGCGAAGATCAAGCGAAGTGTTGGTGAAATCATGAGGGCGGGCACGCCGCACGCATAAACCGCGCCCGTATACAAATGACAATGGCTTGCATAACTTACGCTGGAAATTATGCGATTGACGCGTATGAATTGCACCTTTGCGCGCGTAATTTTTACAAATCGTCCGCCCGTATCTGGTTTCGAATCGCGAGACCGCGCCAAGCGCGGGCGCGCGCTGGTTGGCGCTGTTCTTGCTAAACACTCCTTCCACATGCATGCGAATAATTACGTCGCGGTTTTTCAGCCGGCGTTCGCTTCAACCGCAGGCCAGCCATGAACGATCTCGCGAGCATTCAAACCGGCTACGGCGCCTACAAGCAATACGCGCCCGACGATCCGACGATGGCCCATCTGGCGAAGCAGACGCTGGCGCTCGTGCTCGCCGGGGGGCGCGGCTCGCGCTTGGGGCCGCTGACTGACTGGCGCGCGAAACCCGCGGTGCCGTTCGGCGGCAAATTCCGGATCGTCGATTTTGCGCTGTCGAACTGCGTCAATTCCGGCATTCGCCGAATCGGCATCGCGACTCAGTACAAGGCACAGAGCCTGATTCATCACGTGCAGCGCGGTTGGTCGTTCTTCGACGGGCGCTTTAACGAGTTCATCGAATTGCTGCCCGCGCAGCAGCGCATCACGCGCGACTGGTACAAAGGCACGGCCGACGCGGTGTATCAGAATCTCGATATCCTGCGGCGGCACGATCCGCGCATCGTGCTTGTGCTGGCCGGCGATCACGTTTACAAAATGGATTACTCGCGCATGATCGACGAGCATGTCGCGCGCCGCGCCGACATGACCGTCGGCTGCGTCGAAGTGCCGGTGGCCGAAGCGACGCAACTCGGCGTAATGGAAGTCGACGAAAAATTCCAGGTGACGGGGTTTCAGGAGAAACCCGCGGAGCCGAAGCCGATTCCGGGGCGTGCCGACACGGCGCTCGGCAGCATGGGCATCTACGTATTTAACGCGCCATTTCTTTACGAGCAGCTGATCAAGGACGCCGAAGATCCCGAGTCGGATCACGACTTCGGCCACAACATCATTCCGCGCCTGGTCGCCGGCGGTTACCGCGTGTCGGCGCACCGCTTGAAAGACAGTTGCACGCAGTTGACTGACGGCCAGCCGTACTGGCGCGACGTCGGCACGGTCGACGCCTACTGGGAAGCGAACATGGAATTGACGCGAGTCACGCCGGCGCTCGACCTCTACGACCAGACGTGGCCGATCTGGACGCACCAGGAGCAACTGCCGCCCGCCAAATTCATTTTCGATACCGACGGCCGCCGCGGCGCCGCGATCGATTCGATGGTCTCGGGCGGGTGCATCATCAGCGGCTCTACAGTCAAATGTTCGCTGTTGTTCTCGAGCGTGCGCGTGCACAGCTATTGCTCGATCGAGCAGGCGGTGATTCTGCCGGATGTCGAAATCGGGCGCGGCGCGGTGCTGCATCGCGTGGTGGTCGATCGCGGCGCGCGCATCCCGCCGGGTCTCAAGGTCGGCGTCGACATCGAGGAAGACCGCCGGCGTTTTCACGTTTCCGACAAGGGCATTACGCTGATCACGCCCGAAATGCTCGGGCAGCAACTGCATACATGAGCCGGCTGCAAAGGTGTAAGGCGCGGCAGCTCGTCACCGGTCGCAGTCCGGCATGCTGACCGCCCACGACATTTACCTGTTCAAGGAGGGCTCGCACGCGGGCCTGTACCGTGAAATGGGCTGTCATCTCGACGCGGACGGCGGTGCGACGTTCAGCGTGTGGGCGCCGAATGCGAGCGAGGTGTCGGTCATCGGCGAATGGAACGGCTGGGCGCCGGACGCCAATCAGCTCGCGGCGCGCTGGGATGAATCCGGCATCTGGGAAGCACGCGTGCCCGCGGTGACGCCGGGGCAGGCGTACAAGTTCAGGGTCACCTCGCGCGACGGCCACGTGACCGACAAGGCCGATCCGTTTGCCTTCTTTGCCGAAGCGCCGCCGCAACGTGCTTCGCGCGTCTGGTCGCTTGACTATGTTTGGGAAGACAGTGCCTGGATGCAGGCGCGCGCGGGGCGCAACAATCTAAACGCGCCGATGTCGGTTTACGAAGTGCACCTGGGCTCGTGGCGGCGCGGCGACAACGATCGCATGCTCAACTATCGGGAAATGGCGCCGCAGCTTGCCGAATACGTAGCGGGGCTCGGGTTCACGCACATCGAACTGATGCCGATTACCGAGCATCCGTTTTATGGGTCGTGGGGATATCAGACCACCGGCTACTTTGCGCCGACCGCGCGTTACGGCACGCCGCAGGACTTCATGTATTTCGTCGACGTGATGCACGCGCACGGGCTCGGCGTGCTGCTCGATTGGGTGCCGTCGCATTTTCCAGGCGATGAACACGGTCTGGCGATGTTCGACGGCACGCGGTTGTACGAGCATTCAGATCCGCGGCAGGGCTTTCATCCCGAGTGGCAGAGCTACATCTTTAATTACGGCCGGCACGAGGTGCGCGCCTTCCTGCTGTCGAGCGCGGTGTTCTGGCTCGACGTTTATCATCTTGACGGCCTGCGCGTCGATGCGGTCGCGTCAATGCTGTATCTCGATTACGCGCGCCAGCCCGGCACCTGGATACCGAACGAGTTCGGCGGCAAGGAAAATCTCGACGCGATTCGCTTCCTGCGCGATCTCAATACCGCCGTTTACCGTCATCACGGCGACGTGCAGACGATCGCCGAGGAATCGACCGCGTACCCGCAGGTCTCGCATCCGGTGCACTCGGGCGGCCTCGGCTTCGGCATGAAATGGAACATGGGGTGGATGCACGACACCCTCGATTACTTCGCGCAGGATCCGGTGTATCGCCGCTATCACCATGACCGGCTCACGTTCTCGCTGTGGTATGCGTTCACCGAAAATTTCGTGCTGCCGCTGTCGCATGATGAAGTCGTCTACGGCAAGCGCGCGTTGTGCGCGAAGATGCCCGGCGACGCGTGGCAGCAATTCGCGAATTTACGTTTACTCTTCGGTTACATGTGGACGCATCCGGGCAAGAAGCTCCTGTTCATGGGCGGTGAATTCGGCCAGCGCCGCGAGTGGAATCACGATACGCAACTTGACTGGTGGATCTGCGAGCATCCGGAACACGCGGGCATCCAGCGCTGGATCGGCGACCTGAATCGCGCGTATCGCGACGAACCGGCGCTGCATGATCTCGATTTCAGCCGCGACGGTTTTCAGTGGGTCGACGGCCGCGACATCGAGGCGAGCGTGCTGTGTTTCCTGCGCGTGTCGGAGCGCGGCGAGACGGTGTTGGTCGTCGCCAACTTTACACCGGTGGTGCGCGAGACCTACCGCGTCGGCGTCCCCAGCGGCGGACGCTGGCGCGAACTGCTGAACAGCGACGCGACGATTTACGGCGGCAGCGGCGTCGGCAACATGGGCGGCGTCGAAGCGGCGGGCCAGGCGGCGCACGGCCGGCCGTATTCGCTGGCGCTGACTTTGCCGCCGCTCGCGATGCTCATCTTCAGACCCGAGGCGGCGGCCGCGTGAGGGCGCCGCGCAAAGCGACCAGACGCTCGCTCAAAGCGCTCGGCATCGACACGCGGCTCGCGATCGAGAACGTCACGCCGATCGTCGATGCCGGGCGTTTTCCGATCAAGCGCGTGAGCGGTGACACGATCAGCGTCGAGGCCGATTGCTTTGCCGACGGTCATGACGTGATCGTGTGCATGCTGCAGTACCGCCATGAAAACGAAACGTCGTGGGCGGAAACGCGCATGGCGGCATTGGGCAACGATCGCTGGGGCGCGCAGTTTTCCGTCGACCGGCTCGGGGCGTGGCATTACGGCGTGATGGCGTGGATCGATCCCCTGCTGTCGTGGCAGCATGAATTCGCGCGGCGTGAGGATGCCGAAGACATTGCGCTCGCGGCGCAGACGGGCGCCGAACTCGTTGCCGCGGCGGCGCAGCGCGCGACCGAAGATGAAGCACGCGGCCGTCTCGAAGCGTGGGCGAAGGCGCTGCGCGAAAGCCCGCTCGAGCAATTGCAAGAGACCGGGCTCGATGACGACCTGATGGACCTGGCAACGCGCTATGCCGAACGGTCGGGCGGCGCGCGCACGTCGCTCGACCTGCGCGTCATCGTCGAACCCGAACTCGCGCGGTGCAGCGCGTGGTACGAATTGTTTCCACGCTCGGCCGCCGACGAGCCCGGCAGGCACGGCACTTTTGACGATGTGATCAAGCGGCTGCCGTACGTCGCGGGCATGGGCTTTGACATCCTCTACGTGCCGCCGATTCATCCGATCGGGCGCGAGCGGCGCAAAGGCCGCAACAATGCCGTCAGTGCCGAGTCTGATGACGTAGGCAGCCCGTGGGCGATCGGCTCATCGGACGGCGGACATACGTCGATTCACGCCGAACTCGGCACGCTCGAAGATTTTCGCCGGCTCGTCGAGGCGGCACGCGAATATCACATCTCGATTGCGCTCGATATTGCATTCCAGGCCGCGCCCGACCATCCGTACGTGAAAGCGCATCCCGAATGGTTTACCTGGCGGCCCGACGGCACCGTGCAGTACGCGGAAAACCCGCCCAAAAAATATCAGGACATCTATCCGCTTAATTTCCAGAGCGACGACTGGCCGGCGTTATGGGAGGAGCTGCGCCGCGTGTTCGTGTTCTGGATCGAGCAGGGCGTGCGCGTGTTTCGCGTCGACAACCCGCATACCAAGCCGTTTCGATTCTGGGAATGGGTGATCGCGGAGATCAAGCGCGCGCATCCGGAAGTGATTTTCCTGTCGGAAGCGTTCACGCGGCCGCGGATCATGCATCGTTTGGCGAAAGTTGGTTTCAGCCAGTCGTATACGTACTTCACGTGGCGCAATACGAAGACCGAGCTGATCGAATACTTCACCGAGCTGTCGCAATCGCCGTCGCGCGAATATTTCCGGCCGAACTGCTGGCCGAATACGCCCGACATTCTGCCGGCGTCCTTGCGCAATGCCGGGCCGCCGGCGTTCGCGCTGCGCCTCCTGTTGGCGGCGACGCTGGCTGCGAATTACGGTATCTACGGCGCCGCGTTCGAACTCATGGAAAACGCGCCGCGCGACAATGTCAGCGAAGAATATCTGTATGCCGAAAAGTACGAGTTGCGCCACTGGAACCTCGAACGGCCCGACAGCCTTGCCGGCTTTATCGCGCGCGTGAACGCGATCCGCCGCGGCAATCCCGCGCTGCATTCGGACTGGACGCTGCATTTTCACCCGGTTGATAACGATCAGCTCATCTGTTATTCGAAGACGGCCGCCGGCAATACGATACTCGTCGTCGCCAACCTCGACGTGCGCTGGGCGCAAAGCGGGTGGATCACGCTCGACCTGGCGGCGCTTGGCCTGGCGGGCGATACCGCGTACGAAGCGCACGATCTGCTCGACGACCGGCGCTATCGCTGGCAGGGCGCGCGCAATTTCGTGCGCCTCGATCCGGCCGCCGCGCCCGCCCACGTACTTCGCCTGGCCGCCGCCGCACCGCCGGCGCCGGCGCTCAACGCAGGGAGGCTTTGAGCATGGACATGGAAGCGCGCGAAGCCGACGTCGTCACGACGACCGCGCCGGTGCCGTCCGCTCACGATCCGCTGTGGTTCAAGGACGCCGTCATTTACCAGCTGCACGTGAAAGCGTTCTTCGATTCGAACAATGACGGCACCGGCGATTTTCGGGGACTTACCGACAAGCTTGATTACATCCGCGATCTGGGCGTCGACACGATCTGGCTGCTGCCGTTCTACCCGTCGCCGATGCGTGACGACGGCTACGACGTTTCGGACTATCACAACGTCTATCCGCTGTACGGCACGCGCCATGACTTCCGCCAGTTCGTGCGCGAGGCGCATAAGCGCGGCCTCAAGATCATTACCGAACTCATCATCAACCACACGTCCGACCAGCATCCGTGGTTTCAGGCCGCGCGCCGCGCGCCCGCCGGTTCGTCGAAACGCGATTTCTACGTGTGGACCGACGACCCCAACAAGTATTCGGGCACGCGCATCATTTTCACCGACACCGAAACTTCCAACTGGGCCTGGGACAACGTGGCGCAGGCGCATTACTGGCACCGCTTCTTCAGCCATCAGCCGGATCTGAATTTCGACAATCCGCTCGTGCTGAAGGCGGTGTTCCGCACGATGCGTTTCTGGCTCGATCTCGGCGTCGACGGGTTTCGTCTCGACGCGATTCCGTACCTGGTCGAGCGCGACGGCACCAACAACGAGAACCTGCCCGAGACGCACGAAGTGATTCGCCAGATCCGCGCCGCACTCGACCGTCATTACGAAGGGCGCGCGCTGCTCGCCGAAGCCAACCAGTGGCCCGAGGACGTGCGCCAGTATTTCGGCGACGGCGACGAGTGCCATATGGCGTACCACTTCCCGCTGATGCCGCGCATTTACATGGCTATCGCGCTCGAAGACCGCTATCCGGTGGTCGAGATCATGCACCAGACGCCCGAGATACCGGATAACTGCCAGTGGGCAATCTTCCTGCGTAACCACGACGAGCTCACGCTCGAAATGGTGACGAACAAGGAACGCGACTACATGTACCAGATGTACGCGGCCGATCCACGCGCGCGCATCAACCTCGGCATTCGCCGCCGCCTCGCCCCGCTGATGGAGAACGATCCCGACCGCATCAAGCTGATGAACAGCCTGCTCCTGTCGATGCCGGGCTCGCCGATTATTTATTACGGCGACGAAATCGGCATGGGCGACAACTTTTACCTCGGCGATCGCAACGGCGTGCGCACGCCGATGCAATGGAGCCCGGACCGCAACGCCGGATTTTCGCGCGCCGATCCGCAGCGCCTCTACCTGCCGCCGATCATGGATGCGATTTACGGCTATGAATCGGTCAACGTCGAAGCGCAGACGCGCGATCCGTCGTCGCTGCTGAACTGGATGAAGCGCATGCTGCTGGTGCGGCGCGGCAGCCGCGCGTTCGGGCGCGGACGGCTTGCTTTTCTAAAACCCGGCAACAAAAAAATTCTTGCTTACGTGCGCGAGCTCGATGGCGAAGTGATCCTGTGCACGGCGAACCTGTCGCGCGGCGCGCAGGCGGTCGAACTCGACTTGAGCGCATACAAAGGCCGCGTCCCGGTCGAGCTGCTCGGGCGCACCGCGTTTCCGCCGATCGGCGATCTGCCGTACATGCTGACGATTGCCGCGCACGGCTTTTACTGGTTCCGGCTGGCGACCGACGTCGACGTGCCGCACTGGCACGAGGACCGTGTGGCAATCGAAGACCTGCCGATGCTGGTGTTGTTCGACGGCTGGAACAGCCTGTTTCGCGATCGCGTCGTGCCCTGGCGCATCGGCATGGCGGAAAAAACCCGTGCGCAGTACGAGAGCGACGTTTTGCCGCGCTACATCGAGTTGCAGCGCTGGTACGCGGGCAAGGGCGTTGCTATCAAGCGCGCGCGTATCGCCGACGGCGTGTTGTGGCAGCAGGGCCGGCACGAGTGGCTGATCCAGATGCTTGAGCTCGACGGGCCGCCCGGCAATCCCGCGTACTTCCTGCCGCTCGCGCTGGCGTGGGAAGAGCGCGAGGAAGACCGCGTGCGCGCGTTGACCGCCGCCGCGCTCGTCAAGGTTCGGCAGCAGGCCAACATCGGCATCGTCGGCGATGCATTTGCCGATGAGTATTTTTGCCGCGCGCTCGTCGAGGCCATTGGCGCGGGCAAGGAAATTTCGACGCCGCACGGCAGGCTGAATTTTCGGCCGGCCGCCCGCTTCGCGGCAATCGCCGGCGACGACGTGCAGTCGCTGCCGGTCAGCCGTCAGCAGGCGCAGAGCAGCAACACGCTGGTGGCGCTCGGCGAGCGGGTGCTGTTGAAGGGCTATCGGCGCCTGCAGCATGGCGTCAATCCGGAATTCGAAGTCGGCCGTTTCCTCACCGAAGTCGCGCAGTATCCGAACTGCGTGCCGCTCGCCGGCACGCTCGAATACACCAACGCGGAAGGCGTCGTCATGACGCTCGCGCTGCTGCAGGGCTATGTATCGAACCAGGGCGACGCGTGGGCGTATACGCTCGATTATCTCGGCCGTTATCTCGAAGAGCGGCGCTTAGGCACGGCTGCCGAGCTGCCCGACGTGCACGGCGCGTACATCGCGCTCGTTCGAATTCTCGCCACGCGCACCGCCGAATTGCATCTCGCGTTCGCGCAGTCCGGCCACGAGCCGGCTTTCGCACCGGAGCCGCTGACGCAGGCCGACATCGATGCCTGTCGCGCGCGAGTCGAGACCGATCTGCGCTCGACTTTGCAATTGCTCGAAGCCGGGCTCGCGCAAATTCCGGAGCCGGCACGCCAGGATGCGCAAACGCTGCTCGCGGCGCGCCAGCGCCTGCTCGACCGCATTGCTTCATTTGCCGGCGCCGGCGCGGGCGGACTCAAGACGCGGTTTCACGGCGACTTTCATCTGGGCCAGGCGCTGCTGACGAAAAACGATTTCATGCTGATCGATTTTGAAGGCGAACCCGGCCGCACCTTCGATGAACGGCGCAGCAAGCAGCCGCCGATGCGCGACGTCGCGGGCATGTTGCGCTCATTCAACTATGCGCGCTGGAGCGCGTTGCGCGCGCAAGGCATTGCGGATAACGATCCGTTGGCCGCGCTCATGCAGAAGTGGGAGAACGAAGCCAGGCAGGCGTTCGTGAAAGCTTACAGCGCAACGGCGGGCACGCGCTTATACGAGTCGACGCTTGCGCCCGGCAGCGGTCTGCTCGGGTTGTTCGAGCTTGAAAAAGCGCTATACGAATTGCGCTACGAGCTTAGCAACCGGCCGGACTGGATCGCCATTCCGTTGCACGGCATTCTCGAATTGCTCGACGCGGGTTAGCGCGCTACTGGAGAACATTTATGGAAAACATTTACACGTTTCTCGAGCCGGCGCGCGCGTACTTAGGCGAGGTTATCGCTTACCTCCCGCGGCTGGCGCTGGCGCTGCTGATGGTGGTCGTCGGCTGGTTCGTCGCCAAGGCGGTGCGCTTTGCGGTCGAACGCGGCTTGCGGGCGATTAATTTCAACGTGCTGACCAGCCGCTCCGGCATGGACGAATTTCTGCAGCAGGGCGGCACCCGCAGCGACATCACGTCGGTGTTCGGTTTTCTGACGTTTTGTCTCGTGGTGCTGGCGTCGCTGATCGTCGCGTTCAATACGCTGGGCTTGGCCTACGCGACCGATCTCCTGGGCCGGCTGATGCTGTTCGTGCCCAAGCTCATGTTCGCGCTCCTGATCCTGACGCTTGGCGCGTACTTCGCGCGCTTCGTCGATCAGGCGGTGTTAAGCCACTGCCGCGAGAGCGGCGTGCGCGATGCGGAGTTCCTCGCCAAGCTCGCGCAGTACGCGGTGATGACTTTCGTCGTGCTGATCGCGCTCGATCTCACCAACATCGGCGGCGACCTGGTGCGCGAAACCTTCCTGATCATATTGACCGGCATCGTGCTCGCCATCGCGCTCGCGTTCGGGCTCGGCGGGCGCGAGTGGGCGGCAAGCATGCTCGAGCACTGGTGGCCGCGCGCCAAAAAAGATGGCGAATTGTGAGCGCTGCGCCGGGCGCGGCATCGTCCGACCTCAAAATGCGAGGCGCGCCGACGGTTGCGTCCGCGCCGCTTTGGCATCCTAGCGAACTCGGCGCCGTCATGGTGACGCGCGCATTCCCGCTTTCTCTCCACTCATGAGCAAAATCTCAAGCCAGCCGGTCGGCGCGGTATGGCCCGGCGGGCCGTATCCGCAAGGCGCAACCTGGGATGGGCGCGGCGTCAACTTCGCGTTGTTCTCCGAGCACGCCGAACGCGTGCACCTTTGCCTCTTCGACGACACCGGCCGGCGCGAAATACAGCGCATTGAATTAAAAGAACGTACCGAGCAGGTTTGGCATTGCTATCTGCCTGAAGCGCGCCCGGGCCTGTTGTACGGCTATCGCGTGCACGGCCCGTACCAGCCCGAGCGCGGCCATCGCTTTAATTCGCACAAGCTCTTGCTCGATCCGTACGCACGTGAGATCACCGGCGCGATGCGCTGGAGCGACGCGCACTACGGATACCTGATCGGCCACCGGCGCGACGATCTTTCGTTCGACCGGCGCGAAAGCGCGCGCGGCATGCCCAAGTGCCGCGTGATCGACAGCGCGTTCAGCTGGGGCGACGACCGGCGGCCGCTGATTCCGTGGCGCGATACCGTCATCTACGAAATGCATGTGCGCGGTTACACGAAACTGCACCCGCATGTGCCGCCGGCGCTGCGCGGCTCGTTCGCCGGCTTGTCATGTCCGCCGGTCATCGAGCATTTGAAAATGCTGGGCGTGACGTCGATCGAACTCCTGCCGATTCACGCGTTCGTCGACGACCGGACGCTGATCGAACGCGGGCTCAAAAACTATTGGGGCTACAACTCGATCGGATTTTTCGCGCCCGAGCAGCGCTACTGCGCGACCGATGGCGCCGGCGAATTCAAGACCATGGTCAAGGCACTGCACCAGGCCGGTCTCGAGGTCATTCTCGACGTCGTCTACAACCACACCGCCGAAGGCAACGAACGCGGGCCGACGCTGTCGTTTCGCGGCATCGACAACGCCACCTATTACCGGCTGAACCCCGAGGATCCGCGCTACTATGTCGATTACACCGGCTGCGGCAACATGCTGAACCTGCTCAATCCGCGCGTGCTCCAGCTCGTGATGGATTCGCTGCGTTACTGGGTGCAGGAAATGCACGTCGACGGTTTTCGCTTCGATCTCGCCACCGCGCTCGGCCGCGAGGCGCAGGGCTACGATCCGTCGGGCTCGTTTCTCGACGTGCTGCGCCAGGATCCGGTGCTGTCGCAGGTCAAGCTGATTGCCGAACCGTGGGATCTCGGCAACGGCGGCTACCAGGTCGGCAATTTTCCGGTCGGCTGGCGTGAGTGGAACGACCAGTATCGCGATGTCATGCGCGCGTACTGGAAAGGCGACGGCGGCCTCATCGGCGACTTCGCGCGCCGGCTCACCGGTTCGAGCGATATCTATGCAGGGAACGGCCGCGGCCCGACTGCGACCGTCAACTTCGTGACCGCGCACGATGGCTTCACGCTCAACGATCTGGTTTCGTATAACGACAAGCACAACGAAGCGAACGGCGAAGAAAACCGCGACGGCAACAACAACAATCTGTCGTGGAACTGCGGCGCCGAAGGCGATACGCCCGAGCCCGCGATCAACGCGCTGCGCGAAAAGCAGAAGCGCAACCTGCTCGCGACCCTGCTGCTGTCGCAAGGCGTGCCGATGCTGCAGGCGGGCGACGAAGTGGGGCGCACCCAGCTTGGCAACAACAATGCGTATTGCCAGGACAACGACATCTCGTGGTTAGACTGGACGGATGACGACTCGCGCCGCAGTCTGTTCGAGTTCACCACACGCATGATCGCGCTGCGGCACGCGCACCCGATTTTCCGGCGGCGCAATTTCTTCCTGGGCGAGCCTGCAGGCGGTAGCGCCACCAAGGACATCATCTGGCTGAAACCCGACGGCGTCGAAATGACGCCTGAAGAATGGGCGAAGGATTTCGCGCGCTGTCTCGGCGTTTACCTCGCGGGCGATGCGCTCGCGCAGAACGACCGCATGGCGCGTCCCGTGCACGACGCCAGCTTTCTGCTCTTATTCAACGCGCATCACGACGAGATTCCGTTCACGCTGCCGGCGACCGGCGGCATCACCGCATGGGAGGTGCAGTTCGATACGGCGCTGGAAAACGGCGCGCCGGCCGCGACCAAAACGTCCGCCGGGGTTGAGTACCCGCTGCAGGGCCGCTCGCTCGTGCTGATGATCCAGGCCAGGGCAAATTCATGAAACGCCGACATTCAATGCCGTTCGGCGCCGAGGTCAATGGTGGCGTCGGCCGCTTCCGCTTATGGGCGCCCAGCGCATCGCAGGTCGCACTCGAGTTGTCGCATGCGCGCGGCCGCCATGTGCAGCCGCTCACTGCGGAAAACGACGGCTGGTATTCGGCAACCGTCTCTAACATCGTCGAAGCGGCGCATTACCGTTATCGCATCGACGACCGCATCAGCGTGCCGGACCCGGCGTCGCGCTCGAATCCGCAGGACGTGCACGGACCGAGTGCGCTTGTCGACCCCTGCAGGTTCGAATGGCCGGCGGACGAATGGCGCGGACGCCCGTGGGAAGAGGCCGTGATTTACGAACTGCACGTCGGCACCTTCACGCCGGCGGGAACGTTCAATGCAGTGATCGAACGGCTCGATTACCTCGTACGGCTCGGCGTTACTGCCATCGAGCTGATGCCGGTCAGCGATTTTCCGGGCAAACGCAACTGGGGTTACGACGGCGTGCTGCCGTTCGCGCCCGATGCGAGTTACGGCACGCCCGACGACCTGAAAAGCCTGGTGGTCGCAGCGCATGCGCGCGGCCTCATGATGATCATGGACGTGGTTTACAACCATTTCGGGCCCGAAGGCAATTACCTGGCGGCGTACGCGCCGCAGTTTTTCGATGAGTCGCTGCATACGCCGTGGGGCGCGGCGATCAATTTTGGCGGCAAGCACTCGCGCACCGTGCGCGAATTCTTCATCCACAACGCGCTCTACTGGCTCGACGAATTTAATTTCGACGGCTTGCGCCTCGATGCGGTGCACGCCATCATCGATGCGAGCGAGCCCGATTTCATGACCGAACTCGCGCGCCGCGTGCGCAGCGGGCCGGGTGCCGCGCGTCACGTTCACCTCATCTTCGAGAACGACCGCAATCAAGCGAAGTATCTGCGGCGACTGAACGGCGGGCGGGCGCTGATCGCGAACGCGCAATGGAACGATGATTTTCATCACGCACTGCATGTCGCCACCACCGGCGAACGCGACGGCTACTACTCGGATTTTGCCGGGCGCCCGGTGTGGCTGCTCGGCCGCACGCTCGCTGAAGGATTCGCGTTTCAAGGCGATCCGTCGCCGTTTCGCGGCGGCGAATTGCGCGGCGAACCATCCGCGCATCTGCCGTCGGGCGCATTCGTATCGTTCACGCAAAGCCACGATCAGGCCGGCAACCGCGCGCTCGGCGACCGCATCGGCCACATCGCACAACCGCCGGCGCTGCGGCTGGGCGTGATCTGCCTATTGCTCTCGCCGCACGTGCCGATGCTCTTCATGGGCGAAGAATTTTCCGCGTCTTCGCCGTTCCTTTTCTTTTGCGATTTCGGGCCTGAACTCGCCGACGCGGTGCGCGAAGGCAGGCGTCGCGAGTTCGCGGCGTTCGAGCGCTTTGCCGACCCGGCCGCTCAGCTCGAAATCCCGGACCCGAATGCCGATTCGACTTTCGAGAAGTCGAAATTGAATTGGGATGAAGTGGCCGCGCCCGCTTGCGCCGAATGGCACACGCTCTATAGCGACCTGCTCGAAATCCGACGCAAGCGCATCGTGCCGCATCTTGACGGCCCGGTTAAAGCGACGTTTGCGGTCGACGGCGGCCGGCTCGCGGTCGACTGGCGTTGCCGCGACGGCGCGAGCTTGCATCTGCGCGCCAATTTCTCGGACGAGCCGTGGCGGTCACCGGCGCTCGCCGGCGATATCGTTTTCGCGAGCGAAGGCGCGACGCCCGACGTGGTACCGGGATGGGGCGGCGTGTGGGCTGTAGAGCGAGGGGAACGAACGCATGGCTGAGGCGCGGCTGGTCGAACTCGCGCATCGCCACGGCATTGAATCGGAATATCGCGATGTGTGGGACAAGCACCACGAGCAATCGGACGCGACGCTGCGTGCGGTGCTCGCGGCGATGCACATCGATGCGGGCGATTCAGTAAAAGTCGAAGCCGCGATCCAACGGCACGAGCAGGCGCGCTGGGCGCGGATGCTGCCGCCGGCCGTGGTCGTGCGCATCTCCGCGCTCGCCGACGGCGTTCGCATCCAGTTGCCGGCGGCGTTTGAAGATCGCATGCTCGCCTGGCGCATTACCGAAGAGGGCGGCGGCGTCTTCACCGGCAGCTTCCATCCGCGCGGGCTGCGCACGCTGGAAAGCGCCGGTGACGAAGCAGATGCGCATCGTGCCGCGATGCTGCCGCTCGCCGTAGCGCTGACGCCCGGCTATCACCGCCTGGAGATTGCCGAGGGCATCGAGCCGCTGGCGGAAACGGTTTTGATCGCGGCGCCCGACCGTTGTTACCTGCCTGAGTCCGTCGCCAACGGCGGACGGGTATGGGGCGGCGCTTTGCAGTTGTATTCGCTGCGCACGGTGCGCAACTGGGGCATCGGCGATTACACCGATCTCGCATTGGCGGTCGCGCAATGGGGCGCGCAGGGCGCGGCGCTGATTGGCGTCAATCCGCTGCACGCGCAGTTCATGCACGAGCCCAACCACGCGAGTCCCTACAGTCCGTCAAGCCGGCTCTTCCTGAACGTGCTCTATCTCGACATCGAGGCAATTGCCGATTTTGCCGAATCCGAAGCCGCGCGCGAGGCGGCGGGCGCGCCGCAGATGCTGGTCGAATTAAAGCGCCTGCGCGCGGAGGAACTCGTCGACTACCCGGGCGTCACCGCGGCAAAACGGACCCTGCTCGAAATGTTGTACGCGCATTTCCGCGCGCGCCATCTTGCATACGACAGTGGGCGGGCGAGTGAATTTCGCGCGTTCTGCGCGCAGCGCGGCGAAGCGCTGCGCCGCTACGCGTTGTTTGAGGCGATACAGGAATCGTTCGCCGGCGGCGAAGCGCGGCCGTGGGGATGGCAGCACTGGCCTGCCGAGTTGCGCGACCCCGCGGGTCCGGCGGTCGCGGATTTTGCGCGCAGGCACGCGGCGCGCGTCGAATTTTTCGAGTACCTGCAATGGCAGGCCGAATTGCAGCTCGCGGCAGTCGAGGAACGGTGTTTCGACGCGGGTCTCGCGATCGGTCTCTATACCGATCTCGCCGTATCCGTCGATCCGGGCGGCGCGTCCGCGTGGAGCAATCAGATTTTGTATGCGAGTGCTGCGGCCGTCGGCGCGCCGCCGGATGAATTCAATATGAGCGGCCAGAACTGGGGCTTGCCGCCGCCGCTGCCGGATGAAGTCGTCGCCTCAGGTTATGCGTCGATGATCGCCACCGTGCGCGCCAATATGACGCACGCCGGCGCGTTGCGCATCGATCACGTGATGGGACTCGCGCGGCTGTACTGGGTGCCGGCCGGCATGAGCGCGCGCGACGGCGGTTACGTGCGTTACCCGTTCGACGCAGCGCTCGGCATCCTCGCGCTTGAGAGCCATCGTCATCGCTGCATGGTGATCGGCGAAGACCTGGGGACGGTGCCCGACGCAGTGCGCAGCGGGCTCGACGCCGCCGGCGTACTGTCGTATCGCCTGCTGATCTTCGAGCACGACAGTGCCGGGGAATTCAACGCGCCAGCCACCTATCCGCGTCAGGCGCTGGCCGCGATCACCACGCATGACCTGCCGACGATCGCCGGCTACTGGCGCGGGCGCGACATTGAAATGCGCGAGACCTTTAAACAGTTTCCGAATGAGGCCGCGCATGAAACGCAGATTGCAGCGCGCGTGCTCGAGCGCGCCGGGCTCTTGAAGGCACTCGCGCGCGAACACCTGCTGCCGCCGAACGTGACCGTCGATCCCGCCTCACTGCCCGCGCCGACGAGCGGGTTCGCGCAGGCGCTGCACGAATATCTGGCGCGCAGCCCGACGATGCTCATGATCGCGCAGCTCGAAGATGCGATGGACGTTGTCGACCAGGTCAACCTCCCGGGCACCGTCGAGCAGCATCCGAACTGGCGGCGCAAACTGCCGCTGGCACTCGAGCAATGGGAAAGCGACCCGCGATTTGCGGCGCTGACCGCAAAGCTGAACGTGCAGCGGCCGGCGCCGGCGCAGCGACCGCGCGCGCGCC
>JAQGMI010000005.1 GCA_028292435.1 Betaproteobacteria bacterium
TCGTAGGTTTGCGGCTTGCCCGCCACCTTCGCCTGCCATCGCCACGGACCCGCGACTCGCGCAGGGACCACCCAAAAATAAATCGTGCTCGTGCCCGAACCGCCGCCGGCGCCGTATTTATCATCCACGTCGAGACTCACCGACTCGTCCGCGCGCCAATCGTCCATCGAGAAATCGTGCGACACCACGCGAGTACCGGGTTTCAATGCGAGGAGCTTCGGCCGCAAATCGAGATTGACGCGCGGCAGCAGATACATGGTGATCACCGTTGCTTCGGAAAAATCGGTGTCGAACAAGTTGCGCTGATAAAACGCGGCGCGATCGCTGACGCCGGCTTTCGCGGCATTGTCAACGCTCTCCTTGATGCGCACGGGATTTAAATCGACACCGAAACCGCGCGCGCCGTATTTTTTCGCGGCGGTTACGACAATGCGGCCATCGCCCGAGCCCAGGTCGATGACATAGTCCTGCGGCGTGATTTTCGCCATCTGAAGCATGCGGTCGACAACCGCCTGCGGCGTCGGCACATAAGGCACGCTTGGCTCCGCCGCGAAACCGTGATTGACCAGTAACGCAAACGCACCGACCGCGCGCAGCCACATTCTTATCCAATTTCCCATTTCGTCCCCCGCTTTAAATGCGCGACCGACGCGCGATGCAAACTCGCGCAGGTGGTTGAACTCTGGTAGATTTCGCGCACCACCCTAGCGATCCGCGACGGCGTTCATGACCGCTTGAACGCGCCGTCATTATACCTCGACCGTATAGCCATCATGCTGAACTCCATCATATTCATTACCGGTGCCGCCATCCTCGCGCTCGAGTTGTTGGCGTCGCGCATCCTCACGCCGTACTTCGGCGTCAGCCTGTACATCTGGAGCGGCATCCTGTCGATTACGCTCGTCTCGCTCGCGGCCGGCTACTGGCGGGGCGGCGTGCTGGCTGCGGGCAATCCCCATCATCCGCCACCGCCGGAAAAGCTGGCTTACCTGTTTGCGCGTATGCCCGCCATTGCCGCGCTTGCCATCGTCGTGGCCTGCCTTGCCTATCCCTACCTGTTTTATCGGCTTGCGCAATTCGACCTCATTGTCGGCGCGTTTATCGCCTGCGTCATATTCCTGCTGGTGCCGCTCTACGTAACCTCCGCGATGAATCCGCTGCTGGTTGCAATTTTCCTGCGGCAGTCGGCCGCGCGCGGCGAACTCGCCGATGCCGGCGCCGGCCGCGTATTTTTTATCAGCACCCTGGGCTCGGTCGCCGGCGTCATCGTCACCGCGTTCGGTCTGATCCAATACATGAGCAACTTCGCCGCATCGCTGGTCATTGCGGCAGTGCTCGCGGCACTGCCGCTTCTGCTCTTATTTGCCTCGCCGATTCGAATCGCGCAGCGTAAACGCCTGATGATCACCGCGATCGTCGCATTGGTGGCGTCGGTCGGCCTCCTCGCGGGCTCGCACTTATATACCGACCGCTTATGGCCGGCCGCTTATGGCGGCGCTTTATGGCGGATCGAAGCGGTATATCGCTCCTCATTCGGCACCGTGAAAGTGCTGCGCAGCGGGCCGCGCGACAGCGAACCGTTCACCCGCATGTATTTTCAGGACGGCCTTGTGCAGAACATCTCCGGTTCCAGGAACCAATCGCTGTCGCTGTATACCTATGCGCTCGAGGCGTTGACGTTCTCATATCGCCCGGACGTAAAAAAAGTGCTCGTGCTCGGCATCGGCGCAGGCATGGCGCCGATGCGCCTCGCCGGCCGCGGCCTCGATGTGACTACGGTGGACATCGATTCTGCCTCGTTTCTCGCCGCGACCGAAGTATTCGACTTCGATCCGAAAAAAGTAAAAGCGGTGCAGGCGGATGCCAGGACTTACCTGCGGTCGTGCAACAGCGGATTCGACGTCGTTGTCGTCGACCTTTTTCACGGCGACGGCGTCCCGGATTACCTCGTCACGCGAGACTTTTTCCACGATCTCAAAGGCTGCCTTGGCCGCAACGGCATCGCGGTATTCAATACCTTTGCCGACACCGATCGTCCGCGCGCATACGCGCATTTCCTCACGACGCTGAAAAGCGAACTGCCGTACGTCACGCTGTACCGTCCGGATTACGGGATTGCCGCGCATATCAACAGCTTCGTCGTCGCCGCCGCCAGTGCGCTGCCCAGCCCCGCCGGTGACGATCTAAGCCACGTCCCAGCGCGCCACCTGCCGACGATCACCGCCATGCTGCGCAAGCCGATTGCGCTCGACCAGCGGCTGCTCGAGCATGGCCGCACGATTACCGACGCGAACAATCCCGTCGCGATGGATCTTGCCCAAAGCCAGCTGCTGAACCGCCGTTACGTCGTCGAAGCGCTGCCCTCGGCGTTTTTCGTAAACTGAGAATTCCGGCGCCTTTATTTATCACCGCAATGCCCGACGGCCTTCACCGGAATCCACGCAAGCCCGGGACGTCTGTGCTTTACACATCGTCAACCGCAAGTCGGTAACCAGTCCCCGCTTCGGTTAACAGCAGTTTGGGTCGCGCGGGCTCCGCTTCGAGCTTGTGCCGCAGGCACCCCATGTAAATGCGCAGGTAGTGGTTATGCTCGACGTAGGCCGGCCCCCACACGTCGAGCAGCAGCTGGCGATGCGTGAGCACCTTTCCCGCGTGCTTGACGAGCGTCGCAAGCAAACGGAATTCGATGGGCGTCAGATGCACTTCTTCGCCGTCGCGATAAACGCGGCGCTGACCGATATCCACTTTGAAATTGCCGGTAGCGAAAACGTCGCCCGCGCCGTCGCGCGCCGGTTTACCCGCGTGCCGTAGCGCGACCCGGATACGCGCCAGTAATTCATCCATGCCGAAAGGCTTGGTCAGATAATCGTCCGCGCCGGTATCCAGCGCCGAAACCTTGTCCGTCTCCATGTTGCGTGCCGACAGGATGATGACGGGGCGCGAAGTCCATTCGCGCAGCTTTTTGACGACCTCGAGTCCGTCGACATCGGGCAGGCCGAGATCGAGAATGATGAGATCGGGCTTTCGCGTCGCGGCGAGTATCAGGCCCAGCTTACCGGTTTCAGCTTCGTGAATTTCAAATCCATGCGCTTCGAGGCCCGTGCGCAGAAAGCGCCTGATCTGCGGATCGTCCTCGATGACGACGATGACCGGACGCGGCTGGCTCATGACGATGCCGCGAGTTGCTCTTCTTCGGAAGCGATTTGCGGCGGCTCGCCGGTGAAGGGAACAGTAAAACGAAATACCGCGCCGCCACCGTCGCGATTTTCCGCGTGTATCGTGCCGCCGTGTGCGTCGATGATCGCGCGGCAGATCGTCAAACCGAGCCCAACCCCGCTTTGCGCACCTTCCTTAGCTCCGCGATAGAATTTTTCGAACAGCATGTCTTCCTTACCGGCCGGGAGACCTTCCCCGCGGTCGGCGACCCACATGGTCATTGCGATCGCGTCCGCCTTGGCGCCGATTTCGATTTCGGTGCCCGGCGGCGTGTACTTGACCGCATTCTCGATGAGGTTCTCGAACGCCTGCTCGATCAACACCGGATCGACCTGCACGAGCGGCAGTCCGGGCGGCAGCTTGATCGACACCGGGTTGCGCGCTAATCGCGCATGCAGACGGGTTAGCACGCCGCCAACGATTTCTTCGAGCGGACACCATTGCCGGTTGAGCTTCACATTGCCCGCTTCAAGACGCGCCATGTCGAGCAGATTGTTGGCGAGCTTCGTCATGCGCTGCGCCTCCTCGTAAATCGTTCTGCCGAGATCGAGCCGGGCCGCATCGGAAAGCCGGGCCGAATCTTCAATCAGACTGCTCGACGCGCCGACGATCGACGCGAGCGGCGTGCGAAAATCATGCGAGATCGCGCTTAACAGCGAATTGCGCAGGCTCTCGGTTTCCGCCTTCACGGTCGCGGCCTGCGCGTCACGCGTAAGCCTGATGCGCTCCATCGCCTGCACGATTTGAGTGATGAATGTGTCGATCAGGCGCTTTTGTTCGGGCAAAAACACGCGGCGCAAATTGATCGGCAAGAGCGCGAGCACGCCGACCGTTCCGGCCGCGCCCGGCATCGGAAAATAAACGCCCTCGGTGCCGGGCAGCGTGTCGGTGCCTTTGCCGGCGATCTTGCCGTGATCGAAGACCCATTGCGCGACGCCGAGATCGCTGCCATGAAAGGAGTGCTGGATGCTTTGCGAGCGCGGATAATGAATCCGCCCTTGATAATCCGGCAGCAATATCACGCTTTGGCCCTCGAATTCCTGGCCAATGTGTTTGACCGCGACTCGCGCGACTTCGTCATCAGTCTGCGTGCTGCCGAGTTCCCGCGTAAAAGTGTAGAGCACGCCGGCCCGGCGCTCTCGGTGATGGGAAACCTTGGCCTGTGACCGTAGGTTGACCGTCAGTGTGCTCACGATCAGCCCGACTGCCAGCATCACTGCGAATGTGACGAGATACTGAATATCAGAAACCGCGAACGATAAATGCGGGGGCACGAAAAAGTAATCGAAAGCCGCGACCGACAGCACGGACGACAATACGGAGGGCCCGCGGCCAAAGCGCGTCGCTACGTACATGACGCCCAGCAGATATAGCATCGCGAGATTCACCAGCTCGAGAAATCCGAATGCGAACGCCGACAGCGAGGTGATCAGCGCGGTGATGGCGATGCTCCATAGATAGCCGGGATAACGTTTTTTGCCGCTTTCGCCGTCGCGTTCCTTCAGTCCCAGATAGGCGCGGCTGCGCAGCAGCAGCGAGACGTCCTGCAAGCTTGGGGCGTCGGTCTCCTTGTCGCACGCGAGCAGATAGACATCAAAGTCATGGGCTTCGCGGACGATCTCGTCGACGACGCTGCCGAGCAGCCAGCGCTTCCACCCGCTGCGCGTCGGCTTGCCGACCACTATCTTGGTCACGTTTTTCCCGCGCGCATATTCGAGAATGGCGCTGCTCATCGTCTGGCCCGACAGCGTGATTGTCTCCGCGCCCAGTTCCTCGCCAAGGCGCAGATAATCCAGAATCTGGTCGCGCCTGGCCGGCGGCAGGCGCTGCAACTGGGGCGTTTCGACGTAGGCGACGATCCAGTCAGCGTGCAGAGAAGTTGCCAGCCGTTTGCCTGCGCGTATCAGGCGCGACGCGAGCGGATTCGGTCCGATGCAGACCAGCACGCGTTCGCCCGCGCGCCACACGTCGCGTATTGCCTGGTCGTCGCGGTAATCGCGCATCTGCGCGTCGACGCGTTCCGCAGTACGCCTCAACGCGAGCTCGCGCAGCGCGATCAGATTCCCCTTGCGGAAGAAATTGCGGATCGCGCGTTCGGCCTGCTGCGGAATATAGACCTTGCCTTCGCGCAGCCGTTCGAGCAGGTCGTCCGGCGGCAGGTCGACGAGTTCGACCTCGTCCGCGCGCTCGAATATGGTGTCCGGTATCGTTTCCCATACGCGGATCTGGGTGATGCCGCCGACGATGTCGTTCAGGCTTTCGAGATGCTGGACGTTGAGCGTCGTGTAAACGTCGATGCCGCTGTCGAGCAATTCTTCGACGTCGTTCCAGCGTTTGGGATGGCGCGAGCCCTCGGCATTCGTGTGCGCGAGTTCGTCGACGAGGATCAGCGTTGGACGGCGTTTCAGCGCGCCGTCGAGATCGAATTCGAGAATATGCGCACCGCGATATTCGACGGCGCGCGGCGGCAGGATTTCGAGGCCGTCCGCCATTGCCACCGTTTCCGCGCGGCCGTGAGTCTCGACGACGCCGACCAGCACGTCGCATCCCTCGGCGCGCTTTTCGCGCGCCTCGGATAGCATCGCATACGTTTTTCCGACGCCGGCGGCCGCACCGAAGAAAACCTTGAGCCGCCCGCGACGGCTCTTCGCTTCCTCACGCTGGACTTTGGCCAGCAGCGCGTCGGGATCTGGACGTTGTTCGGTCATGCTTTCTTATTTCCTGAACGAACTACGGCTTGTGACGGCATAACGGCGCTAAGACCGCTTCTGAGCTACGTACCCGAACCGGATTAATTCAGGTTTCATGATACTGCAGTAAATGCCAACGCTGCGACCGCAATAAAGAGGGCGACGAGCAGGCCAGCCAATGCGAGGGGCACCACGATCGCCGCCATCGCGAGCAGAAAATTCAAATAAGCATTGTCCATCTTGTGCGACGCACGTTGTGCCAAAGGAGAGTCGTCACATCCGCGCTACGTGCCCGAATTCGCACGCAACGACCGAGCGCATGATGGCGGTCATGATCGAATCGAGCGCGCAGCGCCGCATGCCGATAAATACACGGACTTTCGAACTGTGAGGTACCGGCGCGGTTTTGAGGATGCCGACGGACTCACCGCCAGCCTGAAAAATCGCCCTGCGCACCTGCAGGACGTCGCTCGATTCGACAATGGCTGAAACGACGGCTTTGCGTTCGCCCGCGAGCGCTGCTGAATGAGCGCGCTGCGAGGGAGAATTCCTGACTCTGCGATCACCGTCCGCTGCTGCGCCGTTGCTTCCAGCGCCCCTGCCTGCTTCATCGAAGCGCCGGAATGTGCAGCTTCCGAAATCATCAATTTGAGCGGGACGGATTTTTCTGCGGCGCGCACAGGACCGGCAACGGAGCAGAATTCGACGAGCGCCTCGCTGCGCACGAGGCTGGGCGCGCACCGGTACGCTGCGCGAATTCGCCGCCGGCGCTCGGCTTCGCAGTCCGGACTACATGAAAGTTGCCGGCCGTAAGCGAACTGCGCGCGCACCGCGTTTACTTCGTGGAGCGTTCCACAAACCGGGCACTGGTGAAATAACGGATCTGTTGCCGAACGGGGCGATAAAATCGGATCAGATTCTTCGTGCGATCTCAATGTGTTCATTGCCGGACTCCTTTGCAGCCGCGGAATTGCTTCCGCCATGGCTATAAATGTAAGTCCGTATCCATAAAAATGAGGTAAAGATCCCACGACGAGAAATAAATAGCGCGTATATTTATTTCGGCGCCGCAGCGTCGAGCGCCAGGTTGAGGCGCAGCACGTTGACGCGTGGCTCGCCGAGAAAGCCCAGTTGCCGTCCCTCGGTGTTATCCGCCGCCAGCGTCATGACCTTGGCAACGTCGAGACCGCGCGCTTTCGCTACGCGTGCAGCCTGGTATTCGGCGGCGGCCGGGCTGATATGCGGATCGAGACCGCTGGCGGAAGCCGTGACGAGATCGACGGGTACAGGTGCTTTGTTGTCGGGATCGGCTTCACGCAGCGCCTTGACGCGGCCTTCGACTGCTTCGATCAGCGCGGGGCTGAGCGGCCCCTGGTTCGACCCACTCGACGCGCTCGCGTTGTTCGGATACGGGGAAGTCGCCGACGGACGCGACCAGAAATGTTTGGGGTCGCTGAACGGCTGGCCGATGAGCGCGGAGCCGACCGCCTTGCCGTTTTGCTCGATCAGGCTGCCGTTAGCCTGGGCCGGGAAGATTACCTGAGCAATGCCGGTCACGACGGCCGGGTAGATGGCGCCGGTAAGCACCGTCATCAAAATCAGCATGACGAGCGCGGGTCTGAATTGATTGAACATGTCTGTCTCCAGTAAGAGTTCTGCGTTACGCTTCAAGCCAGGCCGAAAATGACGAGCAGCATGTCGATCGCCTTGATGCCGGCGAACGGCGCAATCACGCCGCCCACGCCATAGATCAGCAGGTTGTCGCGCAACAACGCCGCGGCCCCCACGGCACGATATTTGACGCCGCGCAACGCGAGCGGAATCAACGCGATGATGATCAGCGCGTTGAAGATCACCGCCGACAGGATCGCGCTGTTGGGCGTCGCGAGATGCATGACATTGAGCGCGTTCAACTGCGGATACGTGGTCGCGAACGCCGCGGGAATTATCGCGAAATACTTGGCGACGTCGTTCGCGATCGAGAACGTCGTCAGCGAGCCGCGTGTGATCAGCAGTTGCTTGCCGATTTCGACGATCTCGATCAGCTTGGTCGGATTCGAATCGAGATCGACCATGTTGCCGGCTTCCTTGGCCGCCTGAGTGCCGGTGTTCATCGCGACGGCCACGTCGGCCTGGGCCAGCGCGGGCGCATCGTTGGTGCCGTCGCCCGTCATCGCGACCAACCGTCCCTGCCCCTGGGTTTCGCGGATCAGCTTTAATTTTGCTTCGGGTGTCGCTTCCGCCAGAAAATCGTCGACCCCTGCTTCCGCCGCTATCGCTGCCGCCGTCAACCGGTTGTCGCCGGTGATCATGATCGTTTTTATGCCCATGCGGCGCAGCTCGGCAAAGCGCTCCTTGATGCCGCCTTTGACGATGTCTTTGAGTTCGATGACGCCCAGCACGCGCGCGTTTCCACCGGTCATTTCGGCAACGACCAGCGGCGTACTGCCGCGCCGCGCCACGCTGTCGACCCCTGCCGCCACTTCATCCGGAAATTTTCCGCCCCGTGTGGTTACATAATCGCGAATTGCGTCGGACGCCCCTTTGCGGACTTCGCGGCCGCCGAGATTGACGCCGCTCATGCGCGTCTGCGCCGAAAATGGAACAAACGTCGCGCCCAACGCCACGATATCGCGTTCGCGCAAGCCGAACTTCTCCTTAGCCAGCACGACGATCGAGCGGCCTTCGGGCGTGCCGTCAGCCAGCGACGACAGCTGCGCGGCATCGGCAAGCTCGCCATCCTGTATGCCAGCCGCCGGCAGAAAACTCGAGGCCTGCCGGTTGCCAAGCGTGATGGTGCCGGTCTTATCGAGCAGCAATACGTCGACGTCACCCGCCGCTTCGACCGCGCGCCCCGATACCGCAATGACGTTGGCGCGCAACATGCGACCGATGCCGGCAAGGCCGATCGCGGACAGCAATCCGCCGATGGTCGTCGGAATGAGGCATACCAGCAACGCAACCAGCACGGTGATCGTAATCGGATTGCCCGACTTCGAAACTTCGACCGCATAAATCGAAAACGGCAGCAGCGTGGCGGTCGCGAACAGGAACACCAGCGTGAGTTTCACGAGCAGGATCGTCAATGCGATTTCATTCGGCGTTTTTTGCCGGCGCGCGCTTTCGACCATCGATATCATGCGGTCGAGGAAGGACTCCCCCGGATTCGCCGTTACGCGCACCACGAGCCAGTCGGACAGAATGCGCGTACCCCCGGTCACGGACGAGAAATCACCACCTGACTCGCGGATTACCGGCGCCGATTCACCGGTAATTGCGGACTCGTCGACCGAGGCAACACCTTCGATGACTTCGCCGTCAGCCGGGATAAAATCGCCCGCCTGCACGAGATAGATATCATTCCTGCGCAGCGTGCTCGCCGCTACCAGCGCAAACGCCGACAGTTTTTGCGGCCGTTCGAGTTTCTTCGCCATCGTATCGCGCTTCGCCGCGCGCAACGCGTCGGCCTGCGCTTTGCTGCGGCCTTCGGCGATGGCCTCGGCAAAATTGGCGAACAACACCGTGAACCACAGCCACAGCGTGACCGCGAGTATGAAACCGGCAGGCGCTTCGCCTTGCCCCGCCAGCGCCTGGACCCAGAGTATGGTGGTCAGAATGCTGCCGACGTACACCACGAACATGACCGGATTCTTCCACTGGTACTGGGGAAGAAGCTTGACGATCGAATCGGCCAGCGCCCGCTTGAATATGCTCTCGGTCACCAGCGACCGCGGCAACGTGTGTCCAGCGGGAATAGCAGTTGTAACGCTCATGTTATATAAGCTCCAGAGAGTCCGTGCGCGGGATGGCGTATTCGATCATTTGTACAGCTGCAGATGTTCGACGATCGGCCCGAGCGCGAGCGCGGGGAAAAACGTCAATGCGCCGATCACGATCACCACGCCTATCATCCACAGCACGAACAGCAAGTCGTGCGTGGGCAGAGTGCCTGCGCTGACCGGGACTTTCTTCTTGGTAACAACCGACCCGGCGAGCGCCAATACCGGCACGATGATCCAGAACCGCGCGAAGAACATGACTACGCCGAGCGCGGTGTTGTAGAAAGGCGTGTTCGCCGACAGGCCCGCGAACGCGCTGCCGTTGTTGCCGCTCGCGGACGAAAAAGCGTAAAGGATCTCGCTGAAGCCGTGCGCCGCGGGATTGGCGACACCCGCTTTTCCCGCATCGAACATGACGCCCATGGCGGTACCGAAAAGTGCCGTAAAAAGCGGCACCAGCACTGCGATCGACGCCATCTTGATCTCGAACGATTCGATTTTCTTGCCGAGATACTCGGGCGTGCGCCCTATCATCAAGCCGGCCACGAATACGCCGACGACGACAAACATGAGCATGCCGTAAAGCCCGGAGCCGACGCCGCCGAAAATGACTTCGCCGAGCTGGATCAGCCACATCGGAACCAGGCCGCCAAGCGGTGTGAACGAATCGTGCATCGCATTGACCGAGCCGTTGGACGCGGCGGTCGTGGTCGTTGCCCACAACGCGGAATTCACGATACCGAAACGGGTTTCCTTGCCTTCCATGTTGGCGCCGGACTGCGACTCGCTCGTGACCTGGTCGACGCCGAGCTTTGCAAATTGCGGATTGCCCTGGTGCTCCGCCCATACACATAGGGCAAGCAGCCCGACCAGGACTATGGTCATCGTGGCGAGCAGCGCCCAGCCCTGGCGCGTATCGCCCACCATGCGGCCGAACGTGTAGCACAGCGCGCCCGGAATCAGCAGTATCGCCAACACTTGCAGAAAATTGGACAGCGGGGTCGGGTTCTCGAACGGGTGCGCGGAATTAGCGTTGAAGAAACCGCCGCCGTTGGTGCCGAGCTGCTTGATCGCAATTTGCGAAGCGGCCGGACCGACGGCAATCACCTGCTCTTTTTGCGTGGCTTTCTCGGTGACCGGGCTGCCCTTTTCGTCCTTGAGCGGCTGGCCCGCGGCATCGAGTTTGGGATTGTCGTATTCGACCGACTCGACCAGCGGAACCGTGTGATAAGGCGAAAACGTCTGGACCACGCCTTGCGACACCAGCACTATGGCAAAGACCAGGGATATCGGCAGCAGTATGTACAGGATTGAGCGCGTCATATCGACCCAGAAATTGCCGACGGTTTGCGCGGTGTGGCGCGCAAAGGCGCGGATGAGCGCAATCACGACCACCATGCCGGTCGCCGCCGAGAGGAAATTCTGCACGCCAAGAGCGGCCATCTGCGTGAGATAGCTCATCGTGCTTTCACCGCCATAGCCCTGCCAGTTGGTGTTCGTCATGAAGCTGATCGCCGTATTGAACGACGAGTCCGGAGACACCGCGCCCATCGCCGCCGGATTGAACGGCAAATAGACCTGAAGGCGCTGCAGCCCGTAGACCGCCAGCGCGCCGAGCAGGTTGAACACCAGCAGCGCGACGGTGTATTCGATCCAGCCCATTTCCTTCGACGCGTCGACGCGGCACAGCCGATAGATCAAGCGCTCGAACGGAGCGCCGGCACGGTTGAGCACCGCGGGCTCATCCGAGTAGATGCGCGCCATATACGCACCGACGGGCTTCGCCAGCGCGATCAGCACTACGATATAAAACGCAAGCTGCAAATAGCCGTTGGCGATCATCAGAATTTCTCCGGGTAAAGCAGCGCGACGATCAGGTAGATTACGATCGCGATCACCAATATTCCGCTCAGGACATACATCCAGCTCATTTCGGCCTCCGCAGGGTCTCGAAGAAATACGTAAGCCCGACGCTCAACGCGACGAAGCCGACCATCAAAGCGATATAGAGGACGTCCATGGATTTTCTCCAACAATGTGAAAGGAAGATTAAATTAACCGGTGTAAAGATTTCGCAAAGATTTCCATACCTGCCGCTATCTGCGCGCTGCTGCTTCCGAGGTGATTTTTTCCGCCAGCTGCGCGCGATCCAACGCGATTCCGATCAGCGACGCCGCGGTTTGGAAAAATTCGTGATTTTCAAACAGTGGATAGGCACGTTGCTCCGGCGACACGACCGCGAGCACGCCTAACACACCGCTTGGCGCCTTGAGCGGGAGGTAGCCGACCGGATACAACGAATCGAGATCCGTGCAGGCATCCTTCTCGTAGGCGAATCTCGCCAACAGCGGCGCAATCACACTGGAACCGGGGCAACTTGTATTGCGCGCAAGCACGAGCTGGCCGCCTGAATCCGCGAGCAGGAAAGCCGTTTCAATATGCATTGCGTCGCGCAGGAAGCGCTGCGAGACATTCATGACATCATCCGCAGCGACGGCGGCGGTCAATTCCCGCGCCATCTTCTGCAGCGCACTGGCGCGCCGTTCGTTGGCAAGCGCTTTGTCCGCTTGCCGACTCAGGCCGGCCGTAAGGTGGCCAATGATCAATGCAACGATCAGCATCACCGTAAACGTCATCAGATACTGCGGATCTTCAACCGTGAAAGAGAAGCACGGCGGCACAAAGAAGAAATCGAACATGGCCACGCTCAAAAATGCGGACAGGATCGCCGCCGCACGTCCCAGCGCGACCCCGATGCCGACAACGGTCAGCAAAAACAGCATGACAATGTTCGCGAGATCGACATGACCGATAAGCGGCGTCGCGACGGCGGTGGTCAGCGAACAGGCCGCAGCAGCACCGAAATAGGACAGCAAGCCGTGCCGCCCGTCGCTGAGAGCGGCGGCGTTCGCTGAACTGAATGAACCAGGGATAGGCGTCATGAATTGGCCTCGCTTCTAAGGAGGAGAATTATCGGAAATGCCACGTAAAGAATCCGTAAAGATTTCCGGCTGCCCGCACACGCCGACCGAATGGCGGCAAGTTACCGCGACATGCGGACGCGTTATACTTCGCTGGTTCAAATGCTGCGGGCGGGAATGCGCAAAACTTCCAGGGATCGACGGCGGTTGCTGCACTTCGGTTGCGCACTGGCTATGGCGATTCTTACGCAGTTAGTGTCGGCAGCCGACCACAAGATTGCCCTCGTCATTGGCAATGGCGCATACCCGACTGCACGCCTCAGAAATCCGGTCAACGATGCGAACGCCATGGCGAGCATGCTGCGCGAGGTCGGCTTCGACGTCATCG
>JAQGMI010000019.1 GCA_028292435.1 Betaproteobacteria bacterium
CGGCGTTCGGCGGCATCCTCGCATTCAACCGCGAACTGGATGCCGACACTGCGGCGGCCGTGGCCGAACAATTTGTCGAAGTCCTGATTGCCCCGCGCCTCGCGGACGCGGCGCGCGCCGCGCTCGCCAAAAAAGAAAACGTGCGCGTGCTCGAAGTGCCGCTCGCAGCCGGCGGCAACCCGTTCGAAATGAAGCGTGTCGGCGGCGGCTTGCTCGTGCAATCGCCCGACGATTTCAGCATCACGGCAGCCGACTTGAAGATTGTGACAAAAAAGAAACCGTCGCCGGGGCAGGAGCAGGATTTATTGTTTGCCTGGCGTGTCGCCAAGTTCGTCAAATCCAATGCGATCGTGTTTTGCGGCGGCGGCCGCACGCTCGGCGTCGGCGCAGGGCAGATGAGCCGCGTCGACTCGGCGCGCATTGCCGCGATCAAGGCGCAGAATGCCGGGTTGTCGCTGGCCAACTCAGTTGTCGCATCGGATGCCTTTTTTCCGTTTCGCGACGGCCTCGACGTGGTCGCCGAGGCCGGGGCCATCGCCGTGATTCAGCCGGGCGGCAGCCTGCGCGACAATGAAGTCATCGCGGCCGCCGACGAGCGCGGCATCGCGATGGTCTTCACCGGCCATCGCCATTTCCGGCATTGATGCCATGCCGATAGAGTCGAAATGAAGCTGCTTGTGATCGGCAGCGGCGGCCGCGAGCATGCGCTCGCGTGGAAACTCACGCATTCACCGCGCGTGTCCAAGGTTTATGTAGCGCCTGGCAACGCGGGCACAGCGCGTGAAGACGGCCTCGAAAACGTCGACATCACCGACCCGGCCGAGTTGATCGAATTCGCCAAGGCCGAGCAAATTGCACTGACGGTCGTCGGGCCGGAAGCACCGCTCGCCGCCGGCATCGTCGATGCTTTCCAGGCGACAGGCTTAAAAATATTCGGCCCGACTCAGCGCGCAGCGCAGCTCGAAAGCTCAAAAGATTTCGCCAAAGCGTTCATGCAGCGCTATCAGATTCCAACTGCCGCGTATCAGACCTTCAACGATGCGGCAGCGGCTCATCGCTATGTCGACGAACGCGGCGCGCCGATCGTGATCAAGGCTGACGGTCTCGCCGCCGGCAAAGGCGTCGTCGTCGCAATGAGCGTCAAAGATGCGCACGATGCCATCGACGCAATGCTGATCGGCAACAAGATGGGCACCGCCGGCAGCCGCGTGGTGATCGAAGATTTTCTCGCGGGCGAAGAGGCGAGTTTCATCGTGATGGTCGACGGGCGCAATGCGTTGGCGCTCGCCACAAGCCAGGACCACAAGCGGTTGAAGGATGGCGACGCCGGACCCAACACGGGCGGCATGGGTGCGTACTCGCCGGCGCCGGTCGTCACGCCGAGCATTCATGCCAAGGTCATGCGCGAAGTAATCAACCCCGTCATTGCCGGCATGGCACAGGACGGCACGCCGTTCGTCGGGTTTTTATACGCGGGACTGATGATCGGCGCTGCCGGACAGGTCAACGTCGTCGAATTCAATTGCCGTCTCGGCGACCCTGAAACGCAGCCGATTATCCTGCGCTTGAAAAGCGATCTCCTGACGCTGCTCGACGCGGCGCTCGAGGGCACGCTCGACCACGCGGAAGCCGACTGGGATCCGCGCGCCGCACTCGGCGTCGTCATGGCGGCGCATGGCTATCCCGATGTGCCGCGCAAAGGCGATGCCATCAGCGGTCTGCCGGCGGCGGGCGACGACTATCACGTGTTTCACTCGGGCACCGCGTTCAGTGGCGACACCGTCATCGCCGCCGGCGGCCGCGTTTTGTGCGTGACCGCGCTTGGCCATAACGTCAAAACGGCGCAACGCCGCGCGTATGAAGTCGCCGGGCCGATCCGCTTCGACGGCATGCAAATGCGCCGCGACATCGGCTACCGCGCGACCGAAACAAAGCGCCGCTGACGCCGAAAGCCGCACGAAAAGTGCGTGCTAGAATCGTTTTTTTTCAACGCGCGCGGTAGTCAAGCGGCTTCTTCAATCCGCAGCGTCGCCTGCACCCACAGAGGAGATTGACTCATGGCAGCTCCAAGCCCGGCCAAAAGCCTGACTGTTCCCGCCAGCATGAAAGCGTGGGTGCTCGGCGATCCCGACGAATTGAAAATGGTCGACAAACCGGTGCCGCAGCCGGGCGCCGCCGAAGTGCTGGTGCGCATCGACGCCATTGCGGTGTGCGCAACCGACCTTGAAATCATTCACAGCGGACCGCCGGCGCTGATTCAGGGCGGTCAGCCGTTCAATAAAAACTTCACTCCCGGGCATGAATACATGGGCACGGTCGTCAAGCTCGGGCCGGGTGTAGACGAATTCGACATCGGCGACCGGGTGACGGTCGAAATCCATGCGGGTTGCGGACGCTGCGAGCGCTGTCGCGAAGGCATGTACACGGCATGCACGAATTACGGCATGAACTATGGCGACCGCAATAAAGGTCATCGCGCCAACGGATTCACCACTGACGGCGGCTTTGCGCAATTTGCCGTCAACAACATCAACACGATGGTGCATGTGCCGGACGACATGAGCGACGAGGAAGCAACGCTCGTCGTCACCGCCGGCACCGCGATGTACGGGCTCGACGTGATGGGCGGCCTGGTCGCCGGCCAGACGGTCGTCGTCATGGGCCCGGGTCCCATCGGGCTCATGGGCGTGGGTGTTGCCAAAGCGCTCGGCGCGCAGCCGGTAATCCTGACCGGCACGCGCGACAACCGGCTCGATATCGGCCGCAAGCTCGGCGCAGATCACGTGATCAACGTGCGCAATGAAGACGCCGTTGAAGCGGTGAAGCGCATCACGAACGGCAAGGGGGCGCATTACGTGCTCGAATGCTCGGGCGCTCCCAACGCATTGAACGACGCGGCGCGCATGCTCAATCGCGGCGGCCGTATTTGCCTCGCTGCGTTTCCGCACGAACCGGCGCTCGTCGATGTCGCCTATCTCGTGCGCAACAACATTTACGTGTTCGGCATTCGCGGCGAAGGCAAAAGTGCTACGCATCGCGCGGCGGCGTTCATGACGCAAAAGCGCTTCGACGCGAAATTGATTCACACGCACACATTTCCGCTCGCGGAAGTGCCCACCGCAATCAAATATGCGCGCGAGCGCATCGACGATGCGATCAAAGTCGTGGTTAAAGTTCATCAGTAGTCATGCGCCGACCCGCGGCTCGTTCGGCGTCGGCGCATCTTGTCGCCGGTGCGTTGGTCGCTGCGCTCGCGGCAACCGGCCACGCGCAGGACAGCTTTCCGGGCGGTAAGCCGATCGAGTTGACGGTGTTGTTCCCGGCCGGCACGTCGGCCGATGTGACGGCGCGCGTACTCGCCGACGGCATGTCGAAACAACTGAACACCAATGTACTGGTGGTCAACCGGCCCGGCGCGGGCGGCGCGGTCGGCTACAAATATGCGGCGGCGCAAAGTGCGAATGGCCACCACCTCGTATGGAATTCCAATTCGGTTTCGACGACGTTTCATACCGGCATGATGGCGATCGATTACCGCGCGTTCGCGCCGGTTGCCCGCGTGCTGGTCGAAACACCTTTGCTCGTCGTGAAAAACGATGCGCCGTGGAAAGATCTGCGCGAATTGATTGCTTACGCGAAAACCAATCCCGGCAAACTGACGGTCGGCAACTCGGGGGCCGGCAGTCACACGCATTTTTCCGCGGTCATGCTGTTCAAAGGTGCGAACGTCGATGTGATCGACGTGCCGTTTGGCGCGGCGGCGGTGGTGCCGAGCCTGCTCGGCGGGCACGTGAATTCAGCCATGCAATTGCCCGGCGCGCTTGCTTCGCTCGTGCGCGGCGGCAACGTCCGCGTACTGGCGGCGCTGTCCGCGAAGCGCGATCCGGCATTTCCGGATGTGGCGACGGCGAGCGAGCAGGGCGTCAATGTCGTCGCCGACGCCTGGCGTGGCATTGCGGTGCCCAAGGGCGCGGCGCCGGCAGTGATTGCCAAACTCGAAGACGCGATCCGCAAAACTACAGCGAGTGCCGAGTTCGCCAAAGCGTGCGAAAACCTGTCGGTAGCGCCGGCGTTTTTGCCGGCGGCCGATTTTGGCCGCCTGATCGCGAAGGAAGACGGCGACCTCGCCGTCATCATTCAGGCGCTCGGACTTAAAAAAAGCGCCAACTGACCGTGACCGCTGCGGATCCAGCGGCCGATCTTGCCGCAGTAAAAGACTACCTGATTCGATTGCAGGAGCGCATCGTCACGCGTCTCGAAGTGGTGGACGGCAAGGCGTTCGTCGTCGATACATGGCAGCGTCCGGAGGGCGGCGGCGGTATCAGTCGCGTGATCGAAGAAGGTGATGTGTTTGAGCGCGGCGGCGTCAATTTCTCGCATGTGACGGGTAAGACGCTGCCGCCGTCGGCGACCGCGTCACGGCCTGAACTCGCCGGACGCGCCTGGGATGCCGTGGGTGTTTCGCTCGTGCTGCATCCGCGCAATCCTTATGCGCCAACCGTGCATATGAACGTGCGCTTTTTCATTGCGCACGCGCCGGAGGGCGCAGGTCTGCCCGTCTGGTGGTTTGGCGGCGGCATGGACTTGACGCCGTACTACGGCTTTGAAGACGATGCGATTCACTTTCATCGCACCTGCCGCGACGCGCTCGAACCGTTCGGCGCCGATGCATGGCCGCACTACAAGCGGTGGTGCGACGAATACTTCTATTTAAAGCACCGGCGCGAGCCGCGCGGCATCGGCGGCATTTTCTTCGATGACTTGAACACGCCCGACTTTGAAACTTGTTTCAAGCTGCAGCAAAGCATCGGCAATAATTTTCTCAACGCTTATCTGCCAATCCTCGAGCGCCGCAAAGACCGCGCGTACGGCGAACACGAACGGGATTGGCAGGCGTACCGGCGCGGCCGTTATGTCGAATTCAACCTGGTCTGGGACCGCGGCACCTTGTTCGGATTGCAATCGGGCGGCCGCACGGAATCGATTTTGATGTCGTTGCCGCCGATTGTGAAGTGGCGGTACGACTGGAAGCCGGCAACGGGCAGCGCCGAAGCGAAGCTGATGAGCGACTTTCTGACTGGCAGGAACTGGCTCTGACTAAGCGGCCGGCCGCTTTAAAACCACTTGCCGCGCAATGACTTGAAGCCGTCCAGCAGGCGCACGCTCAGTGACGATGCTTTCACCTGCGCGGCGGGCTCAACGGCGAGCGCTTTTAAGAGAACCGGCGCTTCTTTGAACGTCAGATAGCGCTGCAGTGCCGCCTGCAAATGACCTTTGAGCAGGTTGACCTTCACTGGCCGGTTCAGGAACCGGAAAATCTGCGCTTCGTTGATAAGCTCGATCACCAGTTCGGAATCCGATGCCGTCGTCGCGACGATCGTCAAAATCTGCGGATTTTCGCGCTTGAGCAACTTCAGAAGTTCGGTCAACTCGTCGTGACCCGCACCGACGTCCGTAATCACCACGCCGATTTCACGCGCCTGCATCACAGCCAGCGCCGCATCGGCGTCGGGCGCATAGACGACCGGGCATATGTTGCCGACCAGTTCGCGCGCGACGCGAAATATTTCTTCGTTGCGGTCGATCACGAGTACGCCCGCATCCATTTTGGCCGGCAATTCGGCTTTCGGCGTGCGCGTGTCGGCGAGCTGCAGGCCAATGGTGGCTGCTTCCGCAACGATGGTCGCAAGATCGGTGTTGTCCCATGGCTTGCTGATGAAGCGATAGACTTCGCCGTCATTGATCGAGCCGACGATCGCGGCGAGATCCGAATAGCCCGTCAGCAGGATGCGCACGCTGGTCGGTGAGATTTCCTGCGAGCGGCGCAACAGTTCCACGCCTTGCATGATGGGCATGCGCTGATCGCTGACAACGACGTGAACGTGGTACTTGCGCATGAATTCAAGCGCCTTATTGCCGTCCGTCGTCGTGAAGACGTGGTAACGCTGGCGAAATAGCGATTTCAGCGCGGTCAGGATGCGTTCTTCATCGTCGACCAACAGCAGCCGCGCTTGTTTCACACCCGTGTCGAGACTGATCCCGCTGTCGCCGGTCGCCAGCGTTGCGAGGTCGCTCGCTGCCGGCGACAGCACCGGCGCCGCCGCGGTGGTGAGCAGCCGCGCGGCGCTCAGCAGCGCAGAGCCGTCGGGTGACGGGCCTGCCGCCGCCGGGGGAACGCCCGCCCTCACGGATGCGTCGATCGCAGCCTGAAATTCATCGGCGAATTCACGCGCACTCGGATACCGGTCCAGAGATTTTTTCGCCAGTGCTTTTTGCAGCGCGCTATCGACGAGCGGCGAAAGCTTCGCATTCAGGCTCGACGGATTTTCGGGCGCCACGTTCAAAACCTGGTGCATGACCTTCGCCGAATTGCCGGTAAACGGCTTGCGCCCGGTCAGCAGTTCATAGGCAATCACGCCGACGGAATACAAGTCGGCCTGCAAGCCGATATCGATACCCATGAATTGTTCGGGCGCCATGTAGTGCGGCGTGCCAAGCACATCGCCGACTTGGGTCAATTTGGAAGATTCGATGCGCGCGATGCCGAAGTCGCTGATTTTGATGCGCCCGTCGTTGTTAATCAGGATATTGGCCGGCTTCACGTCGCGATGAATGACGCCGGCGGCGTGCGCATGGCCAAGACCATCAAGCAATTGGCGGATGATTTCGCCGACTTCGCGGATTTCGTAGCTGACTTCCTGCTGCAGATGCTGGGCCAGTGTTTTGCCGTTGACGAGCTCCATGACGATGTAGGCGACGTCGTCGTCTTCGCCGTAATCGTAGATTTGCACGATCCGCGGATGCACAAGGCGGCCGACCGCCTGCGCTTCGTGACGAAAGCGCTGCATGATGTGCTTGAGTTCGTCTTCGTCGAGTGACGTTTTGGTGATCGCCTTGATAGCGACCGCGCGCGAGATCGCGGTGTCAAAGCCGCGATAGACGCTGCCCATGCCGCCTTTACCCAGGACGTCCTGGATTTCGTATTTACCGATTTTTTGCGGATCGGCCATCGTCACCTGCTCATGCGGCGAGTGCAGTCTCGGCGGGCGGCTGGCCAGGCAGCCAGAGCGTAAACCGCGTGCCGACACCGACCGTCGACTCAACGTTAATGCGTCCGCCGTGTTGTTCGACGATCTTGTGCGAAATCGACAGGCCGAGCCCCGTACCTTTGCCGATTTCCTTGGTCGAAAAGAAAGGATCGAAGATTTTGGGCAGCACGTCGGGCGGGATACCGCCGCCGTTATCAGCGATTTCCACCGCGACGCCGTCGCCATCGTTGCGCGTGGTGAGCGTGATCGTGCCCGCGCGGTCGCCCATGGCCTGCGCCGCGTTGGTAATGAGGTTCAGAAATACCTGATTGATTTGCGACGGCGAACAGACGATTGGCGTGATATTGCCGAATGCTTTGTCGATGGTCACTGATTTCAACAAATGCTTGGCGAGCAGCAAGGTGCTTTGCAGGCCTTCGTTCAAGTCGAAGCGGGTGACTTTGCTCCGATCGAGCCGGCTGAAATCCTTCAGGTTGCCGACGATCTCGCTCATTTGCCCGGTGCCATACAAGCCGTCATTCACGAGGCCGCTCAGTTCGGCGAGCACGCCTTGTTGTTTCAGTTGTTGAAGCTGAGTCGACAAGACCGCGAATTGACGTGACAGGCCGTCGGGGTCATTGCCCGCCCTTAACAGCGTGAGCAACTTTTCGCTGTTCTCCAGCGTCTGGGCGAGCGTGGGCAATTTATCGGCGACCGTGCCGAGGCTGTTCTTTACATAGGCAAGCGGCGTGTTGATTTCATGCGCGACCCCGGCGACCATTTGCCCAAGAGACGACATTTTCTCCGATTGAATCAGCTGTGCTTCCGAGTCTTTCAGATGCTGCAACGCTTCAGACAGCTCGCGCGTGCGCAACTGAACGCGGCGCTCCAGGTCAAGGTTGGCGGCTTTCAGGTTTCCGCCGAAGTATGCGAGCAGGACAAGTAGCGCGCCGGCGTATGCAATCAGGTAGACGCGATAGCGTTCTTTGTCGGCGAGCTCGGTTTCCACTTCGGTATTGACCGCGTGCGCCAGGGTATCGAGCCTGGCGCCGGAGGTTAGCAGCATCAGCTTCGCATCGATCGCAAGCGCCGCCGGCTTGGCTTTGAGCAGCGTCTGAATTGCATTCTCGGCGCGGTTTGCCGGCTCGCGCAGGGACTCGGGCGCCGCGCGCAGTGCGCCAGCAGCGACCTCGAGTTGCGCGCGCTGACTGTCGGTCGCAAGCACATAGTAAAGCGGGGCGCTCGCTGCCACTGCAATAAGCGCGGACTCCAGCGCGGCCACGCGGGGTTTAAGCGCGCTTGCCTGGGTGCCAAGCTCTGCAGCGTCTTTGAGAATATCGCGTACGGCCGCCTGGGCGGCGGCATTTTCCGCGACGAATCGGTCGGCCATCGCGGCCTTTTGCTCGATCGCCGTGCGCAGGTCGGGCAACGCGGCAGTCAGCGCGGCGCTTGGCGCGCGTTCATTGACGGCGCCAAGTTTTTCCAGCGCCTTCGCGGCCGCGGCTTTACGATTCGGCGCACCCGGTCCCGTCGCCGCGAATTCGGTGCGTGCGCGGATCACGTCGAGATCCCAGCGCGTGTCGATGTCTTTGAGTTCGCGCAAATAGTCCAGCATCTCGTTTTGCTGGCGCAGATCGATTGCCTGCGTCTTGTCGTACAGAAATGCCAGTGCGCCGGCAAGTGCGGCTGCCCCGATGCACAGCAGTACTGTGTGCAGAGTTTCAGATTTATTCATGTTCGCAGCCTTACTCGCCAAGATAAGCGCGCCGCACGCGCGGATTGGCGAGCAGTGCGCGCGCGTTATCGCTCAAGGTGATTTCGCCGCTTTCCATGACATAGCCGCGATCGCACATCTCGAGCGCGAGCTTGGCATTCTGTTCGACGAGCAGTGTCGTCACGCCGGTTGCCGCGATCGCGCGGATCGTTTCGAATATTTTTTGCACCATCAAAGGCGCCAGTCCCATGCTCGGCTCGTCGAGCAGCAACAAGCGCGGCCGGCCCATGATGGCGCGGCCGATCGCGAGCATCTGCTGTTCGCCGCCAGACAGCGTGCCGGCGACCTGATGCCGGCGTTCGGCCAGTCGCGGGAACAAGGCAAACACATGATCATGATCGGCACGTATCCCCCATTTATCGTCACGGCAGTAAGCGCCCATGGCGATGTTTTCCTCGACCGTCAGGCGCGTAAACACGCCGCGCCCTTCCGGTACCAGTGCGATTCCCAGCGCAACCAGTCGATGGGAAGGCAGCGCCGTGATATCGGCGCCATTGTAGCGGACAGAGCCCGCAGCAGGGCGAACAAGTCCGGTCAGCGCCTTCAATGTCGTTGTCTTGCCTGCGCCGTTGGCGCCGATCAGCGTGACCATTTCCCCGGCGGCGACCGTAAAGTCGATGCCTTTGACAGCGTTGATGCCGCCATAGGCGACGCGCAGCCCGGCGACGCTAAGCAAAGCTTCGGGCCGGGCGCCGGCCTTCGCATTGGCCAGGTCCCCGCGCGGATCAGGCAAGTGCGCCACCCAGATAGGCTTCGATGACAGCGGCATCGCGCTGCACCGCTGCCGGCGCGCCCTCGGCAATTTTACGGCCGTAGTCGAGGACGGCGACGCGGTCGCATAAACCCATCACCAGCTTTACATCGTGTTCGATCAGCAGAATCGTCGTGCCGTCGGCGCGGATGCGTTCGAGCAGCTGGCGCAGGGTGGCGGTTTCCGTCGCGTTCATGCCGGCAGCGGGTTCGTCGAGCGCAAGCAGCTTGGGCTCGGTGGCGAGTGCGCGCGCGATTTCAAGCCGCCGCTGATCGCCGTACGGCAGGCTGTTGGCAAGATCGTGCTGCCGCGCGCCAACGCCGACATAGTCGAGCAAGTCGCGGGCGCGCGTATGGATTGCACGTTCTTCAGCGCGCACGGCGCGAGTGCGCAACACCGCACCGACGACGCCACTGTGCGTTCGCACGTGCCGCCCGACCATCACATTTTCGAGCGCGGTCATGTTGCCGAAAAGCCGGATGTTCTGAAAGGTGCGCGCAATGCCGGCCGCCGCGACTGCATGAGGTGCGCGAATATTCAGTGGCGAGTTATCGAACACAAAATCACCCGCATCGGCCGGACAGAAGCCGGTGAGCACGTTGAAGAACGTTGTTTTTCCGGCACCGTTCGGCCCGATCAGCCCGTATATTTCGCCGCGGGCGATGGTGAGGGCGACATCCGTCAGCGCTTCAAGCCCGCCAAATCGCTTATTGACGTTTCTCGCTTCAAGTAGCGTAGCGGCGTTCAAGTGACGAGCTCGCGCTTTCGCACCTTGGACGGCCATAATCCGGCGGGGCGGAACAACATCATGAGCACCAGCGCCAGGCCGAAAAGCAGCATGCGCAAGTCGGAGGGATCGATATAGACCCGTCCAAACCACTGGTTTTGCAGGGGGCCGACGTAGCGCAACGCCTCGGGTAAGGCAGTCAGGAGTATTGCGCCCAATACGACGCCGGGGACATGCCCCATGCCGCCCAGCACTACCATGCACAGAATCATGATCGAATCGAGCAGCGTAAAACTCTCGGGACTGACGAAACCCTGAAATGCGGCGAACAAGCCGCCCGAGACGCCGCCAAAGGTTGCCCCCATCGCAAACGCGAGCAACTTGATGTTACGCGTATTGATGCCCATGGCGCGCGCTGCCGTTTCGTCTTCGCGAATCGCAATCCACGCGCGACCGATGCGCGAATCTTCCAGCCGGATCGATACGAGGATGATGAGCGCCGCGCACACCAGGAAAACAAAGTAGTAACTGTGGACCGGCGCAATTGTCAGTCCCGCTAGTGTGTAACTTTTGTTCAGCGACACGCTGCCGACCGCGAGCGGGTCGATGAGCGTAATGCCCTGCGGGCCATTGGTCAGGTTGAAAGGGCGGTTCAGATTGTTCAGGAAAATGCGGATGATCTCGCCGAAACCGAGTGTCACGATCGCAAGGTAATCGCCGCGTAATTTGAGCGTGGGCGCGCCGAGCAGCAAACCAAAAAACGCTGCGATCACGGCGCCGAGCGGCAGCAGCAGCAGAAACGGCGCATGAATCGCATGCTGGGGCGACGCCAGCAATGCATAGCTGTAGGCGCCAACCGCAAAAAATGCCACGTAGCCCAGATCGAGCAAGCCGGCATAGCCGACCACGATGTTGAGCCCGAGCGCGAGCATGGTAAAGAGCAGCGCGACGTCGATGATGCGCACCCACGCGCGGCCGAGCGTCGCATCCACCGCAAAGGGCAACGCGATCAATACGGCTGTCATCAGCGCGTAAGCTGCCCACCGCTGATACACGCCGCTTCGGGACGAGGCGTTCACGCGCGCTCGCCGGATGTCTCGCCGACCAATCCCGACGGCCGGAATATCAGCACGACAACCAGGACGAGAAATGCGAAGACGTCACGGTAGTTGCTGCCGAACACGCCGTTCGTGAGATCGCCGATGTAACCGGATGCCAGGCTTTCGATCAGCCCGAGCAGCAATCCGCCCAGCATCGCGCCGTGAATTTTACCGATGCCGCCGAGCACCGCCGCGGTAAACGCCTTGAGGCCGAGCATGAATCCCATGTAATAGTGGCCGAGTCCATAATAAAGCACGATCATGACGCCGGCGATGGCGCCGAGCGCCGAGCCGAGCAGGAATGTCAACGCAACGATGCGGTTGATGTCAACGCCCATCAGGCCGGCGACCTCGGCATTCTGTTCGGTCGCGCGCATTGCTTTGCCAAGCCGCGTGTTCTTGATGAACCATAACAGCGCCGCCATCAGGCCCCACGCGAGCACGAAAATAAACAGCTGCAGCGTCGTAACACTGGCTTCACCGAATGTGAACTGCGAAGGCTTCAACATTTCAGGCAGTGCGATATATCGTTTTGACCAGACGAGAGCCGCCGCATACTGGAGCAGGATAGAGACGCCGATTGCCGTGATCAGCGGCGCCAGCCGCGGCGCGCGGCGCAGCGGACGGTAGGCGACGCGCTCGATGGTGACGCCGAGAGTCATGCAAACCAGCATTGCCGCGAGCGTCGCGGCCACGAGCGCAAGCGGCACCGGCACGACCGAGCCGAACAAGGCCTGCAATACCGTCAGGGCCACCATGGCGCCGACCATCACGAGATCGCCGTGCGCGAAGTTGATGAGTCCCAATATCCCGTAGACCATCGTGTAGCCCAGTGCGACGAGCGCATAGATGCTGCCCAGCACGAGCCCGTTGATGATCTGCTGCAGCAGGATATCCATGTGTCGTTAGAAGGCCTTCATAACAAAACGGCACCCGCAGGTGCCGTTTGCATACGCTGATGCGAAATCAATGCGCCATCATTTCTTGGCGGGTTCGGCCGCTTTCGCGGGTTCCGCGGCTTTGGCCGGCGCCGCCTCTGCCGGTTTTGCTTCGGCGGTTACGCTCGGCGTTACCACTTCCATCGTGTCCCATTTCCCGCTTTTCACAACGTAGATCGTGATCGGGCCGTTTCTGAGATCGCCTTTATCGTCAAATGCGATCGGGCCGATGACGCCTTTGTAATCCGTCTTGCCGACTTCCGGCAAAAACTTGACGGGGTCGGCGGACTTTGCGCGCTTCATCGCTTCAATGAAGACGAACACCGCGTCATAGCCCATCGGCGCGAACAGCTCGACGTCGGCATTAAACTTTTTCTTGAATTTTTCGAGGAAGGCCGCGCCACCCGGCATCTGGTCTTTGGGCAGGCCGGGCATCGATGCCATCGCGCCTTCCGCTGCGGTGTCGCCGGCGAGCTTCACGAAATTCGGCGTCTGGATGCCGTCGCCGCCCATGAATTTTGCCTTGATACCGAGCTCGCCCATCTGCTTGATCATGGGTCCGGCCTGCGGATCGATGCCGCCGAAAAATATCAGATCCGGCTTCTTGCCTTTGATCTTCGTCAGAATCGCTTTGAAGTCGGTATCTTTGTCGGTCGTGTGCTCACGCGCGAGCACTTTCGCGCCGCCCGCTTTCACGGTCGCTTCGAATGTGTCCGCCAGACCCTGGCCGTAGGCAGTCGCGTCGTCGATGACCGCGATGTTTTTGGCTTTCAATTTTTCGAGCGCGAATTTACCGTCGACCGGACCCTGCTGGTCGTCGTTGGCGACGACGCGGAAGGTCGTCTTGAAACCTTGTTGGGTGTACTTGGGATTGGTCGATGACGGTGAGATCTGCGGAATGCCGGCATCCGAATAAATTTTCGACGCGGGGATCGATGCGCCCGAGTTGAAGTGGCCAACGACAGCAACCACTTTCGCATCGACCAGTTTCTGCGCGACGGTTGCGGCTTTGGTCGGGTTGGCTTCGTCATCTTCGGAGACCAACTCGAGCTTTATTTTTTTGCCCTCTATCGAGATGCCGACTGCATTCGCATCGTCAACGGCGAGTTGCACGCCATTCTTGATGTCGTTGCCGATGTGCGCCTGCGGCCCGGTCATCGGTGCGGCAACGCCGATTTTGACGATGGTTTCGGCCGGCGGCGCTTCAGCTTTGGGTGCCGGCTTCGGCGGCTCTTCCTTGCTGCAACCTTGCATCAGCAACGCCATCGCGAATGCCACGCCGGTGGCCAAAGTCTGGATGCGATTCATGGTGTCTCCCTAAGCATAAATATCTGTTGTAACGCGAGATTTGATTATCCGTAGGCGCCTTTGCATTGTCAATTTGCGGGCGGCCGCTTTAGGACGAAAAAAAGGGCGCAGCCGTGAGGCGCGCCCTCTTCTATGGTGCGAAATGCGTTTACTTGGCTTTGGCCATCATCAGATCGACGACTGCTTTGACATCAGCATCCGACAGGTTGGCGAAACCGCCTTTGGCGACCATCGCGGTGCCCGGTTTACCTTGCAGCGCCGATTTGTACAGCCCGTCTTTGCCTTCTTTCAGGCGCGGCGCCCATGCGGCTTTGTCGCCGAGCTTCGGCGCGTTGGCAACGCCCGCGTCGTGGCAGGTGGCGCAGGAACTCTTATAGGTATCTTCGGCGGTCGCGGCGAATACGCTGCCGGCTGCAACCAAGCTTACGGCGCCCAGCATTCCAAGCACAAACGATTTCATGAAATCTCCTTTGAGGGTGCAATAAAAACCGCCGGCATCATAGCAAATCGGCACCGGTTCATCCAACCTGCGCCGGCCACGAATTCAACAAGGCAAGCAGGCTCGCGACATCGGCAATCGGCGCTAAACATGTAACGCCGCGGCAAACGAATGCGTTGACGGTGCCGCTGACTGGTTTCGCGAGGACGGCAGGCAATTCACTGACGTCGTCCGGAATGGCCAGCACCAGCGCGTGCGGGAGATAGTGGCGATTGAGTTCCCGTTGCCATTGGGCAGCGCCATCGCCACGCAGGATCACGATGTCGGCCGGCGTCAGTTCTTCTTCGAGGGCGGCGCACAAGCTCGTGTGGCCCATTGGTTCGTTGTCGAGCAGTAATTTAAACGCCTGCAAGGTGCGTCGCGCCGCTTCGTTATAGCGCGGCTCGCCGACGAGATGACCGAGCCGGTTCAATGCCAGCGCGGCAATGCCGTTGCCTGAAGGCGTGGCGTGGTCGCGGCCGGTTTTGGTGCGATGGAGCAGCCGCTCATGGTCGTGGCTCACGAAAAAAAATCCGCCGAGCGCGCGGTCTTCGAATTGTTCAAGCAGCACATCGGCAAGCGCGCACGCCCAGTCCAGATCGGCTTTCTTGAATTCGTGCTGCAGAAGTTCAAGCTGCGCATTGAGCAGGAATGCGTAGTCGTCGAGGTAGGCATTCAGATGCGCAGTGCCATCCTTATAGGTGGCGAGCAAACGGCCGTCGCGCCACAACGTCGAGCGCACGAAAGCCTGCGCCTTGCGCGCCGAGGCAAGCCACGTCGTATTGCCGAACGCCCGCGCGGCGCGCGCCATGCCTTTAATCATCAGTGCGTTCCAGCTCGTGAGTACTTTGTCGTCGCGGCCCGGACGCACACGCGCTTCACGCACGGTAAACAGTTTTGCGCGCGCGCTGTCGAGCAATTGTTGCGCGCGCTCAAGCGGTATGTCCAGCCGTTTGGCGACAGTCGCGAGTGGTTTGGTCACGCGCAGATGCCAGAACTCGTGTTCGAAATTTGCCCGCACGTCGAGGCCGTAATGCGGTGCCGTCACTGCGTATTCGTCGGCGCTCACGCGAGTCACGACTTCATCCGGCGTCCAGACGTAAAACTTGCCTTCGACGTGTTCGGAGTCGGCGTCAAGCGACGAGCAGTAGCCGCCCTCACTTGGATTTACCGACGCCTGCATTTCGCGCATGGCCCACGCGGCGGTGTCACTGACCGTGCGCGCGAACAAAGGCTGCGGTTCGACGAGCCATAAATCGCTGTATAGATGCAGCAGCGGCCCATTGTCGTAAAGCATCTTTTCGAAGTGTGGAATGGTCCAGTGGGCGTCGACGCTGTAACGACAGAATCCGCCGCCCAGCTGATCGCAGATACCGCCTTCGGCCATTTTGGTCAGCGTGAGCCGAACCATGCCGCGAGCATAGTCGTCGCGCACGTCGACTGCGCGCCGCAAGCAAAAATCGAGTTCGGACGGATGCGGAAATTTGGGCGCCGCGCCGATCCCGCCTTCATCTTCGTCAAAAATGTTTTTCAGTTCGCGCAGCGCGACATCGAGCGGAATCGCCGACAACTCGCCGCCGGCGGGCGGCGGCAAAGTCTGTTCGAACGCAGCCAGCAATGCCGTGCTCTGCTGTGTGATGTCGCCGCGCTGGTTGCGATAAGCCGCGGCAATCTGCGGCAGCAAGTCGATGAATCCCGGCATGCCGCGATGCGCCGTTTTCGGAAAGTAGGTGCCGCCGAAAAACGGCGCCTGATCGGGCGCCAGAAACATCGTGAGCGGCCAGCCGCCATTGCGCCGCGTCAACAATGAATGCGCCGTCTGATAAATCTGGTCGAGATCGGGCCGCTCTTCGCGATCGACTTTGACGTTAATGAACGACGCGTTCATCTGCGCGGCAACCTCGGCATCCTCAAACGATTCGTGCGCCATCACATGACACCAGTGGCACGCCGAGTAGCCGATCGAGAGCAGGATCGGTTTGTCTTGTTCCCGCGCTGCCGCCAGCGCTTCGTCGCCCCACGGATACCAGTCGACCGGATTGTCGGCGTGCTGGCGCAGATAGGGGCTGGTTTCAGCGGCGAGTCGATTCGGCATGTGTTGATTCCAAAGATCGCGCAATTGTCGCGCGGCGCGGTCAGCTTTGCAGCGAAGGCCTGAGATACTCCATGCGGTCGATCGATTGCACATCGATTTCATGCACGACTTTCTCGCGCCAGATTTGCAGGGTGATTTTGCTGCCCGCCGCGCCGGATGCCCACACGGCGTGATAAAAATCGGCCTGCGTGCCGATCGCCTGACCGTCGACGGCGAGTATGACATCGCCGCGCGTGAGGCCGCCGCGTTCCGCGGGCGACGCCGGCAGGACTTGCGTGACGACGACGTGACGGCGCACCTCTTCCGAGTACACGCCGAGCCAGGGCCGTGCCGCGCCGCTGCGCCGGCCCTTTATTTTTAAATCGCCGAGTATCGGCAACAACGGTTTGGTCGGCACAAACATGTTGCCGGGAAACGCCGCGCCCGAGTCGTTGGCATCGCCAACCCATAAAGAACCGATCCCAATCAGCAGGCCTTCGCGGTCGAGCAGCGCGGCGCCGCTGTGCTGGTCGCGTGCGGGCGCGGTAAAGATCGCATCGTCGAGCGCGTATTCCCACCAGCCGGTAAACGACCGGCGGCTGACGACACACGCATTCGACCAACCGCCGGCGCCCGCGTGGGCAGCCACCGTGACGGTGTTTATCTCGTTCACGCTGTCGCTGTCGCCGATTGCAATCGGTGGATGGTCGAGTGATTGCACCGCGCGCACGACGCCAAATCCTGTCGCGTGATCGACGCCCGCGACCGTGGCCGGCAGCACGCGGCCATCGGCGGTCACAACGAGGATCGATTGCGCTTCGAGCAGCAGATAGCCGATCGTCAGAATATGACCTGCGTCGTCGATCAGCACGCCCGTACCTTCGCGTTCGGTACCGAGCGTATCGGCGGTGCGCGCGGTCGGCGGCACGCGAATGCCGAGTTTCACGATCGCACCGGCAAGATCATCGGCAGCGAACTTGTCGGCGGCGGGAAGATTGGCCGCGCCCCATGCGGCCCACGATGCAGTGATCAAAGACGCCATGACGGTTCAGCGCGCCGCGCGGCGCAGTTGGAAGCTTGTCATGAGATACATCGGCATCACGAGGTGAAGGTTAGCGCATCGCTCGCTTGGCGCGTGCAGGGCGGCGGTCTGGGCGCAGCGAACTGATTTTGACAGGTGCGCACGGCAACCCGTTCGATAAGCGAGGTTCGTTTCACGCCGGACGCGCGGGCAGACGAAAAACCCGCGCGTCCGGCCGGCGCGTCAGTCGGTCACGGCACCTTTGCTTGCCGTCGATACGAGCTTCACGTACTTCGCTAGCAGGCCGCGTGTATAGCGCGGCTTGGGCTGCCGCCACTTCTTTTTGCGCTGCGCGAGCTCCTTCGCCGTGACATTGAGCTGGATCAGCCGCTTGTCGGCGTCGATCGTAATGGAGTCGCCTTCTTTGACGAGCGCAATCGGACCGCCCTCGAACGCTTCGGGCGCCACGTGTCCTACAACCATGCCCCAGGTGCCGCCGGAAAAGCGGCCGTCGGTGATGAGTCCGACGGTTTCGCCCAGACCCTGGCCGACCAGCGCTGAAGTCGGCGCCAGCATTTCCTGCATACCTGGTCCGCCCTTGGGCCCTTCGTAGCGAATCACGACGACGTCGCCAGCCTTGATTTTTTTGGCCAGTATCGCGTTCATCGCCTTGGGCTCGGAGTCGAACACGCGCGCACGGCCCGTAATCTTCGGGGATTTCAGGCCCGTGATCTTGGCGACGCAACCTTCGGGCGCGAGATTGCCCTTGAGTATCGCAAGATGGCCCTGCGCATACAGCGGCTTCGACCACGGCCGGATCACGTCCTGATCGGCGCGCGGTTCGGCCGGTACGTTGGCGAGCTCGGCCGCCAGCGTCCTGCCGGTAATCGTCATGCAGTCGCCGTGAATGAGGCCATGCTTAAGCAGCATTTTCAAGACCTGCGGCACGCCGCCGGCGCGATGGAAGTCGGTCGCGACATAGCGGCCGGACGGTTTCAAATCGCACAACACGGGCACGCGCCTGCGCACGCGCTCAAAATCGTCGATCGTCCACCTGACCTGCGCCGCATGCGCAATCGCCAGGTAGTGCAGTACCGCGTTGGTTGATCCGCCGGTCGCCATGATCAGCGTCGCGGCGTTCTCGATCGATTTGCGCGTGATGATGTCGCGCGGCCGTAAGTTGAGCCGGATTGCGTTGACGAGCGCCGCGGCCGAGGCCGCCGCCGAATCTGCCTTCTCGGCGTCGGGCGACGCCATCTGCGATGAACCTAGAAGACTCATGCCGAGCGCTTCGAACGACGATGACATCGTGTTCGCGGTGAACATACCGCCGCACGCGCCGACCGACGGGCACGCGTTTTTCTCGATGCCAATAAAGTCTTCGCGCGCCATTTTGCCCGCGCTGAACGCACCGACCGCTTCAAAGACGCTGACGACGGTCAGATCCTGGCCTTTCCATCGGCCGGGTTTGATCGTGCCGGCATAGACGTAAATGCCGGGCACGTTCATGCGCGCCATCGCGATCATGCCACCGGGCATGTTCTTGTCGCAGCCGCCGCACACGAGCACGCCGTCCATCGCCTGGCCGTTGACCGAAGTTTCAATCGCGTCGGCGATGACTTCGCGCGACACGAGCGAGTACTTCATTGCTTCGGTGCCCATGCCAATGCCATCGGTGATCGTGGGCACGCCGAATACCTGCGGCATCGCGCCTATTTCGCGTAACGCGGCCATCGCGCGGTCGACCAGCGGCTGGATGCCGGCGTTGCACGGATTCATGTTGGAATGGCCGTTGGCGACGCCGACGATCGGTTTTTCAAAATCGGTGTCGCCAAATCCGACTGCGCGCAGCATCGCGCGGTTTGGCGAGCGGGCATCGCCGTGGGTAATCAAGCGGCTGCGTTTGTTCAATGCCATCGGAGTCCCTGAATGTGTTACGTATAATGCACAATTTTAACTCAAACCCCCGCGCACGCCGTCATGCTGATCCACCCGCAGTTCGATCCGATCGCCATCAAACTCTTCGGTCCGCTGGCCATCCGCTGGTACGGTCTGACCTACCTGATTGGCTTCGGCCTCCTATGGCTGGCCGGCCGATACGCAATCAAAACGCGTCCGCATGCGCAGTTAACCGCACGCCATTTTGACGACTTGCTGTTTTACGGCATTCTCGGCGTCATCCTCGGCGGGCGTCTCGGTTACGTCCTGTTTTACAAATTAGGCGATTACCTGGCGGAGCCGTGGAAAATTTTCTACGTGTGGGAAGGCGGCATGTCCTTTCACGGCGGCTTTCTGGGCGTGATCTTCGCGCTGTGGTGGTACGCGAAGTCCAATCGCCAGAACTGGCTCGCGATTACCGATTTTATTGCGCCGCTCGTGCCGTTGGGTTTAGGCGCAGGACGCATCGGCAATTTCATCAATGCCGAACTGTGGGGCCGCGCAACCGATGTGCCGTGGGCGATGGTGTTTCCGAATGTCGACCGCGTGCCGCGCCATCCATCGCAACTCTACGAGTTTGCGCTCGAGGGCATCGTCTTATTTTGTGTGCTGTGGTGGTACGCGGCCAAGCCGCGACCGCGCGGCGCGGTGTCCGCGTTGTTTTTGATCGGCTATGGTTTGTTCCGGTTCGGCGTCGAGTTCACGCGCGAGCCGGACAGCTTTTTAGGGCTGCTCGCATTTGGCCTGTCGATGGGCCAGTGGTTATCGCTGCCGATGGTCGTAGCAGGCGTGCTGATGCTGGTGTGGTCGTACCGGCGTACTTAGCTCGATTTTTTGGCGCCGCCCTTGCCTTGCGGGCGACTGTTGAGCGCCGCGCGACGGTCGAGCAGGCGGCGAAAGTTGTCGAGCGATATCAAATGCGCGTAAATGCGGCCGAGCACGCCCTTGGCGGCGAGGTCTTTTAGTACGGCGCCGTCCAACTGCGCGAGCTTCTCTTCCGCCACCCGGAACATGCCGGTCAATTGCATCGGCTCGCCGCCGTCGTTTGGCGTGGCCTGCATGGTGAACGGCTCGAGCAGCTGGTGCTGCGCAATCAATTTACACATCTCTTCCGTGCGGCCGAGATCGGCTTCGAATTCAAACAGTAGTTTTTCGCGCTGTTCCCACTCGGGGAGCGCCTGGCCTTTGTCGTCAAACAGCTTTTCGCCTTTATCGTTGATCGCAATTTTCTCGACGCAGGCGACGCGTTCGGGCGCTTCTTTGCCATCGAGCATTACCCGCGTCATGCAGAACGGGAAGCGGCGCACGTAGGCCGGCAAGTACGCCCGACGGTCCCAGGTGTCATCCGGCATCACGAACAGGTTTTGTTGTGCCGCAAGGCCGAGAATGAGCATCGGCGCATAACTCTTGCCCTCATCGGCGCTGATGAAGACCAGCGGGTAGTCGCAGCTCGCGATCGGGAATTCCGTGTAGCTGACCGGGATCGGGTTCATCGTGCGGAACACGACCGGCACGGTCGGCCCTTTGGGCAACAGAACGCGATGCGTCTTCACCAGGGCGACGACTTCCTGAAAACCGTACGGCGGTGTGATCTCGGGCGCGGCGGCGGTCGGCGTGGTGGCCATCTCGTTTTCTCCCTTGGCGAAAAGCGGCGATTATAACTTGCCTGACTTGGCACCAGCGCGCGCCTATCGCGGCGTCCGGGTTTTCGCTAAAATAGCCGGCCACTGTGGGGGAAGTAGCTCAGCTGGGAGAGCGCCGCGTTCGCAATGCGGAGGTCGGGAGTTCGATCCTCCTCTTCTCCACCACCGTCCTGTAGATCGACTCGCTCTAACAAAGGCCGGGTTGATCGGAATAGAAGTTTCGCGCTTGGAGTAGCGACTTGCCTGCCGATTCTCCAGCTTCCGCACCAGGTAACGATCATGCGCGCATGCTGCGCGACAGCGTCGCCGATTTCGCCAAGCGCGGCACCGATATCAAGCGAGTGCGCCGCTTGCGCGAAACCCGGCCCGGTTTCGAACGTACGGTATGGCAGCAGATGGCCGAATTCGGCTGGCTCGGCATACTCGTGCCGGAGGCGTACGGCGGACTTGGGCTTGGCTGCACTGAAATGGCGATCGTCGCCGCCGGTACGGCGAGCGCGCTGACGCCCGAACCGCTGACTTCAGCTGCCGTGCTTGCCGGCGGCGTCATTGCCCGCAGCGACAACGAAACGCTCAAGCGCGAACTGCTCGAATCGCTGGTCGCCGGCGCGCTGATTCCCGCGCTCGCGTGGCAGGAAAAACCCGGCGTTCTCGACACGACGCAATCCGGCGTGCGCGCCGAACCGTTCGAAGCCGCGATCAAACTCAACGGCGGCAAAAATTTTGTCGCAGGTGCCGCGGGCGCCGACGGCTTCGTCGTATCGGCGCAATCGCGTGATGGCCTCGCCTTATATTGGGTGCCGGCGAATGCGGGCGGCGTCACGCTCGACTTGCAGCCGCTGGCCGATGGCCGCACGACCGGCGCGCTGCGCTTGAACGATGTCGTGGTGCCGAAAAGCAATTTGCTTGCTTCGAGTGCGAACGCCGCCGAGGCTTTGAACGCCGCGCTCGATACGACGCTCGTCATGGCGGGCGCCGAGATCTCCGGTGTGATGGGCCGCGCACTCGACATGAGTGTCGACTACATGAAGACCCGCGTGCAGTTCGGCAAACCGATTGGCAGTTTTCAGGCGCTCGCGCATCGCGCGGTCGATCTGCACATTCAGCGCGAGCTTTCGTCGGCGGTGCTTGACGATGCGGTCGCATTCTTCGATGGCGGCGCGTCCGGTGCCCGCCGCAGCGCGATGGCGAGCCGCGTCAAGGCGCGCTGCTCGGAAGCCGGCTTGCGCATCACGCGCGAAGCAATCCAGATTCACGGCGCGATCGGGTTTACCGACGAATACGACGCCGGCTTGTACTTGAAACGGGCGATGACGCTTTCAGCCTGGCTCGGCAACGCGGCACTGCATCGCCGACGCTATGCCGAACTCACGGCCATCGATCAGGGGTGAGCGCGTGACGCCGCCGGATTACAGCGCACAGAGCGACGACGAGTTTCGCAGCACCGTGCGCGAATTTCTGGCGCGGCACTATCCGCCGCATCTGCGCTTCGTGCTGCGGCGCGCGCGTCTCGCCGAAATGAAGGAGTGGTATCTCACCTTATCGCGGCATGGCTGGATTGCGCCGAACTGGCCGCGCGAATACGGCGGCATGGGCCTCGACAGCGAAAAGATGATTATTCTGCTCGAAGAGCAGGAGAATTACGGCGTTTCGCGCGTGCCCGATCACGGCATCGTCCAGGTCGGTCCGATCCTGATGAAGTACGGCACCGACGAGCAGAAAAAATATTATCTGCCGAACATTCTTTCCGGTGAACACATTTGGGGGCAGGGATATTCGGAACCCAATGCGGGTTCGGATCTCGCGAGCCTCAAGACATCGGCAATTCCCGACGGCGACGACTTCATCGTCAACGGTCAGAAGATCTGGACCACGCTCGCGCACGATTCGACGCACATTTACCTGCTTGTACGCACCAGCAATGAGGGCAAGAAGCAGGAAGGCATCAGTTTTTTGCTCGTCGATGCGGCTGCACCCGGCATCACGATTCGCCCGATCCGCAATATCGCCGGTCACGAGGAATTCTGCGAAGTCTTTTTCGAAAACGTGCGCGTGCCGCAAGCCAATCTCGTCGGCGGACTGAATAAAGGCTGGACGGTCGCCAAGGCGCTGTTGTCGTTCGAGCGCATTAACATCGGCAGTCCGCGCCGGCCGCAGTATGCGTTGAGGCGGCTCGAACAACTCGCGCGCGCGAAAGGTCTGTTTGAAGATCCGGGTTTCGTCGATAAATTCACGGCATTACGGCTCGACCTCGACGATCTGGGCTCGCTGTACGCGCGCTATGTCGACGTCGTGAAGCGCGGCGAAGTGCTTGGACAGGAAGTATCGATGCTGAAAATCTGGGCGATGGAAACCTGGCAGCGGTTAACCGATCTCCTGCTCGAAACGGCTCAGGAATATGGCGGCATGCCGGGGCAGCACGCGATGGACGGGGTGGATGTCGATGTGCTGACGCCGTTTTATTATGCGCGGCCGGGCACGATCTACGGCGGCTCGAGCGAAGTCCAGCGCAACATTCTGGCCAAGTACGTATTAAACCTGCCGTCCTGACCGGACCGTGCGCCCGGCGCACGCTGTTTACTACGCGACCTTCATCGGCAGAATGACCATCTGCTGCCCCATGATGTGCAGACGTTGCTGGATCGCGAGCGCGGTCTGGTTGTGCAGCCAGCGCGTGAAGAACGATTCATTCGAGAAAATGAGCTTGCTCGCGAAACACACGCTGTTCGGAAATTCCTTGGCGATCTGCGCCGAGAGCTTGATCAATTCTTCGACGGGATCGGTCCCGAACGCGAGATAGGACTTCGCGGCAAGGCCGTGACTGTGGCAGAAATTCACGTAGTAGCGCAGTGAGTTTTCGATTTCGTAGCGCAAGGTGCGCAACGCGCCCTGGCCGTCGTAACTCTGGGCGTCGACTTCACCGACGCTCAGGAAAACAAAGTTCCTGAAATGTTCGGGGAAGAGCCGCTGAACCCATAACAGCGCATGCATGCTGACGCCGCGGTTTTTGCCGACGAAAAATACGGCGGTCGGTTTTTGCGGATCGAGCGCAGGCGGGTTGGCGGCATCCTGCAGCACCGGCTGGCCCGCGAACAGGCGATCGATCTGGCGCAGTTGTTCACGTGTTTCGTCGTAATGCCAGCGGATGGCGAGACAAACCGCAATGACGAGCCCGGTGATTAAAATCGTTACCCAGCCGCCGGTGCCGAATTTCTCCCACAGCAGGATGAGCAGAATGCCGCTCGTTACGAATAATCCGGTTGCGGACAACACAAAGCGCCACACCCACTGCTTGGCCGTGCGGCGATTTTTGATCCAGTAGATGCAGAGCCCGAACAACGAAATTGAAAAGGTCAGGAATACGTTGATGCTGTAGAGCACGACGAGCAGCGCGACGCTGCCCTGGCTCCAGACTAGTACGGCGAGTGCCGCGCCGCCCATGAGCACGATGCCGTTCTGCGTGACGAGCCGGCTCGACAGCTGCCGAAACTGCCGCGGCACCCATGAATCCGCCGCCATGTTCGACAACACCGCCGGACCGCCGAGAAAACCGGTATTGGCGGCGACGAACAGCAGGCCGCCTTCGAGGATCAGCACGCCCATCAGCGCGCCGTCGTTAATCAGAGGGCCGCCCAGATCGATATGGTCGATGATCGACTTGAACACCACCGCATTCAAAGTCTGGCCTGCGCTCTGCGTGACATTCCATAACAGGTAAAGCAGCATGATGCCGCCGGCGGTAAACGCGAGCGATGTCGCCATGTAGAACATCGTCCATTTGCCGGTTGCGATGCGCGGTTCGGCAAGCGTATTGACGTTGTTCGAAACCGCTTCAAGGCCGGTGTAGGTGCCACCCCCTTGAGAGTAGGCAAGCAGGATCGTCGACACCACGAAAATCCAGCTGGTGTCCCGCGCGAGCGCCGTACTTTCGCTCAGCGTATCGGGCAAAAGACCCGGCAGCCGGTCGGCGTGCGCGTAAACGCCATAACAAATCAGGAACACGTGCACGACGACAAAGCCGACAAAAATCGGCAGCAGAAATTTGATCGCCTCCTTCATGCCGCGCAGATTGAGTACGACCAGCAACACGATGGCGACAAACTCGAAGCCGATCTTGAAATTGTGTACGCCGAGCGGCAAGAGGCTGAACAGCGCATCGGCGCCGCTCGCGATGGAAATCGCAATCGTGAGCACGTAATCGACGATCAGCGCAGCGCCCGAAACCAGGCCGGCATGCGGCCCGAGCAGATGGGTGGCGACTTTGTAGCCGCCGCCGCCGTTCGGAAAAAGTTCGATGACTTGGTTGTAGGCGAGCGAGATGATAAAAACGGTAATCGCGATCGCCGCCGCAAGGTAAAGACCGAAGTGCGTGTGTCCGCCAAGCGCGAGATACGCTTCTTCCGGCCCGTAGCATGACGATGACAAGCCGTCGGCGCCGAGACCGACCCACGCAAAAAATGCGATCAGCGCGACGCTGTGGCGCGTCGCGGGGTCGAGCGGATCGAGCGGCGCGCCGGTGATGATTCGCCGCAAAGTTCCGGAGGTGGGCATCGTGAAATTTACGCGGACCGTCTGCCGGTGCAGAGACCGGGGGTGACGTAGGAAACAGGATTCAAGGGATTGTTGGCGGCGAGGGGGCGGCCGCGATTGATATCCGACCGTGCAGGCTTCATGATAGCGCAGTTCCAAGGCGGGAACCAAACGGAGAGGCGATGAAACCGGCAATACACTCGGCGGCGGCACTGCAGGTCATCAGCGCCTGTTCGCACGCGTTTTGCAGCGGCAGTACTCATTTATCCGGCATGTATCGGTCAACGTCGTCGCGTGCCGCGTCAGTCGAGGCCGATGCCGTCCCGAACTTGAGTTGAGGCTTGGCTCTGAAACGCAAAGCGGCGAAGCGCGTTAAATCCAAACCGCGCAAACCCGCGTTATCAGCTGAAACGACCGCGCCGCATCCTTCGCTTGCCAAGTACGGCAAGCCAATGCTCGCCGCGCTCGCCAAACTCGGTATTCAGCGCGAGTTCGATCTCGTGCTGCATCTGCCGATGCGGTATGACGACGAAACGCGACTCTACCCAATCAGCGCAGCGCCCGAAGGCGCGCCCGTGCTGGTCGAAGGCGTCGTTACCGATAACGCGATCAAATTTCGGCCCAAGCGCCAGCTCGTGTGCACCGTTGAAGACGCGTCGGGCGTCGTCATGATGCGCTTTCTCAATTTTTACGGGAGCCAGGTCAAGCAACTCGCGCCCGGTACACGCGTGCGGCTGTTTGGCGAAATACGCCAGGGATTTTTCGGCGCGGAAATGGTTCACCCGCGCTACCGCGTCGTGCGCGACGACACCCCGCTTGCGCAAACGCTGACGCCGGTCTATCCGACGACCGCCGGCTTGAACCAGGCGAATCTGCAGCGCATGACGCGGGCGGCGCTCAGCGTTAACGACCTTGCGGATACGTTGCCCGAGTCGCTGCTCGGCAAACTGCGGTTGCCGGCGTTTCGCGACAGCGTGACTTTTTTGCACCATCCGCCGCCGGGGGCCGAACAGTCGGCACTGCAATCGCGCTCGCACGCCGCTTGGCGCCGCGTCAAATTCGATGAGCTGCTCGCCCAGCAGTTGTCGATGCGCGTGCATTACGATCAGCGCAAAACCGTCGGCGCGCCGGCGTTACCGGCGAAACATAAGATAACGCAGCAATTGCTCAAAGCGCTGCCCTTCAAGCTGACGAGTGCCCAGATGAAGGCGGGCGCCGAAATCGAGCGCGATCTCGGCCAGCCGCATCCGATGCAGCGCCTGCTGCAAGGCGACGTCGGCAGCGGCAAAACCGTGGTCGCGGCGCTGGCCGCGCTTCAGGCCATCGAAAACGGCTACCAGGTTGCGGTGATGGCGCCGACGGAAATTCTCGGCGAACAGCATTATGCAAAATTTTCGACGTGGCTCGGCGAACTGGACATCGAGATCGCATGGCTCTCGGGCAGTCTGGCGCGCAAGGACAAGCGCGCAAGCCTCGACGCGATCGCATCGGGTAGCGCGCAGATCGCGATCGGCACGCACGCATTGTTTCAGGACGCCGTCGAATTCAGCCGGCTCGGGCTGGCCATCGTCGACGAGCAACACCGGTTTGGCGTACGTCAGCGACTCGCGCTGCGATTGAAAGGCGCGAAGGCCGGCACGACGGTGCAGCCGCATCAGTTGATGATGAGCGCCACGCCGATTCCGCGTACGCTCGCCATGAGCTATTACGCCGATCTCGACGTGTCGGTGATTGACGAGCTGCCACCCGGGCGCACGGCGATTGCAACGCGGCTGGTTGCCGATACGCGGCGCGACGAAGTGATTCAACGCATCCGCGACGCGTGTGTCGCCGGCAGTCAGGCTTACTGGGTTTGTCCGCTGATTGAAGAGTCGGAGGTCCTGCAGTTGCAAACCGCGCTCGACACGCATGCGCAACTGCTCGCTACTTTCCCGGAATTAAAAGTCGGCCTCGTGCATGGCCGCCTGCCGGCCGCCGAAAAACTCGCCGTTATGCAGTCGTTCAAAAACGGCGAAATTCAGCTGTTGGTCGCGACAACCGTGATCGAAGTCGGTGTCGACGTGCCGAACGCAACGCTCATGGTCATTGAGCATGCGGAGCGCATGGGGCTGGCGCAACTGCATCAGCTGCGCGGCCGCGTGGGCCGCGGCGCCCAGGCCAGCACCTGCATCCTGCTGTATCAGCAGCCGCTGTCACAGCTTGCGCGTGAAAGACTCAAGATCATTTACGAAAGCGGCGACGGATTTGAAATCGCGCAACATGATTTGCGCGTACGCGGCCCGGGCGAATTGCTCGGCGCACGTCAAAGCGGCGTGCCGATGCTGCGGTTCGCGGATCTCGACGCCGACGTGGACTTGCTGGAAGCCGCACGCGTTGTCGCCGCCGATTTGCTGCGCGATCAGCCGGCGGTTGCCGAGCGCCATTTGCAGCGTTGGCTGGGCGGCAGACAGCAGTATCTTCGAGTGTAAGCTCGCCGCCGGCGCCGGAAGCCAACGGCAAGTAAGCGATAATGCGCTCCATCCTGGCTCAAGCGTCCGCATGAACTTCAACGATCGATCGTGGCAACCGCTGCCTGTGTGCGGCGACGCGCGCCTGCGCCGCTGGCTGCTCGACCGCGGCTCATTGACTCGCCGCATCCAGCATTGTTGCGATGAGTTCAGACTCGACGTCATATCGCAGCACATGGCGGTCATCAAGCCCGACGAACGCGCGGCGGTCGGCTTGAATGCGGGCGCACAATGCCTAGAGCGTGAAGTCAGTCTTAACTGCGATGGAACGCCGGTTGTGTTCGCGCATTCGGTCGTCGCCGCGCGCGCATTGAATGGCGCCTGGCGTCTGCTTGCCAGACTCGGTTCGCGCCCGCTCGGCGCAGCGTTGTTTGCCGATCCGCGCATCGAGCGCCACCCGCTGCGCTTTCGTCAACTCAATGCGCGCCATCGCTTGCATGAGCGCGCCTGCCGCC
>JAQGMI010000020.1 GCA_028292435.1 Betaproteobacteria bacterium
CTTCTCCTCGTCGGATGCCCATGCAGCATAAAAAAGTGTTACCTATGTGTTTGAACTCCTTTGTTACCTATGAGTGTGAACCATACAGTCGCCTTCTCTTGGGTTACTTTCTCTTGGCGACTCAAGATAAAGTGACCAGCTCCGGGTCTGCCACCCGGAAGATTGAAAAACTACTTCCCCGCCCCTGTCGCCGCCTGCAACCGCTGCCCCAGCAGCTTCAGCAGACTCAACCCGAACGCCGGATTGCTTTGCACGAGATCGAGAAACTGTTTGCGATTGACGGCCATCAATTCGCAATCAGTTTCGGCGACTGCGCTCGCCTTGCGCGTGCTCTGATCGACAAGCGCCATCTCACCGAAGACGCCGCCGACGCGCACGCGTTCGAGCGTATTGCCATTGGCGGTGATGGCGACGATGCCTTTTCGCAGTAAATACATGCGCACGCCCGGCTCGCCGGCATTGATGATGGTTTGCCCGGCGCTATATCGAATGGGTGGCGGATCGCCGAGCGCGCCCGCGATTTCATTGAGCGTCGCGTCATCGAACACGCGGCGGTCGCCGGACGCGATGGCCGCCGGCACTGCCTTCTGCATGGAGAGCATGGCGATGCGCAGCCGCAGGCGGTCGATCATGATGCTCATCAGCATCAGCGCGAAACCCGGCGTTTGTGCGATGGCTTTCTGGAACTGCTTGGCATCGAGCGAAATGACGCTGCAGTCGGTCTTGGCACTTGCGGTCGCTGCGCGTTTCGAATCGGTGATCGTTGCCAACTCGCCGAAGATTTCACCGGGCTTGACGGTGTCGAGCGACTTGCCGGCAACAGTCAGGCCGACCGAACCCTGGACCAGCAAAAACATGCGCTCGTCCGCCGAGAAAAATCCGCGCGACTGATGCTCGGAAAAAAATGCGGTGCCGGCGGCCACCGATTCAGAGACACCCGCGCTTTTGAAAAATTTCATTGCCGCGACCGGATCGTAAACCGGGCTTTCAGACGGCTGGGTAGTAAAGTCCAGATCTTCCATGCTTCCTCGTTGTAAAAATCATTCACTCATTGCATCGGCGCGCGTCGCATCGGCTTCGCTCACCAACTGATCGAATACGGCGGGGATTTTAATCTCGCGGCCGATCACGCCATAGGTATAAGCCTGCAGCCACAGCGCGTGACTCGAATGGCCGCCGCCGGCAACGACCAGCCCGATGTTTTCCGCTTTTTCCGCGATCGGCCACGGGTCGAGATGCTGGCTGTTGCGCGCGGCTTCGGTCGCGGCAATATCCATCCACGCAATGCAGCCGGCCTTGCGCATCTCTTCGAGCGGCACCTTGGAATGCTCGAACAGAAATTCGCGAATCGATTGCTTGGTGAATCCCATCGTCGCGAGATCGGCGGCGACGACTCTCGAGATCACGACGAAGCCGGGCGTGCCTTCGGTATAGCCGTGCAGGTAATGCACGTCGGGCACGCGCAGATAGCCGGCGACCCGATGCAACCCCTGCATCACGTCTTCTTCGAGCGTCTCTTTTTTAGCGCCGCGCCGAATGATGTTGGCCACGCCGTTCGCGTAGAAAAGCGAAACGCTATTGCTGCCGCGTTTGAACCCGTGCCGCTCGCTGCCGTGCGGTTCCCAACCGGCGGGCAGGCCGTCTTCATCTTCGGCAAACACGGCGTTGGTGTATCGCATATGACCGAACACCGCCATGGTGCCGGTGCCCGGCAAACCGCCGCCAAGATTCTGCTGCATGAGGCGCAATGCGCGGCCGATGCTGGCACCGGCGGGATGCTGCGGATCGGGGCCGACCAATCCGAAACCCGAATTGAGGCGGATCTGTTTGGCGATCGGCCCGTTAACGATGATGACCGGAAACGGATTGCCCGATGTCGCCTGCAGCAGTTCGCCGGTGGCATCGGGATCGAGAAACGCTTCGACCGCGGCAACCAGCACCGGCAGGTATTCGGGACGTCCGCCCGCCATCGCAAGCGCGATCGCGCACGCTTCGATCGTGACAATCGCGCCGCGCGGCGGAAATTTGCCGAGTACGAGCCCACGCGGCAATTGCGCGCCGCGCAGGATCCAGTTCACGCGCTCGGCGGTCGCCGGCCACAGCGGCAGCCCGTCGCCCCATGCGTTGGAAATAAACAGGTCGTTGGCTTTGGCGAGCGCGTCTTCATAGGTTTTACCTTCGACGCTCAACATGCGGCCCGCGCTGGTGCGCACTTTGGTGCTGGTCCAGTGCATCAACGCGTCGTAAAACTCCTGCTTGCGCGCCGCTAGCGGCGCGAGGTCGGCGTCCGGCAAAAAAGTCGCGGTCGGAAACGTGACCATGGCGGTATCGGGTGCGAGGCCGATGCCCGACACCGCATTCTTGACGACGCCGACGAATTCATTGCGCGTCAGCGTCACCGTGGGAATACCCATCGCTTCGAGTCTGGCGGCTGCACGGCCGCACGATGTTGAGCACGCCCCTCAGGCGGCGTTGCCGATGATGACGGCGTCTACCCCGCTGTCTTTGACCAGCTGCGCGACGTCTTCGTTGCCGATGAACGCGTTGCCCTGCGGAAAGTTTTCTTCGGACACGACTTCGACGCCGGGGAAATCCGTCTCAAGCATCGTCTTCAGCATCGGCAGCATGCGAAATGCCTGCCACTGCCCGTTCGACAGCATGCCGATGCGCTTGCCGGCGAATGACTCGAGCCGCGGCGCATGCGGTGTCGCGGCGTCGAGTGTGCCGGCCGGATCGAAAAATTCAAGCTTGACCATGTCGTGTTCCTCCGAATCGTGATGATGGCGGCGCGAAGCCGGCGCCTACTTAGATGTCAGCTGCGGATGTAAATCGCAGCCGCAATTATGAGCCGCAACGCGCAGCATGACTACGGGCACAGTGCACAGTTCGCAGCGTTATAATCCGGTCTCAAAAAAATTTGCGCCGAGGAGCACGAATGTTCACCCGCATCGACCATGTAACGATTTGCGTGCCCGATCTCGATGCGGGCGTTGCCCAATTCAAAAAGCTCGGCTTCAACGTCGGCGCCGGCGGCGCGCATCCCGGCAAAGGCACTCACAACGCGATCGCATTCAACCACGACGATTACATCGAATTGCTCGCGGTGCGCGACCAGGCGGAGCATCGCACGGCATCGCAAAAACCCGGCAGCAAAAATTCGACATTGAATGAATTCATTGCGGCAGGCGGCGGAATTCGCTACGTGGTTTTGCAAAGCGACGATCTCGTCGCCGAAATCGCGGCGATGCGCAGCCGCGGCGTTGACGTCAGCGACCCAATCGACGGCAGCCGGCGCACGCCCGACGGCAAAGAACTGCGCTGGAAAGTAGCGACGCTTGGCCCCGCGAATCCGCTGCCGCTCGTGTTCATTCAGCAACTGACGCCCATTGAAGAGCGCCGCAAGCAGGTGCCGGTCGCGGGTAATCATGCGAACGGCGTCTATAAGCTCGAACGCGCATACATCGTCACGCCCGATGCCGAGTCCGATGCGGCGGTCTATGCGAAAGTGCTGGGCATACCGCAGCCGAAGCTGCATAAAGGTACGGTCATCATGTCCGACATGGCGGTATTCGAAATCGGGCCGACCGGGCTCGGCATCGCCACGCCTTATGCGGCGGGGCCGGCGAAGGACGCGCTGGAGCGGCGCGGGCCCGGCCCGTTTCAGGCGCTCTATCGCACCACCGGCATGGGCGCCGCGGCGCGCTGGATGCAGGAGCACGGTCTGCCGCCGCTGGTGCGCGGCGTGCGCGCGAACGGCGAACACGCGATGCTCGCGACACCCGCCGAAGCATGCGGCGCCTATATAGGTTTCGTTGGTCCGGAATAAAGTTCGTAATACAGTCGGGAAAATTCATGAACCCGAAAATCGAACGCTGGCGCGGCTTCGTGCCCGACACCAACCTCGCAACGTATGCGAAAGGCGCCTTCGGCAATTCGATCGGCAGGGCTCGCGCGCGGCGCTGCTCAACACCGACACGACGTGGATGTTCGTCGATCCGCAATACGCGATGTGCGGTGGCCGGCGCTGAAAGCGGCACTTGTGCGCATCACGCAGACGTTTCGCACGCTCGACCTGCCGATTTACTATAGCCGCCGCGACGACCGCAGCCATCCGACGCGCCGCGTAAGCGGCCGCCCGCGTCTTCAGTGCACGGGCTGCGCGTTCGCCATGCGTACTGCTACCGCTGGCGCCGGATACTGAATACCGCCCGCTGCAAATTTTTCGACGATGGCCTGATTGAGGGCACCGCCGGCGCCGACGTAATCATCGACCTTGACCCACGGCGCCACGATGAGCGTGATCGAGCCGGTGTCGAGCTTCGAAACGCCGATGACGGGCGCCGGCTCTTTCAGCACGTTCGCGTTTGCACTCACTGCTGACTTGATGATGACGAGCGCCGCATCGACATCGGCCGCGCGCACGATGCCGACGGTCAGACTCAACTGCCGGATGCGGCCGTAGTTGTGCAGGATTTCACCGACGATTTTGCGGTTGGGAACGACGACGATCGAGCGGTCGCTGTGCAGCAGGCGCGTCGCAAACAGATCGATCGACTCGATCTGGCCTTCGACGCCGACGATCGAAATATATTCGCCGACGCGAAATGGCCGCGTGAAGATAATCGTGAAACCGGCGACGAGATTACCGAGCACGCCCTGCATCGCGAGCGCAATGCCGGCGCCGGCGACGCCGAGACCGGCGATCAACGGGAGCAGCTCGACGCCGAGATTCTGCAGCGCCATGATGAGAAATACGACAACGATCATCAGCCGCAACAGCCGCACGAGCAGTATGCGCACGGGCGGCTCGAGCTGCAGCCGCCCGATCGAACGGTCGAACATGCGCCCGATCGCGCGGGCCGTATAAAAGCCGGCGATCATGATCACGATCGCGACGACGAGCTTCGGTCCGAATTTGATGGCAAGGTCGACGAGCGTGCTTTTGGCCTGGTCGAGCAATGCGAGCTGGTTATCCATGGTGTTTCCTAATGAAGTAAATCGCGCGTGAAATGCGTGCGTCTATATTAGAGCTTGCTCAATAAATATTCACGCGCGGGTGAAACTTTTCACGTTTCTGTGAATGCGTGACGTCTTCAAGAGAATCGGTTAAGTCAGCAGCAACTCACGTTGTCAAAGCGGATAGCCTGCTGCTTGATCTGCATCAGACATCCGCATGACGGTCGGCTTCCCACTGCTTTCCCCCTGCTTTCTCCATGCTTACCCTCTTGACGCGGACGTGCGCGAGGAGTTTACTGAAAGCGCTTCGGTAATACGGTAGGGAAGGTTCCCAGACTAACCATTGAAGTTCAGGTTGTCGCAGTCGTGAGTCGCTGTTGTGCGCGCCCCGAAAAGCGGGTGTACCTGATGCGAACGTGCGACGACCACCCTGGAAGCAAGTTTGGGGGCATTTCGCGCCGTTGCATCGAGGCCCATATTAAAGCTGGCAAGGAGGTTTTCTATCGACGACTCTTCCCACAGCTAGACCTCAACGCCGGCAAAGCGCCGGATAAGTCACGGTAACGTGACGCATTAACGCCACCTTGGTGGCAATGAAGCCCTGCAAAAATCTTTGCGGGGCTTCGCGTTTAATGCGCCCTGCGAACTTGTTGTGGCTTCGCATTCATAACGGCTGCGCGGTAAAGTAACGCGCAACGCACAAGAAACGTCTGAGGGGATCCATGAAAGCCACGGCAAAAACACGACGGGCGGCCGTTCGCGCATTCGACATTGTTGCGGCAATCGCGCTGCTGCCTTTCGTCACGCCGCCGCTACATGCTCAGGAATATCCGGTCAAAGCGGTGCGCATCATCGTGCCGTTTGCGCCGGGCGGACCAAACGACCTGGCGGTGAGGCCGGTTGCGCAGAAGCTGTTCGAATTCTTAGGCCAGCCGTTCGTGATTGACTACCGCGCGGGCGCCAACGGCATCATCGGCTGCGATCTCGTGGCCAAATCGGCGCCCGATGGCTACGCGATGGCCGTGATCTCATCGTCGTTCTCGATTAACTCGAGCACCTACGCCAAACTGCCTTTCGATCCGATTCGCGATTTCACGCCCGTTGGATCGCTCGCGACGAGCGACATCATCTTTGTCGTCAATCCGACGGTGCCGGTGAGGACGGTCAAAGAATTTGTCGCGCTCGCCAAAGCCAATCCCGGCAAACTCACGCACGCGTCGTCGGGCACCGGCGGTTCGCTGCATCTTGGCGCGGAACTCCTCAAGCAGACTGCCGGAATAAACCTCGTGCATGTGCCGTACAAGGGCGCGTCATTGGGGCTGACCGATGTGATCGGCGGGCACGTCGATTCGATGTTTATCTCGGCGCCCGGCGCGGTCGGCCAGATCAAGGCCGGCAAAGTGCGCGTGCTCGCGATTGCCAGCGCAAAGCGGGCGCGTGCATTGCCCGATGCGCCGACGTTCGCCGAGGCCGGTTATCCCGACGTGCTCGTCGATACGCGATATGGTTTGCTGGCGCCAGCGGGTCTGTCGGCTGCGCCGCTCGCCAAGCTTGAAAATGCAATCGCGAAAGCGCTGGCGACGCCCGAAGTGCGCGACCAGTATTCGACGCTCAGCCTGGACCCCGCCCCGTTGACGCCGAATGAATATGCCACGTTTCTGCGGGACGAAATCCAACGCTGGCGCAAAGTCGTCGTGGCGGCGAAACTGCAGCCGCAATAGCCCCTTACCGGAGACTCGCCATGCAAAAACTTTTTTCGCGCTCATTCGCACTCGCGTTGGTTCTGCTGTCAGCGCCGTGCAGCGCGGCGGAGCTCACGCTGTTCATTTCAAACGCCGTCATCACGGTGATGCAGGACCTTGCCCCGCGTTTCGAGCAGGCGACCGGACATAAGCTGTCGATCACTTACGGTTCGACCAATCCGACCAAAGCGCGCATCGAAAAAGGCGAAGCGTTTGATTTGACGCTCCTTGGCAACGACGCGATTGACGATCTCGTCAAACAAGGCAAGCTCGTCGCCGCAACGCGCACCGTCGTCGCGCGCTCCGGTCTGGGCGTCGCGGTCCGCAAAGGCTCGGTCAAGCCGGACGTCGGTACGGTCGATGGATTCAAGCGCACCTTGCTGGACGCAAAATCGGTCGCTTATCTGCCCGACGGCTTGACCGGCGCCTATCTGAAAGTAATGTTCGAGCGCCTCGGCATCACCGACGCGATTCGCGCGAAATATAAAGGCGCGCGCGGCGCCGAAGCAGTGGCCGCCGGCGAAGCCGAACTCGGCGTAACGCAGCTGAGCGAGATCCTGCATGAGAAAGGGACCGACCTCGCCGGCGCGCTGCCGTCGGAGATTCAGAACTACACGAATTTTTCGGCGGCGGTTGCGACGGGCGCCAAACAACCGGACGCGGCCCAAGCGTTGCTCAAGTACATGGTGTCACCCGACGCGGCGCGCGTGATGCGGGCAAACGGGCTGGAGCCGCAGTAACGACTTCACTTGTCCGTCAGCTTAAAAGCTTTCGGGCTGATATCGGGCAGCCAGTACTGAATGCCGTCGACGCCGCCCTGGCATTGCGGACAACGGCGTGCGGCGATGTCGCTGCCGTTGGCGCCGTACACATAACCGCACTGCAGGCACTCGAGCCGGTACGCGTATTGGTTGTGGTCGGTGCCGAAAACGCCGAACGTGCCGTGGCACTTCTGCTGGTTTTCATTGACGTAACCGATCTGGGTGGAAGACGCTTCGCCTGACCGCAGCAACAAGCCGGCGCCGCCCCCGGTGGGATTGACTGACATGCGCCAAATGATAAATCAAACGAGCGGCGGGCCAGCGTAACGCGCAATCGCCGTCTGCCCGGCCATCACTCCAGCGCCGGCATGACCTCTTTGGCGAAGAGTTCCATCGAGCGCAGCACGCGCTGCTGCGTCATGTCGCCGAACCAGAAGCTGCAGTTGAAATGCGTGATGCCGACGAGTTCTTGCACGCGCTTGATCTGGCGAATCACGGTGTCGGGCGTGCCGATCACGAGATAGCGGTCGATGAGTTCATCGATCGTCGGCTCGGTTTTCGCCGGCGTCGGCACTGCCCGGCCGGCTTCGACGCGCTCGTAGTTGTTGCGCAGGCTCAAGGTCACGCGCATGTTCCAGCGCGCCTCTTCAGCAGCGGCTCGCGCGTCCGCGGCATCTTTCGTCACGTACACGGCGCGCTGCACGCCGACGCGCGGCGCACGCGCAGGTTTTACTTCGCCGACGACGCGGTTGAAGATCTGGCCGAATTCGGCAAGCCGTTCGATCGGCACGCCGAAGCCGCCGGTCAGCACGTCGAAGCCGCGGCGCACCGCCGCATCGATCGAGTATTCGCTTTGCGCCGTAATCCACATCGGCGGATACGGCTTCTGCATCGGCTGCGGATAAACGGTGGTTTCCGGAATCTTGAACATCTTGCCTTCGTAACTGAACGGCTGGCCGCGCAGCGCCAGCATCAGCACGTCGATGGCCTCGTCCCAGCGCTGCCCGCCGGAATCGAGTTGCAGACCGAAGCGCTCGAATTCGTAACGCTGATAGCCGCGGCCCAGCCCGATGTCGAGGCGTCCACCGGCGAGAATGTCGAGCATCGCAATTTCCTCGGCAATCAACAGCGGATGATGCAAGGGCACTACGATGACCGCGGTGCCGACGCGCAACCTCGTCGTCTTCGCCGCAATGTACGAAGCGAACTGGGCGGGACGCGAGATGTAGCCGTAAGTCGAGAAATGATGTTCGCCGAGCCACACGTTGCGGTAGCCAAGTTCTTCGGCGGCTTGCGCCTGCTCGATGCCGCGCGCGTAAACCTCCTGTGACGGCCGGCCGCCGGGCGATTGCATAAGCAAAAATGTTCCGATGTCCATAGTTACCTTTTAGCGAACGCTGCGTGCATGAATGTTTTTTACTCCGGCTTGATGCCGCGCGCCTTGATGACTTTCGTCCACTTCTCAAGTTCGCTTTTCAGGAATACGCCCAACTCGGCCGGCGTCATGTCGATTGGAATTGCGCCGAGTGTCGTCATGAGTTGCTTCACCGCCGGCGCCTGCTTGATCTGCGTGACTGCAGCGTGCAGCTTGTTGATGACCGCGGGCGGCGTTTTGGCGGGCGCGACGAGCGCGTAAAAGAGCAGCCCTTCGTAACCGGGCAGACCGCTTTCGGCGATCGTCGGAATTTCCGGCAGGTTCGGCACGCGCTGCGCGGTCGCCACCGCCATTGGCCTGAGCTTCCCGGCGGCGATGTGTGGCAATGAGACGACAGTGCTCGCAAACCCGAACGGCGCATGACCGCCGAGCAGCGCGACAAGCGCGGGCGCATCGCCGGGGTAAGTGACGACGAGGATGTCGATGCCGGCGAGCAGCTTGAAGAGTTCCATGTTGAGGTGCGAGCTCGTGCCGATGCTCGACGCTGCCGCGGTCAGCGAGCCCGGCTTCGATTTCGCGAGCTTGATGAGTTCAGCCACGGACTTGGCGGGAAATGACGGATGCGCGACGAGCACGCCCGGCACATGCGCCATCATGGCGACCGGCGCGAAGTCCGCAATCGGATCGTACGGCAGCTTGCCGAACATCGGCAGGCCGGTCGTCAACACGCCGCCATACGTAAAAAATAAAGTGTAGCCGTCAGGCGGCGCTTTCGCGGCTGCCGCGGCGGCGACCCGTCCACTCGCGCCGCCGCGATTGTCGGCGACGACCGGCTGGTCCCACATTTCGGTGAATCCATCCTTGACGATGCGACCGAGCAGATCGGTGCCGCCGCCGGGCGGCGACGGGATCAACAGGCGGATAGGCTTGTCCGGGTAGGTGTCCGCGCCGGCCGGCACTGCAAAAACAGAAACGGCGAGTGCTGCGAAAACCGCAGCGACCCGCCGGATCTCTTGCGTTTGTTGCTTAACAGCCAATGCTAGTGCGCGTAGCTCGGATCGATCTGGTCCATCCAGCGCAGCACCGCGGCCCACATGATGGCCGGACCGTCGTTGGTATCTTTCTCTTTTTTCTGCACGATCTGCGTGGTCTGGTTGCTGGTTTTCTTGACCACGTCCATCGGCGGGAAGATCAGCTTGGCGCCGCCGGATTGGGCCATCACCTGCGTCTCGCACGACATTTCGAGCCGCCGCATCAGGTGGAACGCGTGTCCCATGGTCGAGCCGCAGGTCAAGAGACCATGGTTGCGCAGGATCGCGACGTTCTTGTCGCCGAGCGCCTTGGCGATGTGCTCGCTTTCCTCAGCTTCATTGGTGACGCCCTCGCAGTCGTAATAGGCGATCTTGTCGTGAAGGTGCATGGCGCCGAGATTGATTGGCAGCAAGCCTTGTTCCTGGCACGCGACGGCGACGCCGGCTTTCGAATGCGTGTGGATGACCGCGTGCGCATCTTTGCGCGCCATGTGGATCGAGCGATGGACGACGAAGCCTGCCATCAGCATCGGATACTGCGACGGTATGAGCTTGTTGCCGTCGAGATCGACCTTCAGCAGGTTCGACGCGGTAATTTCGTTGTACAGGAGGCCGAACGGATTAATCAGAAAATGCGATTCGGTGCCGGGCACACGCATCGAGATGTGGTTGTAGATCAGGCTGTGGTGCCAGCCCATCGCCGATACTGCACGATATGCGGCGGCGAGATCAACGCGGGCTGCCCATTCTTCGGCCGAACATTCGATTTTGGGTGCGACTTTAAGCGGTGCGTTCATGCGGCAAAACCTCCTCGACGAAATGCGGTTTTCGGACCCGGTGGCCGGGCTATGCGTGCTTGTCAGCGTGCTGGTCAGGCGTTTTTTCCAGATTCTACAGGAAGCCGCGTGGTACGTGATTCAGCGGCGACACGCGTAGGCGAGCAGGCGGGCGTTCACCGTTTCGGCCTCAACCCGCGCGGACGGCGAACGCAGATTGCTTTCCGTGACCTGATTGCCCTTTGCCCTGGCTTCAGCGAAAGAGACCGCGGACAGCAACCGCACACGCTCGTCCTTGCAGTCGAACTCATAGTTCAGCTTGATCGACAGGTATTTTTTGCCGGCTTCGGCGGTTTGCGGCGCTTTGTAGTCGTACATCGCCCACATCGTGGCCATCGCGCCCTGCTTTTTAATCGTAGCGGGGTCGGCGTAGGACGTGAACTTGTCGTTCACGCCAATTTCAATCCATACGTCGGCCGCCGCGCCAAAACTCAAGCCGGCCAAAACAATAATTGCCGCTGTCTTTCGAGTGCGTGATGACGCTGCAGTCATCCGCGCATTTTATGCCAAGGCTGCCGGCTGGTGGCCGCCGCCGGCGCCGTCAAACAACGCTAGAATGAGAATCTCCGAACACAACACTCGAAAGCTTGCGCGCATGGAACTCGTGGCGGTCGTCAAACGCGAATGCGAAACCTGCCGGCTGGTCGCGCCGGTGCTCGCGCAAATCCGTGAGTCCGCGCCGCTCGAACTTTTCAGCCAGGACGACCCCGCTTTCCCCGAGCTGCTCGGCGGCGCCAAAGACGATACCGCGCTCGACCGTTCGTGGCGGCTCAACATCGAAACCGTACCGACGCTAATCCGCTTCGAAGCGGGACGCGAAGTGTCGCGCATCGCCGGCTGGGACCGCGCCGAATGGGAACGCGTCGCGCAACTGTCCGCGCTCGGCGCCGGGCTGCCCGCATTCCAGCCCGGTTGCGGTTCGCGCACGCAAGACCCCGGCATGCCGGAGCGGCTCGCACTCGCACACGGTGATTTGAAATTGCGCTCGCGCGCGATCGACGTCGCCGATCCCGAAGACGCCATCGAAATCGCGTACGACCGCGGCTGGGCCGACGGCCTGCCCGTCGTGCCGCCGACGCCGCTGCGCGTTGCGATGATGTTGTCAGGCAGCACGCGAAAACCCGACGAAGTTATCGGCCTGATTCCACCGAACCTCGTCGAATGCACCGTAGAAAAAGCCGCCGTCAACGCAGTGATGGCGGGTTGCCGTCCCGAATATTTTCCGGTCGTGCTGGCAGTGATCGAGGCCGCGCTCGAACCGCAATTCTCGATGCATGGTTTGCTCGCGACGCTGTGGTTCTCGGGACCGGTGATCATCGTCAACGGACCGATCACCAAACGCATCGGCATGAACAGCGGCGGCAACGCGCTCGGCCAGGGCAATCGCGCGAACGCGACGATCGGCCGCGCGCTGCAACTCGTGATTCGCAACGTCGGCGGCGGCATTCCCGGTGAAATCGATCGCGCGGTGCTCGGCAATCCGGGCAAGTACACGTTCTGCTTCGCCGAAGACGAAACCGATCCGACGTGGACGCCGCTTAACGTCGCGCGCGGCTTCAAGCCGGGCACTTCCACCGTCACCCTATTTCATGGCGACGGCGTGCAGGGCATTACCGCCGGCAAATCGCGCACGCCCGAGGGCCTCGCCAAATCGCTCGCGCTCGGCCTCTCGGTGGTTTGTCACCCGAAGCTGTGCGAATACGCGAACGCGATCCTCGTCGTGTCGCCCGATCATTACGCGATATTCAATAACGGCGGCTGGCGGCGTCCGGAAATCGAAGCGGGCCTGCGCGCGGCACTGCGGCGTCCCGGCAAGGACTTGATCACGGGTGCGCACGGCATCGAAGAAGGCATCGATCCGTCGCGCGCCGATGAGATGATCGACAAATTTAATGAAGGCGGCCTTTTGGTGGTGCGCGCCGGCGGACGCGGCGGCTTGATGTCGGCCGTCATCGGCGGCTGGCCGGCGCAGAGAAAGAAAACCGAAGTGCAAACCGTAACGCGGGAGATTGCCCTATGAACCACACCACTTATCACATGCTCGATCCGACGGCCGAACTGTCGCCGGAAAAGCGCGTTCGCCGCACACCGCCGGCGCGGCTTGAAGACGTGACGATCGGATTGCTGTCGATCTCGAAGGAGCGCAGCAGCGAGTTTCTCGACACGATCGAGCGCCTGCTGACCAAACGCGAATTCGCCGTCGCGCGTTTCACCAAAGGTACGCACACCAAGCCGGCGCCCGAATCCGTGGTGCAGGCTATCGTCGAGAGTTGCGGCGTCGTCGTCGTCGGCCTCGCCGACTGAGGCTCATGCACGTCGTGCAGTCTGCACGACTTGTCGAATCTCGATCGCCGCGGCATCCCCGGTTGCGCGGTGGCGACTGAAGCGTTCAAGCCCGCCGCGGCCGCGCAGATGAAGGCGCTCGGCCTCGAGCCTGCGGTGGCGTGGGTGCCGCATCCGATTCAGAACCGCACGACGCAGGAGCTCGAAGCGATTGCGAACAACGTGATCGACGAAATCGTCGCGCTCATCACTGCCAAAGCCGACGCCTCACACGTATGAAGTCGGCGGACTGACTGACTAGGCGACGGCAGGCACGGCGACGATGCGCCGCTCGTTGATCGATTGCAGCACCGACTGCGTCGTCGCGACCGTGTAAAGACTGTCGTCGCCGTCGGGCAATAAGCTGCGTTCGCCGCGCACTTCACCTTCAAATGCGGTGACCTGCCACGCATAAGCCGGGCTCGCCGGAAAACGTTCCGAGGTCACGCCATTTTTATCGCGCACGCTGACTACGTGTTCCTTGGCAAAGCGCAGCGATGACGTGAAGAGCGTCGCGTCGGCGCCTTCGATGATCAAATTGTTTTCCGCACTGCCGACTTCGCGCGTCGCCCGCGCGACTGCATGACATTCGCCGTCGAGCCGGCCGAGCACCGTGATGGTGTCGTCGGATTGGCCGAGTTTGCGATCGGGATGACTGAACGCGCTGACTTCAACGAAGCGCTGGCCGCTCACCCATTGAATCAGGTCGAGCAGATGCACGCCGACGTCGAAAATCACGCCGCTTTGCGAGTTGTCGAGCCGCCAGGTTTTGCGCGCCGGATTGGCCGAGCCGCGCTCGAGTGAAATTTCGGCAAGCCGCCCAAGGCGGCCCGAGCGCACGATTTCGCGCGCGCGCGTGATCGCGGCATCGAGGCGAATTTGATGCGCGATGCGCAATATCACGCCGGCTTCGCGGCACGCAGCGGCCATCTCGCGCGCATGCTCGAGCTTCATCGCAAACGGCTTTTCGCACAGGATGTGCTTCTTCGCACGCGCGGCCGCAAGCACGGCCTCGTGGTGCATCGCGTTCGGCAACGCGAGGTACACAGCGTCAACCGCGGGATCGCGCAGCAGCGAATCTAAATTGTCGTGCGCATTCGCAAAGCCGAAACGTTGCGCGAACGCGCGCGACTTTTCCGGCGTGCTGCCGACGCAGCCGACCAGTTTCGAACCGGCTTCGACCATCGCCGGCACCACAAAATCGCCGGCAACCCAGCCCAGCCCTGCGATGCCCCAACCGCATTTCTTCGTGCTGCTCGTCATGTTGCAAGTCCCCGCCTTACGTGGTTGCGCAAGGCAACGAAACTAACACAAGCGCACAACGCGCGCGCGGCATCCGTTTACCTTTATCATTGCAACAACCTTCCATTTTCTTATAGGTCAACACCCATGCCGCCGCCTGCACCCCGCCCGCCGACGATACCCGGTCCACTAGCCGATACCCGCAAGCCGAAACTGCAATTTCCGCGTGGAGCCTGCGATTGCCACGCGCATGTATTCGGGCCGCAAAGCCATTATCCGTTTCTGCCGCATGCAGGCTATATCGCGCCCGACGCCTCGGCGGCGGACTTTGTGCGCATGCTGACGACGATCGGCTGCGAACGAGCGGTGCTCGTGCAGCCTAGTGTTTATGGCACGGACAACAGGGCAATGCTTGATGCGCTGCGCTCGGGCGTTTTTGCGTTCCGCGGCATCGCGGTCATCGACGAGAATGTGACCGACCGCGAACTGCGGGACATGCACGAGGCCGGCGTGCGCGGCGTGCGCATCAATCTCGCGGCGTCAACGCCCGGCCTGACGCTCGCGCAGGCGCCCAAGCTCGCGGGACGGTTGAAAGACCTGGGCTGGCATCTGCAATTCTTTATCGATTTCAAAAAATATCCCGACATCGAAGCACAGCTGAGCAAATTGGAGATCGACATCGTGATCGACCATTTTGGCCGCGTAAATGCAAAAGACGGCATCGACGCACCGCCCTTTCAGGCATTGTTGCGCCTGCTGCGGCGGGACAACGTCTGGGCAAAAATCATGGGCGTTTACTTCGTCTCCGAACGCTCGCCACAATTCGCAGACGTCCCCGCACTCGCGCGCGCAGTGGTCGCCGCCGCACCCGAGCGTACGTTGTGGGCGACGGATTGGCCGCATCCGATGGGGCTGCATCAGATGCCGAACGACGGCGATCTGGCGGACATGCTCGCGGCCTGGATCCCGGACGCCGCGCAGCGGGAACAAGTGCTCGTCGCGAATCCCGCGCGCCGCTACGATTTTTAACCGCAGCGCCGCGGGTAACCCGGCGCGATCACTCCGCTTTAATGCCGCCTGCTTTGGCCACCGCAGTCCACGTGACGATCTCGTCGGCCACCAGTTTGCCGAACGCAGCCGGTGTGCTGCCGATGGGTTCGGCGAACTGGGTCGCAAGACGTTCGCGCACGTCGGGCTGTGCCAGAATCTTCCGGATTTCGGCCGACAACTTGTCGATCACCGGACGAGGCGCTCCGGCAGGCGCGAGCATTCCGTACCACGAAGTCATCGTCACGCCAGGCAGGCCGGCTTCTGCCATCGTCGGGACGTCGGGCTGCGCGACGGCCCGTTTCGGCGCGATTACTGCGAGCGCACGCAGACGGCCGACGTTCACTTGAGGCAGCGCAATCGTCATCGTTGGAAACAGCAGCGAGATATGGCCGCCGATCAGGTCGGTCAGCGCTGGTCCGCCGCCTTTATACGGCACGTGGACGATGTCGATCCTGGCCGCCAGCTTGAACTGTTCGCCGGCCATGTGAAATGGTGAGCCCACACCGCCGGAGCCGAACGTCAGCGTTCCAGGCCTGGCTTTTCCCAGGGCGATGAGCTCGGCAACCGACTTGGCGGGCAATGCCGCCGGCACGATCAACCAGTTTGAAACCCGCATCGCCTCAGTCACGGGGGAAAAATCTTTGACGGCGTCGAAAGGCAATTTCGCATAGAGCGCCGGGGTGACGCTGAAGCCCGTGTCCACCATCAGCAAGGTGTAGCCGTCGGCAATCGCCTTGGCGACGACATCGGAGCCGATGATCGAGCCTGCGCCCGGCCGGTTGTCGACCACCACGGTCTGGCCTAATGCATCGGTCAGCTTGGAGCCAAGAATGCGAGCCGCGTAATCGGTGGTGCCGCCGGGCGCGTACGGCACGACGAGGCGAATCGGCCGGTTCGGATATTCGGTTTTGACGGATTGCGCGTGCGCCGGCGAGTGACACGAAAAAATCGCCGCGGCGGCCAGCGCGACTTTCGATTTCCCATTCATCATATGTTGTGTGCTCCGGGCAGAAAGTACGCAAATAGCATCGCTGAGACTAGGACGCTTCAAGGGTTCAAGAAACAGAACGCAGACCGCTAGCAAGCCGCGTTCCAGCCGCGTCCGCCGTGTGGGCACAACGGCGCGGCATGGGCCGGACGCACGCGTCGATTGTAATCCGTTGTCTCGACCGTTTCGAAATGCACCGATAGAATGATCCGGAGTCCCGTTTCGGTGCGCCCACACGGGTGGACGTCGCGGGAACGCCGACGATATTGCGCTTCACTGCCGGATAGACATATACGAGTGCGCCGGCACGGCGCCATCCTTCATCGCACCACTGCAGAAAGTGAAAACATGAGCGAATACATTTATGTGGTCCAAATGGACGTCAAGCCGGAGGTCGAAGCCGAATTCAACCGCGTGTATGACGAGCAGCACGTTCCGCTGATTTCCAAGGTCCCTGGTGTGCTCGACGTCAAACGCTATGTGCTGGAAAAGCCGGCCGACGGCATTCCCAAATACGCGGCGATCTACCGCGTGTCGTCTGCGGACGTGCCGCAGGGACCGGCGTGGGTTGCCGCCTCAGACACCGGCGACTGGAAGCCCAACGTCCGCCCGCATACGTTCAACCGCATGCACAGTCTTTACCGGCTCCTCTAACCCGGCGTCACATTTATCACGCCGCTTTGCGAGTTATCGAGCCCCAGGTTTTGCGCGCAGGATTGGCCGAGCCACGCTCGAGTTAAATTTCGGCAAGCCGCCCCAAGCGGCCGGGGTGCACGATTTGGCGCGCGCGTGATCGCGGGCAGCGAGACGAATTTGATGCGCGATGCGCAATATCACGCCGGCTTCGCGGCACGCAGCGGCCATCGCGCGCGCGTGCAAGCGAAGCTCCTTGATTTTTACTCGGGACGCGTCAAGCGCATCGAGGGACGTGCGTCGATCCGTGAAAACCAAGTCGCGGTCGCCGGTGCTTTGCGTTGCCAATCGACTTCCTGCAGACGGAAGCCGACATAGCCAAGCGCCACGGCGAGCGCGAGATCGCCAATGTCGGGCTGATCGGTCGCCCGCCGCAGTGCCGGCGTTTTTTCCAATTCGGCAATCGTGCGCTGAACGGCATCGAGCCAGCGTTTGGCCAGCACCGGCTCGCTTTGGGCTGCAGCGAAGCGGCGTTCGATCGTCACCCCAAATGCCGCATCGATGAGGCCGCGCCCGAGTCCATATTTACTTAAGCTGCCGACATCGCCAGCGGCGGCGTGCAGCCGCCGTCCGCTACCGACATCGTCGAGATACGCGCAGATGCAGGCGCTGTCGACGATCGATTCGCCGCCGTCCGTCATCAAAGCGGGCACTTTTGCGACCGGATTGACCGCGAGCAATGCCGGCGTGGATGCCCACGGATCAGTCCAGTTGAGCTCGACGCGGTCGATCAATTGCTTTTCATGGATGACGACCATGACGAGTCGCGCATAAGGCGAAGCCTTGTTCAAAAATAATTTCATGCGTATACCTCGTGTTTAAAAGCCTCACTATGCCGAGCAGTCAGCGGTGCGCGCCGCGGGCGCGCCGCCGCGCAACAACGCCGCCCCCGCGATCAATACCGCTGCTGCAAGCACCAGCGCGGCCGAAAACCCGCCGCCGAGGGCGAGCACCGCGCGCACGCTCAACGGCCCGATGAGCTGACCAATCGCGAATGCCGCCGTCAGCGCGCTCACCAGTCGCACCGCCTGCGAGCCTGCGATTGCCTTTGCTTCCTGCATGGCGCTCATGGTGATAATCATGAAGGTGCCGCCGACCATGAGGCCGGACAAAATGATCGCCGCGATGCCGCCGGCAAACGCCGGCAGCGCAACGCCGATCGCCATCACGGTCTGGCTTGCAATCCACGAGCGCCGGTTGCCCATGCGCCGGCGCAGCGCTGACGCCGTGAGCGTGGATACGAGCGCGGCGGCACCAAACACCGGCCACGACCAGCCAAAGATCGCGGGCTCCTGAATCAGCGCTTTGGCCATCGCGGGCAGAAACGTAGCCGGCACGATGTAACCGAATCCGCTCGACGCAAAGCACACGATCATGCGCCATGCCGCGCCGTCCCAGCGCATTGCCTCGCGATCGGCAGCCGGCGCGGCTCGTGCCGTGTCATCGTGGCGCGCGCGCAGGACCGGCGCGATGGCGAGCGCGGCAATGAGTGAAGCGCCGCCAAACAGCATCCAGGCGACCGCGGCGGTCGAGTGCATCGTCATCAGAACGAGGCTGACAACGCCGGCTGCCGCGATGCCCAAGCCGACGCCGGCGAAAATTCGCCCGTTCAGATCTTCCGCGCCGCGTTGCGCGAGCTGGCCGACGAACGCCGACGACACATAAATCATTACCCAGGCGCTCGCGACGCCGGCGGCCGCCCGCAGCGCGAGCCACGCGGCGAAATCCTCGGTCAGTCCCATGCCGAAAGTGGCGAGCGCGATGGCCAGCAAGCCACCGCCGATGGCCGCAGCCGGCCGCACAGGCCGCGCCAGTGCAATCAACGCGCCCGCGAGATACCCCGCGTAATTGGCGGTCGCGAGCCAGGTGCCCGCCGCAACCGTCAGCGCATGATCATCCTGCATCATCGGCAGGAGCGGCGTAAACGCGAAGCGGCCCACCCCCATGGCAACCGCGAGCGCAACCATGCCGCACCAGGCAATCAGCGCCAACGATGTTTCATCCTGCCGCAATCCGCTCATGACGCCATATTAGCGTTGACCGCCCATGCTGGAAAATGAATAATAATGATTAACTCGTTCTTGTTTAGAGAACTATGGATTTCGCAGCATTACAGTTTTTCAAGGCCGTCGTCGACGAGGGCGGCATTAGTGCTGCGGCGCGCAAGCTGCACCGCGTGCAGTCGAACGTGACGACCCGCATCCAGCAGCTCGAGGCGTCGCTGGGCACCCAGTTGTTCATCCGCGACAAGCGGCGCCTCGTTCTGTCGCCGGCCGGCAAAATGTTTCTGGGCTACGCGGAGCAATTGCTGCAGTTGTCGAGCCAGGCGCGCGGCGCGGTCCGCGGCGGCCTGCCGCAGGGCACGCTGCGCATCGGCACGCTCGAAAGCACGGCGGCAAGCCGGCTGCCGCCGCTGCTGTCGCGCTACCATCGGGATTATCCAGCGGTGCGCATCGAACTGTCGACCGGCACCAACGACGCACTGCTTCAGGCGGTGCTCGCGCGGCGGGCCGAAGCGGCGTTCGTCGTCGAAGCGGCCGGTGCCTCGCAGCTCGAATCGATGCCGACGTTCGACGAAGAACTCGTCGTCATCGCGGCCCGTTCGCACGCGAAAATCCGCAGCGCGCGCGACGTCCGCGGCGACACGGTGATCGCGTTTCCCACCGGCTGCGCGTACCGCCGGCGCTTGCAGCACTGGTTCGCCGCGAGCGACCTCATGCCCGAGCGCGTGCTCGAACTGAGTTCTTATCACGCGATCGTCGCCTGCGTCGCGTCCGGCACCGGTGTCGCTGTCATGCCGCAATCCGTGTTGGCGACCGTGCGCGGCGGCGACGCGCTGGTTGCGACCCCGCTGCCGGCAAGCGCGCGCCGCGTGACAACCTGCCTCGTGTGGCGTAAAGGCGAATCGTCGCCGGCGCTCGATGCATTGAAAGCAGCCATCAGCTCGAACCGTAAAGCAAAGAAGCCGCCGCGCTGACTATCCGGCGGTATTGGTCAGCGCGCGGTCGGCCGCCGACCGATATCCGCGTGCGCCGTTTTTATGCACAATAGAGTTCCCTCCGAACGACTTCGCGCGAAACGCCCTCATGAACTGCACACACGTCAATACTATCCAGAACGTAACGCCGTCGGCCAATGGCTGTGAAGAATGTCTGAAGACGGGCGACGCCTGGGTGCATCTGCGCATCTGCCGCACCTGCGGCCACGTCGGTTGCTGCGACAGCTCGAAGAACAAGCATGCGACCAAGCATTATCATTCGACGCAGCATCCGATCATGGAATCGTACTTTCCGCACGATCCGTGGGGCTGGTGTTACGTTGACGAAGTCATGCTCGACTTCACCGGCGGGCAGACGCAGCCGCTGCCAAAATCGTCGACTAAAGGTTTTCCTGCCGAGGGCAGGCATCAGCGATGAATGCCGCGCAGGAAAAACCGCTCGTCATCGAAACGGGTCACGCCGAAAACGGTGAGATTGCGCACGTTCACGGTGCAGCCATCATCACACCGCTGCCGCATCACCTCGAGATGCGGCGCGAGCAGATGTTTCCGCAGCTCACGCCGGCGGAAATCGATCGCCTGCGCCGCTTCGGCAAGGTAAAGAATTATCGGGCCGGCGCGGTGCTGTTCGAAGCCGGCCGCATCGGGCCGGGGATGTTCGTGGTCCTGCAGGGCTGCGTGTCGATCACCCGCAAGAACGCGCTGAGTGCGGATGCGCCGATTGTCGAGCATGGGCCGGGCCACTTCGTGGCGGAAGTCGGCCAGTTGTCGGGAAAACCGTCGCTCGTCGACGGGAGCGCGCTCGTCGATGTTGAAGCGCTCGTGATTGCGTCCGCGTCGTTGCGCGCGCTCGTGATCGCCGAAGCCGAACTCGGTGAACGCATCATGCGCGCGCTGATTTTGAGGCGCGTCGGCTTGATCGAAACCGGCGGCGGCGGTCCCGTACTGGTCGGGGCGCCCGACGGCGCGGACATGCTGCGCCTCCAGAGTTTTCTTGCGCGCAACGGCCATCCGCATACCGTGATGGATCCCGCGCACGAACATGCGGCGGATGAAGTCATGAAGCTGCACGCACCGCGGCCCGAGCAATTACCGCTGGTGGTGCTGCCGGACGGCACCGTCCTCAAATGCCCGACGGAGCAGGTGCTCGCGCGGCATCTCGGCATGTATCCGGAACTGCGCGCCGATCGTACTTACGATGTTGCCGTGGTCGGCGCAGGGCCGGCCGGACTCGCAACCGCCGTGTATGCGGCGTCGGAAGGCCTGTCGGTGATCGTGCTCGACACGCGCGTCATCGGCGGCCAGGCCGGCGCAAGTTCCCGCATTGAAAATTATCTCGGTTTCCCGACCGGGATTTCCGGTCAGGCGCTGGCCGGCCGCGCATTCGTGCAGGCGCAGAAGTTCGGCGCCGACGTTGCGGTGCCGCTCGCCGTAACGCAGCTCGACTGTTCGGCGTCGCCGCGCGTGCTCTCGGTTGATTGCGGCTCGCGCATTTCAGCCCGCACGGTCGTCATCGCGAGCGGCGCGCGCTACCGCCGCCCTGCGATCGATGCGCTCGCGCAGTATGAAGGGCGCGGCGTCTATTACTGGGCGTCGCCGATCGAAGCGCGCCTCTGTCGAGAAGAGGAAGTCGCGCTCGTCGGTGGTGGCAACTCCGCCGGACAGGCCATCGTATTTCTCGCGAGCCACGCGGCGCACGTGCATGTGCTCATCCGCGGCAACGATCTCGGCAAGAAAATGTCGCAGTATCTGGTTGAACGGATCGGTTCGCTGCCGAACGTCACCGTGCACAAGGAAAGTGAAATCTACGCGATCGAAGGCGGTGCCGACGGCGTCAGTGGGGTGCGCTGGCGTCATCGACATACCGGCGATGAAATGAACAAAGCAATTCGGCGTTTGTTTCTTTTTGTCGGCGCCGATCCCAATACGCAGTGGCTCGAGGGCTGCGGCGTCAGAGTCAATGACAAAGGCTTTGTATGTACGGGCAGCGATCTTCTGCCGTCCGACGACGCACAGACGCCCGCCGCCAACAGGCATCCGCCGCTCGCGCTCGAAACGTCGATTTCGGGCGTGTTCGCGATCGGCGACGTGCGCGCGAGCTCGACCAAGCGCGTCGCTGCAGCCGTCGGTGAAGGCGCCGCGGTGGTCGCGCAGGTGCATGCGTGGCTTGCGGAAAATCGCGCGTAGCAGCGCATCGCGCAACCGGCTGAACAGGTACAGGGGGTAGCGTATGGACCGCGGGCTATGGGCAATCTGGTACGACCTGCCCGACGAACACCGGGCCGGATATCTCGAGTGGTTTCACGAGACGCACATTCCAGAAAAACTCGCGCGACCCGGCTATCTGTGGGCCGCGCATTACGCGCTCGCTCATGACGGCGCCCACAGCGGTTATCTCGCATTCTTCGGCGGCGAGACCACGCACACGTTTCTCAAACCGAGCCCGCGCCAGTTGTTGGCGCGGCAAAGCGAGCACACCAAACGATTCATGGGCATGCGCCGCCAATCGACCGCGTGCATTTTTAATGAAGAAGTTCGCGTCGAGGGCCCGGACGCCGGCCTGCGCGGGACCGCGATGACGACGGCGCCCGTGGTGCAATTCGGCAATTACAACGCGGCAAGCGCCGAGGTCGAAGATGATCTCGGCGCCTGGTACGCACAGGAACGGCTGCCGCTGCTGGCGGCGCTACCCGGCTGCGTCGGTGCGCGCAAGCTGCTCGCGACCGTCGGCGACTTCAAACACGCGATCCTGCACGAATTTACGTCGCTCGAATTGCGTGAACGTCATTTCGCGTCGCACGAAGCCGACGCGCGCGACCCATCGACGTGGATGGGCCGCGTGCGCCCTCACCTCAAGCATGCGCCGCGTTCACCTGCGGTCGGACTGCGTATCTGGCCCGCCGCCAACGCGTGAATGCCCGCGCGATCCAGAGCGCCGGCACCGCGACGAAAGCGCCGGGCGCCAGCATCACGAGCGCGTATACGCACCACTTTGCATAGTTAAATCGGGTCGAACCGGTGGCGATCATGGATATCTCCGCTGGATAACTGATACCCGTTAGTCGATTGGGAGTGGCGCCAATCGACATCGCCACCAAAAAATTATCCATCCACCTTGATGAGGTTCAGGCGCCCGCCGCCGGGCAGTGGCGTGGCGACGCCCGACTCGAGCCGGTCAAGCTCGCGTACCGCGGGGCACAGTTTCTGAATCTCGGGCTCCAGCGTGTCGAGTCTTTTGCGGATGCGTTGCTCGAGCGAGGCGTGCAGCGCGGTTGCCTGGTCTTTTAAGGCAACGACACCGCCCAGGTCGCCTTTCATCGTGAGATCGAGCGCTTTTTGCGCAAGATCACCGGTGATGAGCGGCACGACGTCGGCCAGCACGCCGGCCATATAACTGTTGATCGCTTCCGGACGCCATTCCTTGCTCGTCGTGCTGTTGGCGATCCGCGTCTTGAGTTCTTTTGCACGCGCATCGACGCGCGCCTTGAGTTCAGGCCGCGCAGCGGAATTCGGCGACGATTGCGTCGCTTCTTCATGGATGGCCGCCGCCATCAGGTCGACCGCGCGCTGGCCGAGCGCTTTGATTCGCGGCACGAGCTCGCGCGCACGCGCTTCGAACGCCGCGATGCGCTTGCGCTCGTCAGCGCTAAGCGCAACCGCGTTGCCGCCGGCGTTCAGCGCGCCGCGCTGCATATCCAGGCGCTGCGGCGGCGCTGATTTGCGATCGAACTGTAAAGCTGCCTCGCTGACCGTGATGTCGTAGTCGCTACTCACATGGCATGACTGGCCGAATCCGACGGCCGGTGCAATGAAGCACGACAGAGCGGCGGCGAGCAGGCCCCGGCAAACAATCGTCAAGCAATTCATATCAATCAGTATGCTCGATAAGGCGCATGAGGTTACGACAACCGCCAGGCGGGAAGTTCGCCGTCGCAGAAACCGCTAAACGCGCCTCGTTTATCGGCTAATGGCGTTGGCATAGCGATTCTCCTACAGCCAAATTGGCCGGCGTCCGATAGTTTTTTTGGCTGCTCGTCGCAGAATAGCCGACTCGGCCACGCGCCTCCGGGCAAAGGCAGCATGCAATGACAAAAATAAATCACCGCGATCGCTGGCTGCTTCAGTTCGCTGTCTTGCTGTCCGCAGTTGCCGCGCTGCCCGCCGGCGCTCAACAACTGTCGATCCTGTCGGGCGTTACCAAAGAAAGAGTGTCGCATGACGACAGCTTCGCTTACGTCGCCGACTATTCCGAGCCGCTCACGAAGCTGTTCTCGTACAGCCTGGTGTACGTGAACGAGGGACATCTGTTCGATCATCATCGCGACGGCATGGGTGCTCAACTCTGGGCGGGCTTCAATATAACGCCGCGCTGGTCGGTGAAAGCAGGTACCGGCCCTTATCTGTATTTCGATACCGCTGCCCGGCCGGGCGTCGTGTTTGCGGACAACCACGGTATCGGCCTCATTTCGAGTGTAGCGACGAACTATCAGTTCACCAAACACTGGGCTGTCGAGCTCCGCGCGAATCGAATTCTCACCAACAAGAGCATCGACACCACGTCGATTGTCGCGGGCGTCGGTTACACATTCGATGCGGCCGTCCTGCCCGGTTCGGCGGAGGGCGCCGCGGCATGGCAGTCGGATCGCCTGAAGCCGAACGAGGTCACCGTGTACGTGGGCCACACCTATGTAAACAATTTCGAATCGGAAACGTCCACGGCTTATGAACTCGAATACCGGCGCAACTTGTCGCGTCATATCGACTGGACGGTGGCTGCGCTGCGCGAAGGCGCGCCCGGCCCGATCAACCGCAGCGGCGCGCTGACCGAAATCTGGGCAACCCGTGCTTTGCTGAACGATCGCGTTTCGATCGGCGTCGGTGTCGGACCTTATCTCGCGTACGACAGCAAGGACAACGACCGAACGCGCCTGACCGGCGTATTGTCGCTTACCGCCAGCATGAAGATTCCGGGCAATCTGATTGCGCGCGCGACCTGGCATCGGGTGACGACTCGCAATGACCGCGACACCGACGTGTTTCTGATCGGCGCCGGCTATCGCTGGTAGCGCGCGCTGCAGGCAAAGGCTCCCGCTCGTTTAAACTAGCGCCCCACGGAATGCGAGGGGCGATGGGCGAGAACACGTACAGCAACATGCAGGGGATCGTTGACGGCGTTTATCGCGCCGAGTCGCGCCGCGTGTTCGCGACTTTGATCCGGCTGCTCGGCGACTTCGATGTCGCGGAAGAAGCGCTCCACGACGCGTTCAGGGCGGCGCTCGAGCAATGGCCGCTCGAAGGCGTGCCGGCGAATCCGCGCGCATGGCTGGTCTCCGCCGGGCGCTTCAAGGCGATCGACGGGCTGCGCCGGCGCGCGCGTTTCGAAACACTCGATGAAGAAGCGCTCGAAAACTTAGCCGACGAAAACGCACCGGCGGACAACGAGGAAATCGAAGACGATCGTCTGCGCCTCGTCTTCACGTGCTGCCACCCTGCACTGCCGCCCGACGCGCAGGTTGCGCTCACGCTGCGCGAAGTCTGCGGCCTGACGACGGAAGAAATTGCGGCGGCTTTCCTGGCGGGCGCGCCGACACTCGCGCAGCGCATCGTGCGCGCCAAGACCAAGATCCGCGACGCAAAAATTCCCTACTCGGTGCCGACGCCCGACGAACTGCCCGACCGCCTCGACAGCGTGTTGCGCGTCATCTATCTGGTGTTCAACGAAGGCTACTCGGCTTCGTCGGGCGACGCGCTGACGCGGCACGATTTGTCGGGTGAGGCGATTCGTCTCGCGCGGCTACTCGTCGATTTGCTGCCCGAGCCCGAAGCGCTCGGCCTGCTTGCGCTTATGCTCTTGCATGAATCGCGGCGCACCGCCCGCGCGTCGCCCGCGGGTGATTTGATTTTGCTCGACGCGCAGGACCGCACGCGCTGGAACCGCAAGTTCATCGATGAGGGCATCGCGCTGGTCGAGCGCGCGCTGCCATTGCGGCCACCGGGCCCTTACTGCCTGCAAGCGGCCATTGCCGCCGTTCACGCCGACGCGCCGGATGCTGACGCTACTGACTGGCAGGAGATCGTGGGCCTATATGATTTACTGGTGCGCGCCGAGCCTTCGCCCGTGGTCGAACTTAATCGGGCGGTGGCCGTTGCGATGCGCGACGGACCGCAGGCCGGGCTCACGCTGGTCGACGCCTTGCTCGACCGGGGCGGTCTCGCGGATTACCGGCTCGCGCATGCGGCGCGCGCGGACTTGTGCCGCCGGCTCGGCAAAACCGGGGAAGCCCGCGAATCGTATCAGCGCGCGCTGGCCCTTACCCGCCAGGAACCTGAAAGGCGGTTTCTCGAGCGGCGGCTCGCCGAGTTGAAGCCGGCTTAAAAATAATTTGAAACCGCTGTCGAAATCGACACTGGCCGTTCGACTAGATCATAAGAACGACCGGTTAACCTTTAATTTAGACAGACGCGACAAGGAGATAGGGCCATGCGCTTCATGATCATCGTCAAAGCCACCAAAGATTCGGAAGCCGGCGTGATGCCGGACGAGAAAATGCTGAAAGATATGATGAAATACAATGAGGAACTCGTTAAAGCAGGCATCATGCAGGCCGGCGACGGCCTCCATCCGAGCTCAAAAGGCGCACGTGTTCGCTTCTCGGGCAAAAACCGCACCGTCATCGACGGACCGTTTGCCGAAACCAAGGAGCTGATCGCAGGATTCTGGATGTGGCAGGTCAAGTCGCGCGAGGAAGCCATCGAATGGGTCAAACGCTGTCCCAACCCGATGCCGGGCGATTCTGAAATCGAGATCCGCCAGGTATTCGAAAGTCCGGAACTGACCGACAACCCCGAAATCCTGAACAAGGAAGCGGAGCTGCGCGCAAAGTCCGCGAACAACGCGGCGCGCTGACGCCGCATTCATCAATTCATTCTCACGAGGAGGCACTATGCTGGTTCAATCGTATTTGTTTTTTGACGGCCGCTGCGAAGAAGCGATCGAGTTTTACAAAAAGACCCTCGGCGCCAAAGTCGACATGCTCATGCGTTTCAAGGACAGTCCCGAGCCGCCGCAGCCCGGCTGCACCGCGCCGGGTTCCGAAAATAAAATCATGCACGCGTGTTTTCACGTTGGCGACACGGCAATCATGGCGTCCGACGGCCGCTGCGAGGGTAAGCCGAGCTTTCAGGGATTTTCGCTGTCGCTGACGGTGGACACGGCGACGGAAGCCGACCGCCTCTTTACCGCGCTCGGCGAAGGCGGCCAGGTCCAGATGCCGATGGCCAAGACTTTTTTCTCGTCGCGCTTCGGCATGGTTGCCGACCGCTTCGGCGTCGCGTGGATGGTGCTGGTCAAACCCGCTTAACCGGAGGATTCGCCGTGCTGAAAATTATTGCCGTTATCGTCATCGTCGCCATCGCCGGCGTGCTCATCTTCGCGTCGACCAAGCCCGACACCTTCACGGTGCAGCGGTCGGCCACGATCAGCGCGCCACCGGAAAAAGTTTTCGCGCTGATCAACGACTTCAAGCAATGGCCGCAGTGGTCGCCGTGGGAGAAAAAAGATCCCGCGATGAAGCGCAGCTACGGCGCGACGACCAGCGGCCAGGGCGCCACTTATGCCTGGGAAGGCAACGGCGACGTCGGCCAGGGCAGCATGCAGATTACGCAGTCAGTGCCGCCCTCGAAAATCGTACTGAAACTCGATTTCGTGAAGCCGATGGAAGGACACAACACGGTTGAATTCAATCTCGCATCCGCCGGGAACACGACCACCGTGACGTGGCTCATGTACGGGCCGGCGCCGTTCATTTCGAAAATGATGCAGGTCTTCATCAATATGGACAGCATGATCGGCAAAGACTTCGAAGCCGGGCTTGCGAACCTCAAAGTCGCGGCTGAAAAATCATGAAATATCTATGCCTGATCTGCGCCGACACGATGATGGAGCACATGTTCGAAACGGCGCGCAAAAAACACTACGACGACTATCGCTCGTTTATCGAGGAAATACAGGCGAGCGGCCACTATCTGGCCTGCAATCGATTGCAGCTGCCGGCAACCGCCACGACGGTGCGCGTGCGCAATGGAAAGGTGTCGTCGACGGACGGCCCGTATGCGGAAACAAAAGAACAGCTCGGCGGCTATTTTCTGATCGAGGCGAAAGACATGCGCGAAGCGGCCGGGATCGCCGCACGCATTCCCGGTGCGTGGCACGGCTGTGTGGAAGTGCGGCCGGTGGCCGATGACCCGGGAACATTGTCAGCGCTCGGACTTGCCGCGTCCTCCGCGTCCTAAAAGCGCATCAATTCACCCTTTTGGAGCGAACGATGAAATATCTGTGTCTGGTTTATCTCGATGAAAAACGGCTCGACGAGTTGCCTGATGAAGACTGCGTCGAATTCGATACAGGCATACGCAAGAACGGCCAGTGCCTCGCGTCTGAAGCGCTGCAGTCGGTGCAAACCGCGACAACCGTGCGCGTGCGCGGCGGCAAGCTGTCGATTACCGACGGGCCATTCGCCGAAACCAAAGAGCAGCTCGCGGGCTTTTACATGATCGAAGCGCGCGACCTTAACGAAGCGATTCAGCTAGCGGGAAAAATCCCGCCGGCGCGCGTCGGCTGCGTCGAAGTGCGGCCGATCCGTCCGATCCGCGAAACCGTCGCTGCCCGGGCGCAGCAAACCATAACCTAAACCAAACAACGGAGATTGTTCATGGCAATGAGCCAACCAGAGTCCGCGGGTCCCGTTACTATCCTCGTCGCGACGCGCAAAGGCGCGTGGTTTTTTCATGGCGATGCGGCGCGCAAAAACTGGCGCACCGACGGCCCCCATTTTCTCGGCCACGTCGTTAGCCAGGTCGTGCTCGATCCGCGCGACGGCCGCACGCTGCTCGCCGCGACTAAAACCGGCCATCTCGGACCGACGATCATGCGCTCGACCGACGGCGGCAAGAACTGGCAGGAAGCCAAGCGGCCGCCGGCGTTCGCCAAAGTGCCGGAAGGCGAAAAGGGCCGCAGCGTCGATCACACGTTCTGGCTCACGCCCGGACATCACGCCGAAGCCGGCGTGTGGTACGCGGGCACTTCGCCGCAGGGATTATTTCGTTCGGGCGACGGCGGCGTTACGTGGGACGCGTTTTCACCGATCAACGACGACATGCAGTACCGCAAGTGGATGGGGACCGCGCAGGACGGCACGCCCGATGGCCCGAAGCTGCATTCGGTCATCGTCGATCCGCGCGACGCGAAGCATATGATCTTCGGCATGTCGGGCGGTGGCGTGCACGAAACGAAAGACGGCGGCAAAACGTGGCGCGTGATCATCGATGGCATGGAAGTCGTCGAAGGCTTCAACTTCGACGCCAAGGATCCGTCCTTCCACGATCCGCATTGCGTGCGCATGTGCCCGAGCAATCCCGACCGGCTCTATCAGCAGAATCATTGCGGGATTTACCGGCGCGACGGCGATGGCGCCTGGGTGCGCATCGGCAACAACATGCCGAAAGATGTCGGCGACATCGGCTTTCCGCTCGTTGTCCATCCGCGCGACGACAAAACGGCGTGGGTATTCCCGATGGACGGCACGACGGTATGGCCGCGTACCAGTCCCGACGGCAAACCCGCGGTGTATTCGACGCGCGATGCCGGCGCGACGTGGCAGCGGCTCGATAAAGGTATGCCGGCAAGCCAGGCGTGGTGGACGGTCAAGCGCCAGGCGATGGCCGGCGACGCACAGGACCCGATCGGACTTTACTTCGGCACGACGAGCGGCGAAGTGTGGACGAGTGCCGACGAAGGCCGCAACTGGCGCTGCATCGCGCAGCATCTGCCGGAAATTTACGCGGTCGACGCAGCGCAGTTTAAATAGTGCGGCGGCGATGAAGGTGATGATTCCGGGCGCGCTGCGTTCGTATACGGAGCGCGGTGAAGTCGATGTCGGCGGCGCCACGCTCGCCGCAGCGCTGACCGAACTCGACCGTCGATATGCGGGCATCCGTTTCCGCATTGTCGACGAGCAGGACCACATCCGGCGCCATATCCGCATCTTTATCAATGGCGAGCAGACGCATGATTTATCGCAAGCGCTCGACGTCAACGACGAAATCGTGATCGTGCAGGCCTTGAGCGGCGGCTGATCCCGGCACTATAACGAGGAGCAACACGATGCAAAAAATCACCCCCTTCCTGTGGTTCGACCACGAAGCGGAGGAAGCGATGAATTTCTATGTCTCGATTTTCAAGAATTCGAAAGTTGGCAGAGTGAGCCGCTATGGCGAAGCCGGTCCCGGGCCGAAAGGCAGCGTGATGTCGGCATCGTTCGAGCTCGACGGCATGCAGTTCCATGCGCTCAATGGCGGTCCGGTGTTCAAGTTCACGCCGGCGATCTCGATGTTTGTGGACTGCAATTCGCAAGCCGAGGTCGACGAATTATGGGAGAAGCTGTCGGCCGGCGGCGAAAAAAGCCGCTGCGGCTGGTTGAAGGACAAGTTCGGCTTGTCATGGCAGATCATCCCGAAGGCGCTCAGCCAGGCATTGAGCAATCCCGACCCGCAAAAAGCCAGGCGCGCGATGGAAGCCATGATGCAGATGACCAAGATCGATATCGCGGCGCTCGAGCGCGCGCAGGCTTGATCAAAGCCGATCAACTTTTCAAGGAGACCCTGATGTCCTACGTCGATGCATTTGTCGTGCCGGTGCCCAAGAAAAAACTGGATGCCTACCGCAGCATGGCCCGAACAGCGAGCAAAGTATGGCGCGATCACGGTGCGCTGGAATATGTGGAAAGCGTCGCTGACGATGTAAAGCCGGGCAAGGTCACGTCGTTCCCGCAGAGCGTCAAGCTGAAAGAGGGCGAAACGGTGGTGTTCGCGTACGTGGTTTACAAGTCGAGGGCGCAGCGCGACCGCGTCATGGCCAAAGTCATGAAGGACCCGCGGCTTGCGAGCATGATGGACCCGAAGAAAATGCCGTTCGACGCCAAGCGCATGTTTTGGGGCGGATTCAAAGCTTTCGTCAAAGCGTAATGACGATCGGTCCTACGCGGGTCAGGGCTCGTCTTTCGGCGCGCCCGCGTGGACCTGAGCCGCATACAGCGAGCGCACGGTCGCAATCGTGTCGGCGCTCTCGGGCGACTTGTCGGGCCGATAGCCTTTAACGCGCGCGAAGCGTAACGCCAGTCCGCCCGAATAGCGGGCGCTTGACTGCACTTCGTTAAACGCGATCTCGACCACCAGCTCGGGGCGCAAGTACACCGCGCTGGCGTCGCGCGAGGTTTCGCGGCGCAAAAATTCAGCAGTCTGCCATTCGAGCAATTGATCGGTCAGGCCTTTGAACGTCTTGCCGAGCATCACGTAGCCGCCGCCTTCGGCGTCGCGCGCGCCAAGATGCAGATTGGAAAGCCAGCCGCGGCGCCTGCCGTGTCCCCACTCCGCCGCAAGCACGACGAGATCGAGCGTGTTGGCGCGCTTTATTTTGATCCAGCCGGTGCCGCGGCGACCCGCCTCGTACGGCGCGTCGAGTGATTTGGCGACCACGCCTTCGTGGCCGTGCGCGATCGCCTGCTCGAAAAAGTTCGAAGCTTCGGCAGGGTCCGCCGTCACTGTCCGCGGAATAATCGATTCGCGGGCAAGCGCGTCCTCGAGCACGCGAAACCGCTCGCTCGCCGGCCGGTCGGCAAGCACTTCGTCATCGCTCAACAGACAGTCGAAAAAAAAGACGGACAACGGCTGTTCGAGCTGCCTGGCGCCGACGCCGAGCCGGCGCCCGAAGCGGCGCATCGTGTACTGAAACGAATGCGGCGTGGAATCGGGCCGCAGCGCGATGGCTTCGCCGTCGAGAATCAAGTTTCGTCGCGGCGACGCCCGCGCCACCGCCACGATTTCCGGCACGCGCGGGGTCACATCGTTGAGGTTGCGCGTGTAAACCCGCACTTCATCGCCGGACTTGTGCACCTGGACGCGCGCGCCATCGACTTTCCATTCGAACGCGGCAGTGCCCAGCGTTTGCAGGGCGGCAGCGGGGTCGGGCGCGGATTGCGACAGCATGGGTAATATCGGCTGCATCAGCTTGATCGAAAATCGCGTGAGCGCGCTCTTCCCTTCCTGCAGCAAAGCCTGGGCGACTTCACCGACACCACCCGCCGACATCGCTGCTTTGCGCACGTCGCTGAGCGCGACACCCGCGGCCGCCGCCACGGCTTCCAGCACGAGGGCTTGCAATGCGCCCTGTCGAAGCTCGCCTACGATGAGGCGAGCGAGAAAATCCTGTTCGTCCGCCGTGGCTCGCGCCATCAGCGCCTCGAGGCGCTCTTTTCTTTGCGTCGTCGCGCCCGGCCCGGAGATTGCGGCGAGTTCACCGAAGGCGATATCAACGTCGGCGACCGTGAGCTCGGGCGTTGCAACCGGCGCGACGTCGCGCGCGGTGCGCAATGCCGCATAGCTGACGCCGAGTCTGCCGCGCCGCGTCTGACCGCTCAGGAAAGCAATTGCGATCGGCACTTCGACGGGATCGACCGCGCGCACGCAATCAGCGAGCTCGCGTACTTTGTTAAGACGACTCGCTGTTTGCGCGACCCGCCGCGAAACGGCGGTTATGCTTGAGAATAATGTCATGCAGGCAACCCAGCTTGGTGCCTGATTGCGCGGAGTTAGTTCAAGGCTCCTACAACTCGAACTGTCTTACACGTCTGCCCTAGTCCGCGCGCACCGTGCGCCCCGCCGCCCACTGCCGCAATGCGTTGACTTTTTCCGCCATCACGACTGACAGCGGCCGCGTGCGGGAGATTTCGCTCAGCACTTGTGCAGTCGAGAGTGGATGCTTGGTGGCAAGCGCTTCGTAAATCGACGCAACGATCGCCTGCTCGATTTCAGCGCCGGAGAAACCGTCAGCCGCCACCGCGAACTGTGACAGATCGAACCTCGCGGGATCGAGCTTGCGCTTCTTGAGATGAATTCGGAAGATGTCCGCGCGCGTCGCGGCGTCGGGCAGATCGACAAAAAATATCTCATCCATGCGCCCTTTGCGCAGGAGTTCCGGCGGTAATTGCGTCACATCGTTCGCGGTTGCGACGAGAAACACCTTCGCGGTGCGTTCGGCCATCCACGTGAGCACGGTGCCGAGCATGCGGCGCGACACCCCGCCGTCGCTGTCGCCGCCGTCGGACGCAAGGCCTTTTTCAATTTCGTCGACCCACAACACGCACGGCGCCGTTGCTTCGGCCTGTTTCAGCGCTTCGCGCAGGTTACGCTCGGACTCGCCGTGAAATTTGTTGTAGAGCACTGCGAAGTCGAGCCGCATCAGCGGCACGTTCCACGAGCCGGCGATCGCCTTGGCGGCGAGACTTTTACCGGCGCCCTGCACGCCGAGCAACAGCACGCCTTTAGGCGGATCGACGCCGAGCTTGGCGGCGTCGCCGGCAAACGCGATGCGTCTTACGTCGAGCCAGTGCTTGAGTCCGCCGAGGCCGCCGACCTCGCCCATATTGCCGCTGTCCATTTCAAATTCGAGCAACCCGTTCTGGCCGAGCGAGTCGCGCTTGAATTTCAAGATGCGCCGCACGTCGTCGAAATTGATGATGCCGTCCAGGCGGATGGCTTCGCGAATCAGGCGGCGCGCATCTTCCTCGCACATGCCGGCCAGATATTGCACGATGAGCTCGACCGCCTGCTGATCGCCTTTGAGCGGACCGTTGCCCTCGGTGCGCTGCCAAAGCTGCGCCTCCTCTTTGAATATCTCGCGGACTTCGGCAACGTCCGGCAGCGGCAGATTGAAATGCGCGCTCATCCGCGACAGGTCGGCGGGTAGATCGAGCTTGGCGCCGACGAACAAGAGCGTGCGCGCGGTCTTGTAATACTCCTGCGCGATTTCCTTGACCAGGCGCACATTGACCGGGTCTTCGAAGTACGGCTGTGCGTCAATCAACGCATACACGCCGTTCTGCGGCGTTTTATCGATGTGGCGCAGCGCGTCCTGGAATTCGTAAGTCTGCGTCATCACATCGGTGCGCGGCACGCGTTTCAGGCCGTCGGCAACGGTCCACACGAAAAGCGGCCAGTTTTCGAGATTGGCGACGCGCTCGAGCAGCTTAATGAAGCGCGTTTCTTCGCGCGTCTCGATCTGGACGACCGGAAAGCGCGAGCGGATCACAACCGCCAGATCTTTCAGCGTGTCAGCCATGGCGCGCCCCGAGTTGGTGCAGCAGCTTGTCATGGATGCCGCCAAATCCGCCGTTACTCATGACCAGCACATGATCGCCGGCTTTGGCGCTGCGCACGACGGCATCGACGAGTTGAGCGAGGTCCTGATGCACTTCGGCTTTGGCACCCAGCGGCGCGAGTGCCGCGGCGGGATCCCAACCGAGCCCCGCGCCATAGCAGAATACGTGGTCCGCATCGGCGAGACTTTTGGCGAGCGCATCCTTGAAGACGCCCGACTTCATGGTATTGGACCGCGGCTCGAGCACTGCGAAAATTCGCGTCGGATGAGAGAGCTGCGACGTTTTGCCGCGCAACCCTGCGAGCGTGGTTGCGATTGCGGTCGGGTGGTGCGCGAAATCGTCGTATACCGAAATTCCGTTGACGGCGCCGCGCAGCTCGAGCCGGCGTTTTACGTTTTCAAAATCGGACAACGATTCGATCGCGACCGCCGGCGCGACGCCCGCGTGCCGTGCCGCCGCGATGGCAGCAAGCGCGTTTGACTGGTTATGCACACCGAGCAAATTCCATTGGATTTCGCCTTGCGATTTGCCTTTGAAGCCGACTTCAAAGCGGCCGTCAGCCGACTGTGTGCCGGCGGACCAGCCATTGGCGCTCACAAAGTGCTCGACCGGCGTCCACACCCCGCGCGTGAGCACGCGCTCGAGATTCGCATCGGCGCCGTTGCTGACGAGCAGGCCGGCGGCGGGCACCGTACGCACCAGGTGATGAAACTGCGTTTCGATCGCCGCGAGGTCGGCAAAAATATCCGCGTGATCGAACTCGAGGTTGTTGAGCACCGCCGTACGCGGCGAGTAATGCACGAACTTGGAACGCTTGTCGAAGAACGCGGTGTCGTATTCATCGGCTTCGATTACAAAGAACGGCGCGTCGCCGATGCGCGCCGAGACGCCAAAATTTTCCGGCACGCCGCCGATCAGGAATCCCGGCTTGAGGCCCGCGTGCTCGAGCATCCACGCGAGCATCGCGGTCGTCGTCGTTTTGCCATGCGTGCCGGCGACCGCGAGCACCCAGCGGCCGCGCAATACGTTCTCCGCGAGCCATTGCGGCCCCGAAATGTACGGCAAGCCGCGGTTCAGAATTTCCTCCATCAGCGGATTGCCGCGCGTGACGACGTTGCCGATCACGAACACGTCCGGCGCGAGGCTTAATTGCCCGGCGTCATAGCCTTCGATCAGTTTGATGCCTTGCGCCTCGAGCTGGCTGCTCATCGGCGGGTACACGTTGGCGTCGCAGCCGGTGACCGTGTGCCCCGCGGCATTGGCAATGGCGGCGATGCCGCCCATGAAAGTGCCGCAAATGCCGAGGATATGGATATGCATCAAATGCAGGGTTGAGGATCGCGAGGTCAGGCTTTGAAGATGAAATAGACCGCGCCAACGAGGCACAGCCCCGCGTAAAGATAATTGAGCGACAGTTTCTGGTCCATGTAATAAATCGCGAACGGCACGAACACGAGCAAAGTAATCACTTCCTGCAGGATCTTGAGCTGGCCGAGCGTCATCGCGGTAAAACCGATGCGGTTGGCGGGCACCTGCAGCAGGTATTCGAAGAGGGCGATGCCCCAGCTAGCGAGCGCCGCGATGACCCACGGTTTGGAATGCAGGTTCTTGAGGTGTCCGTACCACGCAAAGGTCATGAACACGTTCGATGCGGTCAGCATCAGCGCCGTCAGCGCGAATGTCGACGAAGTCAGATTTGCCATACGAATCCTTCACCGGCAAAAGCGCGCATTTTAGCGCGTCACACGGCGATATCGGGCAAAGAAGCCGAGCGGGTTCCTGCGCGCGGCCGGTTGTCGGCGGCGTGATAGCTGAAGACGAGCGAGAACTTGGTTTCCGCGGTCTGGTTGTGGCCTGCCGCGTGAAACAACCGGCAGTGAAAGAACAGCACGTCGCCGGCAGCGAGTTCGATCCGCCGCTGCGTGCGAACCAATGGCTTGTTCGCCTCGACATCGGTGCGCAGAAACAAGGCTTCATCGACCTGTTCCGGTGAATAAGTCAGCATGTGCGAGCCGGGCAGCACCATCAACGCACCGTTCTCGAAATACTCGTGGCCGAGCGCGACCCACACCGACACGAGCTCGGGCCGGTCGAACGACCAATACCGGATGTCCTGGTGCCAGTTCGTGATGCTGCTATAGCTCGGATTCTTGGTCATCACGCAATTGTGATGTGCCTGCGAGAGTTCGACGCGCGGACCGAGCAATTGCTCCAAACGCGCGCGCATCTCCGGCTGCACCGCCCATTTTGCAATGACCGGATCGCGCGCATACGCCTGCAGGAGCCGGCGGACCGTGCGCCCTCCGGGCGCATCGAGCGACTGCGGCGCACCCGGATATCGGGTGTCGGCCTCGTATTCGACGGGTGCGACTTCAGCCGCGAGGTCGCGCTCTGCAACCGCCCTGATAGCGGCGCACTGCGCTGGCGATGCCAAGCCGCGGGCGACGACATAGCCCTCGCTATTGAACTCGTGGACTTCGTCGGCGGAAAACATCGCGGAAGTTTATGCTACTTCGGCTGGCGCCGGCGGCGCGACGCGCGCGGGCTCGTACGCGAGATACGGCGCGAGCCAGCGTTCCGCATCGGATTGCGTCATGTTCTTGCGCCGCGCGTAATCCTCGACCTGGTCGCGCGCAAGTTTTCCGACCGCGAAATACTGCGAGTCGGGATGCGCGAGATAAAAGCCGCTGACGGACGACGCGGGCCACATTGCATAGCTCTCCGTGACCGTGATGCCGATTTCAGGCGCGCGCAAAAGATCGAACAGCGGGCCTTTCTCGGTGTGATCGGGACACGCGGGATAACCGGGCGCCGGCCGAATGCCGCGGTACTGCTCGGCAATCAGCGCCGCGTTGTCGAGCGTTTCGTCTTTCGCATAACCCCAGAACTCGCGCCGCACGCGTTTATGCAGCAGTTCGGTGAACGCTTCGGCGAGGCGATCAGCGATCGCCTTCAACATGATCGAATTGTAGTCGTCGTGCTTGTCTTCATACGCTTTGACGCGCTTGTCGATGCCGATGCCCGCAGTCACCGCGAACGCGCCGACGTAGTCTTTCACTTTGCTTGCTTTGGGCGCGATGAAGTCGCCGAGACAAAGATTCGGCCGGCCGGTCGGTTTAACGTTCTGCTGGCGCAGGTTGTGCCAGGTCATCAGCAGTCGATCACGTTTTTCATCCGCGTAAAGCTCGATGTCGTCGCCGCCGTTCACGCTGTTCGCCGGAAAAATGCCGAACACCGCGTTGGCGGTCAGCCATTTGCCTTCGATCACTTTTTTCAGCATCGCCTGGCCGTCGGCGAGCACTTTGCGCGCTTCTTCGCCGACGATTTCGTCGTCGAGGATTTTCGGGTATGAGCCCGCCAGTTCCCAGGTCTGGAAAAACGGCGCCCAGTCGATGTGCTCGGCGATTTGAGCGAGCGAAAAATTCTTCAGGTGCTTGAGTCCCAGGAAGGACGGCACGGCCGGCGTATACGTTCGCCAGTCGGTCTTGAACCCGTTCGCGCGCGCTTCGTTCAACTTCAGCATCGGGCCGGGGCCGGCCTTGTTTTCGTGCTGGGTCTTGATCCGTGCGTACTCCGCCTTGACATCCGCGAGATAGCCGGTTTTCAATTCGTCAGACAGGAGATTGCTGCACACGCTCACGCTGCGCGAAGCATCGGGCACCCAGATCACCGGGCCGTGATAGCCGGGTGCGATTTTGACGACCGTATGCGTGCGCGAGGTCGTCGCGCCGCCGACCAGCAGCGGAATGTTGAAGCCTTCGCGCTCCATTTCGCGCGCGTTATGCGCCATTTCCTCGAGCGACGGCGTAATGAGGCCCGACAAGCCGATGATGTCGCATTGCTCGTCGCGCGCGACCTGCGCGATCTTGGTCCACGGCACCATCACGCCCAAGTTAACGACTTCGTAGTTATTGCACTGGAGCACGACCGCAACGATGTTCTTGCCGATGTCGTGCACGTCGCCTTTGACGGTCGCCAGCAGGATCTTGCCTTTCGGGCGCGAATCGCCCGACTTGGCTTTCTCCGCTTCGATGAACGGGATCAGATGCGCGACCGCTTGCTTCATGACGCGCGCGCTCTTGACGACCTGCGGCAGGAACATTTTGCCGGCGCCGAAGAGGTCGCCGACGACGTTCATGCCGTCCATCAGCGGACCTTCGATCACCTGGATCGTGCGGCCGCCCTGCTGTTCGATTTTGAGACGCGCTTCCTCGGTGTCCGCGACCACGTAATCGGTGATGCCGCGCACGAGCGCATGCGTGAGCCGCGCTTCGACCGTGCCCTTGCGCCACTCGAGGTCTTCGACCTGCGCTTTGCCGCCGGTCTTGACGGTCTCTGCGAACTTGACCATGCGCTCGGCGGCGTCGGGCCGGCGGTTGAAGATAATGTCTTCAACATGCTCGAGCAGATCCTTCGGAATCTCGTCGTAGACGCCGATCTGGCCCGCGTTGACGATCGCCATCGTCAGGCCGGCCTTGACCGCGTGGTAAAGAAACGCTGTATGAATCGCCTCGCGCACGCCATCGTTACCGCGAAACGAAAACGAAATATTCGAGAGCCCGCCGCTTATTTTGGCGAACGGCAGATTCTCGCGGATCCACTGGGTCGCCGCGATGAAGTCCTTGCCGTAATTGCTGTGTTCCTCAATGCCCGTCGCGATCGCGAAAATATTCGGATCGATGATCACGTCTTCGGGCAGGAAGCCGACGTCGTTGACGAGAATATCGTATGACCGCCTGCTGATTTCCCGGCGGCGTTCGAGCGTATCGGCCTGGCCTTTCGTGTCGAACGCCATCACCACGACTGCGGCGCCGTAGCGGCGCGCGAGCTTCGCATGCTTGACGAACTCTTCTTCGCCTTCTTTCATGCTGATTGAATTGACGACGCACTTGCCCTGCACGCACTTCAGGCCCGCCTCAATCACGTCCCACTTGGACGAATCGATCATGACGGGCACGCGTGAAATGTCCGGCTCGGCAGCGATGAGTTTCAGGAAGGTCGTCATCGCGGCCTTCGAGTCGAGCATCGCCTCGTCCATGTTGACGTCGATCACCTGCGCGCCGTTCTCGACCTGCTGGCGCGCGACCGACAGCGCCTGCGGGAAATCGCCGGCGAGAATCAGCCGCGCAAACGCCTTAGAGCCGGTGACATTCGTGCGTTCGCCGACGTTCACGAACAGCGAGTCGTCGCCGATGTTGAGCGGTTCAAGTCCCGACAGGCGCGTGCGCTTTTCAATCGCGGGTATTTGTCGCGGCGCGATGCCGCGCACGGCGTCGGCGATTGCCTTGATGTGAGCAGGCGTCGTGCCGCAGCAACCACCGACCAGATTGACGAAACCGCTTTGCGCGAATTCCTTGATCAGGCTTGCCGTGTAAGCGGGCGTTTCGTCGTAGCCCGTTTCGGCGAGCGGATTGGGCAGCCCGGCGTTCGGATACGCGGAAACATGGGTGTCCGCCACGTTCGAGAGTTCTTCGATGTACGGACGCATCAACTGCGCACCGAGCGCGCAATTGAGCCCGATGGCAAGCGGCTGCGCATGCCGCATCGAATTCCAGAATGCTTCGGTCGTCTGTCCGGACAATGTGCGGCCCGACGCGTCGGTAATCGTGCCCGAAATGATGATCGGCAGCTTGATGCCGCGCGTTTCGAAATAGGTGTCGATCGCGAACAGTGCGGCTTTCGCGTTCAGCGTGTCGAAAATGGTTTCGACCAGCAGCAGGTCGACGCCGCCCTCGACGAGGCCATGAATGGCTTCGGTGTACGTTTCGACCAGCTCGTCAAAAGTGACGTTGCGAAATCCGGGATCGTTGACGTCGGGCGAAATCGACGCCGTGCGGTTCGTCGGTCCGAGCGCGCCGGCAACGAAGCACGGCCGCTTTTCTTTGACTTCGAATTCGGCAGCAACTTCGCGCGCAAGTTTCGCGGCTTCGAAGTTCAATTCGTGAACAATGTCTTCCAGCGCGTAGTCGGCCTGCGCGATGCGGGTCGAATTGAACGTGTTGGTTTCAATGACGTCAGCGCCGGCCGCGAAATACTGCGCATGAATTTCACGAATGATCTGGGGTTGCGTCAGCGTCAGCAGATCATTATTGCCTTTCAGATCGCGCGTGAAGTCCTTGAAGCGCGCGCCGCGATAGCCTGCTTCGTCGAGCTTGTAGCCCTGGATCATGGTGCCCATCGCGCCGTCGAGAATGACGATGCGCTCGCTGAGCAGTTTTTTCAGTACGTCTGTGCGTGTCATGGCAAACCAGCAATAAAAAACCCGATCTGCGGGCGCCGATCGGGTCACGCCGCTTAGCAGGATTTGTTTTTACGCCCGGCCGGAAGTGACTTCACTCCCGCGGCGGCGCCCGCAAGCAAAGCTAAATCGGCGCAGGGTTTAAAGGCTACGCGCAGAGGCCGCGATTGTCAATCGGAGAGGCGGCCGTGCAACTCAGAATGCAGCGACCGTTTACCTAGATGTGCGTCATTTCGACGAGTGCGCCGATGTTGGAGACGTCTTCGAGTGACCACAACTGTTTGAGCAGCGCGTCGATGCGCGCTGCCGGCAGTTGACGGCGGGCGAGCAAGCGGAATTTCTCTTCCATTTCGAGGTCGGTCATCGGATTTTTCCAGTGGCCGCGATGATATTCCACGCGCACGTTTTTTCGTTCACCGGATCTGAAGACGAGCTCGAGTTCGCACAGATTGAATTCATTCTCGACGCGGTCGGCTTCGGGCGAATGTATGCATTTGACGCGGCTGACGAGATCGAGCAGCCGTTTGTCATGCAGGTATTGGCCCTCGTAGTACTCGTCCGTAATCGTGCCGTACATCAACGCGACGCCGGTCGAATAGGGAATGCTGTGATCGGCCGTCTCATGTGTCTGCGGCTGCCATTTGTCGGGCGTGTCGGCCATCACGATGATCGCGTTATGGGAAATTTTAAGATTGATTTCCTGAATTTCGGCCGGATCCTTAAAGTACTGCCGGGATTCGACCGCCGCCTGTGCGACGGTCTGTGCGTACTGGCCCAGCGGAAACCGCTTGGTGAACGCATGCATGATGCCGAAGGGTATATCGGGCCCGCCAAGCTTTGGCAATCGAAACGGCTCGCGCAAAATCACGTTGAAAAATCCGTCGCGCCCTTCGAACACCGGCTCTGGACCGGTCATGCCGGCCTCGGCGAGCTGTGCGGCGAAGATGGCTTTGCGACACGCTTCCGCTGAGGCAAATGCTTTCCAGTTCGAAAGATCACCGACGCGCCCCTGATTGATGGCCGTATTGCCGCCGACTTCTATGCCAATCGCGTGCACGAACTGTCTTTCGCTGAGCCCCATGAGGCGGGCCACGCCGACGACCGCGGCAAGGCCGGTCACCGTAGAATGATCGAGTCCGAGTCCACGTGTGTTTTGCACGTCGGAAACCTTGCAAAACACTTCATGCGTAAGCACGGTGCCGAGAATGAGATCGCGGCCGCTGCGGCCCGCGACTTCCGCCACCGGCAGCAAAGCCGCAATCATGTCGCTTGGGTGGCCGCCGGTGCCGACCGCGATGTAGCCATCGTTGAAATCGAGATAGCGGATCATCACGCCGTCGGCGAACGCCGCCAGATCGGGGCTCGTCTTGGTTCCGCTGCAGATCACCGTCGCCGCGTTTTTGGCGCCGACATTGCCGGCAAGCTTGATGGCAATCTGGCTCGGACCCGCTTTGTAGCCGCCGATTGCACAGCCGATCGTGTCGAGTATCGTGCGCTTCGCGACCCGCACCACGTCGGGCGGCAGATTCTCGTATTTGAGCGCCGTCGCATAGCGCACGAGCGTTTCCGCCATCGGCACCTGCCCTTTCGCGAGTGTCGGCTTGCGCACTACTTTGCCGTCTTGCGCGAGCGCTGGCAGCGCACTGCACGCGATGGCCGTGGCGCCGGTCAGTGCGGTTTGTTGCAGAAAGCGGCGGCGCGAAACGCTGCCCGGTATTGAAGCGTCAGGGTTGTGGCTGTCCATGTTGTCTCCGAGGTTGGGTGTTTGCGCGCGGCCCTCGTTTATTATTCTTAGCGCGCGGTGGTTTCACAGCGGTGTTACTTAAATCCAGTAAGCCGTCCGCGTCATGATGCTCGAGCCGAGCTTCATTGCGGCTTTGACCGGCTCGGGCAGTTCGGCCGCACCATGATCGACTGCGCTGTGCGCGTGACGAGCTTCGTCAACTTTCATCTCGTTGACAATCGCGCGGCTTTTTTCGTCCTGCGGTGGCAGGCGGTCGAGGTGGCCTTCAAGATGCCCTTCGACCTGGCGTTCGGTCTCGGCGAGAAAACCCAGGTTCCATTTGTCGCCGAGCAAACCGGCAGCCGCACCGAGCGCAAACGACCCTGCATACCATAAAGGATTGAGCAGGCTCGCGCGGCCGCCCAGTTCATCGATGCGTTGGGCCGTCCACGCGAGATGATCGGTTTCCTCGGCGGCGGCGTGCTCGAGCGCGTCGCGCGCTTCAACATTGCGCGCGGTCAGCGCCTGGCCTTGATACAGCGCCTGCGCGCATATCTCGCCGGTGTGATTGACACGCATCAGCGCCGCGGCGTGTCCACGTTCGGACGGCGTCATCTCTGCGTCATTGACAGCGTCGCCGGGCACAGCGCGCGCGCTGTGAGCAGGCGCGAACACGGTCCGCAATCCGTTGTCGAACGCGGTAATCATACGATCCAGATCGAACATAGCGTCCCTCATGCCGCAGGCGCTGCATCGGCGCCAAAAAGGCGTGCAAGTTCCACGCCCGGTTCGTCGGCACGCATGAACGCTTCGCCGACCAGGAAACAGTCTACGCCGTTAGCGCGCATCAGTTCGACGTCGTCCCGCTGCAGAATCCCGCTTTCGGTCACTACGATGCGGTCTGCGGGGATCCGCTTGAGCAGATTCAGCGTTACATCGAGCCGCGTCTCGAACGTACGCAGATTGCGGTTGTTGATACCGATCAGCGGTGTTTTGAGTTTAAGTGCGCTTTCGAGCTCGGCGGAGTTATGCACTTCGACCAGCACCGCCATGCCGAGGCCCGCTGCGATCGCCTCGAGTTCCGCCATGCGGCGCATGGTGAGCGCCGCAACGATGAGTAGAATGCAATCCGCGCCCATCGCGGCCGATTCGTAGACTTGGTAAGCCTCCAACATAAAATCTTTGCGCAGCACCGGTAGATCACAAGCGGCACGCGCTAACCGCAGGTATTCGGCATTGCCTTGGAAAAACTGCTCGTCGGTAAGCACCGACAAGCACGCCGCACCACCCGACGAGTAGCTCTCGGCGATGGCCGCCGGATCGAAGTTTTCACGCAACACACCGCGGCTCGGACTTGCTTTCTTGACCTCGGCAATCACCGCGGCGTGGCCGGCCCCGACTTTTGCGCGCAAGGCACCGACGAAATCGCGCGGGTCCGGCATCGCCGCGGCGGCGATACGCATCGCGGACAGTGGCCGCTGCGCTTTCGCGGCGGCGATTTCGGCAGCCTTGACGGTCAGTATGCGTTGGAGGATGTCAGCCATGATTAAGTCGCTCAGTCGGGATAGTCCGGCACAACGGCCAACACGCCGTCGCGCGTCGCATGACTGAGATAGATATCGCCGATCTCGTCGTCCTCCCGGAAGTCATAAGCTTTGAGTACGTGCAAAACGGCGTCTCTACTGTCATAAATATCGAGCAATACTGCTAGCTTCAGCAATTGATTGCTCGACAACTTCTCGAGTTCGAAAAGATCACGCATAAAAACCGCGTCAGACCACATGAACTGTGCACGGAAATGCGCACTGCCCTGGACGGTCAGCGGCTTCATTACGCGACCGGCGATGCCGAGAAATTTGTGAAACATCATGCCGGCACCCCGCAGACAGGCTGCGACGTCACCGAACAATGGCTGCTTTTCGTACAGAGGCACGAACTCGACTTCCGTCACGAGCAATAACAGTCCGCTCATCGCTTTCGAGCCACCTTCAAACGCGTCAAGTTCGGCGCCTTGGATGTCAATCTTGAGGAAATCCAGATTGCCAAGGGCATTCTGGGCGATGAATGTGTCCAGGCTGACCGTCGCCACTTCACTTACATTTTGCAGACGCATCATATCGAGACCATGATAGAGGTCGGCATAGCGCTCGTCCGGACGATACAAAGAAGTACACATCGGATCCGCGGTTTCATAAACGGCGCGTCGCTCCTCCGTGCGGCCTATCGCCGCCGGATAGTAGCGCACGCGCGCGGCGGCTTGTGCATTCAATTTTTCGCACAGCGCGGTATCGATTTCGACGGCCGCCATGCTCGAAGCAGGAAAAACTTCAAGCAACTGCCAGAACGGTTCCGCATCTGGATTCTTGATCGGACGGGCGCCAATGTTCAGCATCGTGAAGGCGAGGTCGAAACCGTTGGCCTTGAGAAGAGGCGCCAATATTCCGCGCGATCTATTCATCGTCGCTCAGGAATGTTTGTGAGTAAATTTAACGAATTGATCAATCTTTTTACGTGCGGCGCCACTTTCCATGAGGGCAAGCGCGATTCTGACGCCGCCTGCATGCGTGTCGGCAAGGCCAGCAACGTAAATGCTCGCGCCGGCATTGAGCGCGACGATGTCGCGCGCAGCACCCGGTTTGTTTTCAAGTGCGGCCAGGAGCATTGCCTTCGACTGCTCCGGGCTGTCGACGCGAATGCCCGCTGAATCCTGAGTGTCGAGGCCGAAATCGGCCGGTTTAATTTCGTACTCGCGCACCGCGTTGTCCTTGAGTTCGCCGATTAGCGTCGGTCCGGCGATGGAAATCTCATCGAGATTTTCGCAGCCGTGCACGATCATGACGTGGCGGCTGCCGAGGCGCTGAAGCACGTGGGCCTGGATGCCGACGAGGTCGGGATGGAACACGCCCATGACCTGGTTTTTGGCACCGGCCGGATTCGTCAATGGACCTAGAATGTTGAAGATGGTGCGCACGCCCAGTTCCTTGCGCACGGGCGCCGCGTGCTTCATTGCGCTGTGATGATTGGGTGCAAACATGAATCCCACGCCGGTCTCCTTGATCGACTGCGCGACTTGCTCGGGAGAAAGATTGATGTTGGCGCCGAGCGCTTCAAGTACGTCGGCGCTGCCGGACTTGCTCGACACCGAACGGCCGCCGTGCTTAGCAACCTTGGCACCCGCCGCCGCCGCGACGAATGCGGCCGCGGTGGAAATATTGAAACTGTGCGCCGAGTCGCCGCCGGTGCCGCAGGTGTCGACGAGACGCTCGTCCCCCGTCATCGGTACCTTGGTCGCGAATTCGCGCATGACTTGCGCCGCGGCGGCAATTTCGCCGATGGTTTCTTTCTTCACGCGCAAGCCGGTGATGATGGCCGCGATCAAGGTCGCCGACACTTCGCCGCTCATGATCTGGCGCATCAGCGTCAACATCTCTTCGTGGAAAATCTCGCGATGTTCGATGATGCGCGTAAGCGCAGCCTGCGGTGTCATGATCTCTCCCCTTGCAAGAAATTCGCGAGCAATGCGTGGCCGCTTTCGGTCAGGATGGCTTCGGGATGGAACTGCACGCCCTCGACTGCCAGCTTCCGGTGTCTGACGCCCATGATCTCGCCGTCGTCTGTCCACGCCGTGACTTCGAGACAGGCGGGCAGGCTTTCGCGCTCTACCACCAGCGAATGATAGCGCGTTGCCTGCAATGGATTAGGCAGATTGCGAAAGACGCTCTCCGAGCGGTGACTCACCATTGACGTCTTGCCGTGCATCACCTGTTTCGCGTGCACGACATTGCCGCCGAACGCCTGGCCAATTGCCTGATGGCCGAGGCACACGCCGAGAATCGGCACCTTGCCGGCACACGCCTTGATGAGCGGCACCGAAATGCCCGCTTCATTCGGTGTGCACGGCCCGGGTGAGATCACGATATGGCGCGGTTTCAGCTCCGCCACTTGTTCGAGCGTGATTTCATCGTTGCGATAGACGGCGACATCCTGCTCGAGCTCGCCGAAGTACTGAACGAGGTTGTAGGTGAACGAATCGTAGTTATCGATCATCAGCAGCATAGCGAACTCTTCCTGTTAGCTAACACGGGCGTTCTGTCACTCAGGCCGGCTGTCGAGCCCGGCTTCGGCCATCTCGGCCGCGCGCAGCAGCGCCTGCGCTTTGCTTTGGGTTTCCTGCCACTCGGCCTGCGGCACCGAGTCGGCGACTACGCCGCCGCCTGCTTGCACGTGCAGGATGCCGTCTTTGACCACGGCAGTCCGCAACGCGATCGCGACATCCATGTCGCCGTTAAATCCGAGATAGCCGACTGCGCCCGCATAGACGCCGCGTTTGACCGGCTCGAGTTCATCGATGATTTCCATCGCGCGCACTTTCGGCGCGCCGCTGACTGTGCCGGCGGGAAAGGTTGCGCGCAACACGTCGATCGCCGTCAAGCCGGGCTTCAACTTCGCTTCGACGTTCGACACGATATGCATTACATGCGAATAGCGTTCGATGACCATCTGCTCGGTGACGTGCACGCTGCCCGTCTGGGCAACGCGGCCGATGTCGTTACGGCCGAGATCCACCAACATGATGTGCTCGGCGCGCTCCTTGGCATCGGCGAGCAATTCTGCGGCGAGCGCAGTATCTTCAGCCGCCGTCTTGCCTCGTCGGCGCGTGCCGGCAATCGGACGCACGGTAACCGCATCGCCTTCAAGGCGCGCCAGGATTTCGGGCGACGCACCGACCACATTGAAATCGCCGAAATCGAAATAGAACATGTACGGCGACGGATTGATCGTGCGCAGTGCGCGATACAGTGCAAGCGGCGTCGTTTGCAGGCGTTTCGACATGCGTTGCGACGGCACGACCTGCATGATGTCGCCGTCGTAGATGTAGCGTTTCGCTTTGTCGACTGCGGCGAGATACGCCGCTTCGCCGAAGCCCGACACGGCAGGTTCCGATTTCGCCGGCGCGTCGTCCGGAATTGCAGCGGGCATGCGCAGCTGCTTCAATAAGTCAGCCAGCCGTCGGCGACCTGCTTTGTACGCGTCCGCCCGGGCGGGATCCGCGTAGACAATAAGTGTCAATTTGCCCGAAAGATTGTCGACGATCGCGAGTTCTTCCGAGAGCGTGAGCAGGATATCAGGCACGCCGAGCGGATCGGGTTTGTTCGACTCGCCCAGGCGCCGCTCGATATAGCGGACGGTGTCGTAGCCAAAATAACCGACGAGTCCGCCGCAGAAACGCGGCAAGCCCGCTTGCGGCGCCGCCTTGAAGCGCGCCTGATAGGCTTCGACGAATGCGAGCGGATCGTCGACTCGCGTGCGGTTCTTGAGTTTGCCGCTTTCGAATTCGCTGCAATCCCGGCCGCGCACTTCGATGCGGGTTTCAGCCGCGAGGCCGATGTACGAATAACGGCCGAAGCGCTCGCCGCCGACGACGGATTCGAGCAAATAGGTGTGCGGCTGATTGGCAAGCTTGAGATAAACCGACAGCGGTGTATCAAGGTCGGCAAAGGTTTCGAGCACCAGCGGGATGCGGTTATAACCCTCGCCCGCGAGCTTGTTGAATTGTGATTCTGTCATGACGCCACTCCATGGGAAGATGCAAAAGAACCGACGGCAACGCGAACTACGCGCGCCAACGTGCCGACCCGCTGCGCCACGGACGCCAGCGTCCGGTGGAGCAATCGATCATTCTTTCGCTTTTCGTATGGATCATGATTTGATAATTAACGTGGCTGCTTCTGCTATCGTTTCCACTATAGCATCAACGTCCAGTTCACGCACATCGTGGCCCTCGTTGTAGCCATAGGGCACGCAGAACACCGGGCAGCCGGCGGCGCGCGCCGCGACGGTGTCATTCAGCGAATCGCCGATCATCAGCATTTCGCGCGGCGCAATGCCGAGTTCCTTGCATGCATGCGTGAGCGGCAGCGGATCAGGCTTCTTTTTGGGCAACGTGTCGCCGCTGACGACCACCGCAAAGTAATCGGCGAGCTTCATCTGCTTTAACAACGGCAAAGTGAAACGCGTCGACTTGTTGGTCACACACGCGAGCGGAAAGCCGGCGCGCTTGAGCGCATCGAGACCCTCGGCCACGCCCGGATACAGAATCGTGTGTTTGCCGTTCACGCTTTCATAGCAGTCGAGATAAACGGGCAAGGCGCGCTCGAACAGTGCCGTGTCGACGTTGCCTTCCATGTTGCCGGCGAGCGAGCGCTGGACCAGATTGGGAATGCCTTTACCGACGAAATTGCGCACCAGCGCTTCATCGAGCGGGCTGCGTCCCATCTTTGCGAGCATCAGGTTGACTGCGGCCGCGAGGTCGGCGACCGTGTCGAGCATCGTACCGTCAAGATCGATCATGACGGCCTTCACCGCCAATGGAAACTTCGTTTTTTGCATAATGTTTGGAGGCGCCGCCGTTGGCAGTAGCCTGGTAAAAATGGACGCCGTTATCGTTCGTCCGGTTTGAGGACGCCGACTTTAAATTTTTTCTAACTGGCGGCGCATATCCTGAATGGTTGCACGGTAATCCTTGGCGCCAAAAATCGCCGAACCGGCGACGAAGGTGTCGGCACCCGCGCGAGCAGCGTCTGCGATGTTGTCGGTTTTGATGCCGCCATCGACTTCCAGCCAGATTTCACGGCCGGCCGCAGTGATTTTTGCGCGCGCAGCTCGCAGCTTCTGCAACGCGGTCGGAATAAATTGCTGCCCGCCAAAACCCGGGTTAACCGACATGATGAGAATGAGGTCGAGCTTGTCGATAACGTAATCGAGGTAATCGAGCGGTGTCGCCGGATTGAACACGAGACCCGCCTTGCACCCGTGTTCCTTGATAATCCCGATGGTCCGATCGATATGCTCGGAAGCTTCCGGGTGAAATGAGATGATGTTGGCGCCCGCTTTCGCAAAATCCGGAATGATGCGATCGACGGGTTTGACCATCAGGTGAACATCGATCGGCGCAGTTGTATGAGGCCGCAGTGCCGCGCAGACTTGCGGTCCGATCGTCAGGTTCGGCACGTAATGATTGTCCATCACGTCGAAGTGGATCAGGTCGGCGCCCGCCGCCACGACGCTTTTCACTTCGTCGCCGAGACGCGCGAAATCTGCCGACAATATACTGGGCGCTATGCGGTACATGGGCGGATTCTAACCGGTAATGGCTATTCGCCGTTACTGCGCTGGCCCGCTCGGTTGCCCTCACCGCAAAAATGGTGTGCAATAATTCGGTTGCATAAAAGAATACGAATCGGACTCATGGCCAGCGAGAAAAGACACGAGGTAACAGTCAAGACGCGCACCACCTATGTGCCCGAGCAGTCGGATGTCGAGCACGGCCGCTATGTATTTGCCTATACGATCACGATCAAGAATACCGGCACTGTCGCCGCGCAACTGATCAGCCGGCACTGGATCATCACCGACTCCAACCATCAATCGCAGGAAGTGCGGGGCCAGGGCGTGGTCGGTGAGCAGCCTACGCTGCAACCGGAGCAAAGTTTTGAATACACGAGCGGCACGGCGATTGCGACGCCGGTCGGCACCATGCGCGGCACGTATCAAATGGTCGGCAACGACGGCCTGCAGTTCGATGCGGTAATTCCGGAATTCACGCTCTCAATCCCGCGCATCCTGCACTGATACGGGCGCGCATCGGCACGCGTTCTCAATCGCCGTTCGAATCGCGGTCGCGCGGCTTTTTCGGCCAAGTCCACCAGACGACGAATATCAGAATGGCGAGGGCAACGACTGCTTCAAGGATTAGCCAGAACATATTCGCGTTGTGTGCCGTCTCACGCCGACTTTTGCTGTTATATACTGCCGCGCAATGCGTTTTGATTTAACTTTTACGCGCACGCCGATGCGGCGCCTGGCTTCAATCATACCTCGCAGTGCTGCCATCACACTGCTGGCGTTGCTTGGCGCTTGCGAAACGATATTGCCGCCGAGGCAACCGCCTTCGCCTGCGCCCTCACCAACGCCGGCCATTCCTGCGCCAGCACCGATACCGACGCCCGCGCCATCGACGGGGGAGATACCCGCACCAAAGCCGCCCGCCGCGAGTGCACTGCGCGCGACAACATGGGACGCGATAACTAACTGGCGCAATGACGATCCGCAGCTCGCGTGGAGCGCTTTCATAGCAAGCTGCGGTGCACTCAAGAATCAACCGGCTTGGCAATCGGTGTGCAGCGTTGCCACGGCAATCAGCGAACCCACGCGCGACACGACCTTCCGGTTTTTTGAATCCAATTTCACGCCGTTTCAAGTCGTCAATCCAGACGGCACGGACAGCGGCCTTGTCACCGGATATTACGAGCCTTTGTTAAACGGTAGCCGCAAACGCAGTGCGCGCTACCACGTGCCGGTCTACGGCGTACCTGACGATTTAGTCGTAATCGATCTCGGCGAGGTTTACCCGGACTTAAAAAACATGCGGCTGCGCGGCCGAGTCGAAGGCAAACGTGTAGTGCCTTACTTTAACCGCGCGCAAATCGAGAATGGCACTGCACCGGTCGCCGGCAGGGAAATCGTGTGGGTCGAAGATCCGGTCGAACTCTTCTTTTTGCAGATCCAGGGCTCGGGGCGCGTCAAGCTCGACGGCAAGGAGACTATCGCGTTGGGCTATGCCGACCAGAATGGTTACCCGTATCGCTCGATCGGGCGGCTGTTGGTCGATCGAGGCGATCTGCCGCTCGAAAAAGCATCGATGCAGGGCATCAAGGCATGGGCAAAACAAAATCCGGAAAAATTGCAGGAGTTGCTCAACTACAACGCGAGCTATGTATTCTTTCGCGAGATGCCGCGCGACCTGCCCGGGCCGATCGGCGCGCTGGGCTTGCCGTTGACGGCGGGTCGCAGCATCGCCGTCGATTCGCGGCACATTCCGCTCGGGGCGCCGGTGTTTCTCGCCACGACGATGCCGAACGCGCGACAGCCGCTTAACCGCCTGATGGTCGCGCAGGACACCGGCGGCGCGATTCGCGGCCCGGTACGCGCTGATTTTTTCTGGGGCTTCGGTGAAGAAGCGGCAACACTTGCGGGCCGCATGAAGCAAAGCGGGAAGATGTGGGTGTTACTGCCGAACGGATATCCCGTCGCGCCCGCCAGCCAAAATTAGCGCATCGCGCCCGCGGATTGGCCGTATAAGTATTTGACCTGCAGCAGCACGCGGCTTTTGACTGCGTGTCCGAGTTTCTGCGCTGGCGAAAAACGCGCGGCGCGAAACACCGCCAATGCAGCCTCTTCAAAATATCCTTCAGGCTGCGATTCGACGACAGACGCGTCGTTGACCATACCAAACTCGTCTATCAACAGCAGCACCAAAACACGGCCGTCGACCTTCGCGCTCGCGGCTGACTCGGGATAATCGAGCTTGATCGCGCTCAGCGGCTGCGGATAAACATCGAGTTGCCTGGCCGGGTAATACGTCGGGTCGCGGATAAATGGCACTTCGATACCGCCGCTCGGCGAGGGGGCCGGCTCTTTCGCGCGCGCGGGTTCAGGTTTCGATTCGGTTCTGGCTTCAGCCGGCTTGGGTGTTTTTTCCGCAGCCGGCGATGAGTCGAGTGGATTGACTGCCACCGGATCGGCGCGAAGCGATTCCCTTTCTGCGGCGACTGGCTCAAGTCGCGCCGTGATCGTCGAGATCCGTTGCGGCTCGCCTCCCGTCGGGTTGACCGGCAAGCCGACGAGCAGCGCGAGATGCAACAGAAACGATAGCGCGACCGCCTTGATCAAGCGCATCCACGCCTGCGTCGAACCGGGTCGAACGCAGGCATCTGCACTTGGAACAGCGGGTTTGCCGCAGTCATCTGCATCGCGATTGCACGGACTTAGATGCGCGGACTAACGCTACTTCGCGGCTGCCAGACGCTGCTCGATCAGCTCGCCGGGGATGGCGCCGGGCACGCGCTGACCGTCGGCAAAGAACATCGTCGGCGTGCCCGTGATACTTTTTTGCTTGCCGAAGGCAAGGGTTTTATCAATGGCAGACGTGTCACAGGTGCCCGCCGCGGTGGGGGCAACGCCGTTGACCAATTGATCGTCCCACGCCTTGATCCGGTCTCGCGAGCACCAGATAGACTTCGCCTTGTCTATCGAATCCGGCCCCAGCACCGGATACAAAAACACGTAAAGCGTGACATCGGAAATCTTGGCGAGATCCTGTTCGAATTTTTTGCAGTAGCCGCAATTCGGATCGGCGAAGTACGCAAGCTTACGGGTGCCTTTGCCTTTCACTCGCTTGACGGCAAGATTAAGCGGCAGTTGGTCGAACTTGACGGCGGTCAGCTTACTCATGCGCTCTTCCGTCACATTCACTTTCTTTTCGGTGTCGATCAGGTTCGCATTGACGAAAAGATAGGTGGCTTGTTCGTCGGTATAGATCATCTGCCCGTTCGAAAACACTTCGTATATGCCGGGCACCGGCGTCTTGGTGACGCTCTCGACGGGAATATCCGGGTATTTTTTGAGCAATGCGGCTTTGACAGTGGCCTCGCTGGCGCTCGCGCCGGCAGCGGCGAATGTGAGCGCGAGAAACACGATAGTGGAAATGACTTTATGCATGATGCTCCTTAACGAGGGTTGATTTTCAGGCGCACACTATCCGACCGCATGCCGTACTAAAAGGTTCTTGAGCGCGGACTGACGATTGACGAGCCGCAGCCCCGTGTTGCGCAGCATGCCGAGCGGCGCATTGTCATTGTTGAACAGTCTCTGCAGTGTATCGGTCGTGAACTGCATGGTCGCGATATCTTCCTTGCGCGCGCGTTCGTAGCGCCGCAACAGCGCAAAGTCACCGCAGTCATTCTGCGCGCCGCGCGCGGCGAGCACACGCGCCAACTCGCGCGCGTCGCGAAATCCCAAGTTTACTCCCTGCCCTGCGAGCGGATGAACGTTGTGCGCAGCATCGCCGATCAGCGCGAGCCGGGGCTTAACGAGATTGCGCACGCGCTGAATTCGCAACGGAAATGCCGCTGCCGGCGTAATGAGCTGCATATCACCAAAGGTGCCATGAGCCGCTGCCATCACCCGAGCGGCGAGTTCCACCGTATCGAGCGCCAACAATTCAGCGGCATGTTCTGTCGCCGTCGACCACACCATGGATACGCGTTCTCCGGGCAATGGCAGGAGCGCAAGCACGCCGTCGCGCTGAAACCACTGCATGGCAGTGTCCCGATGCGGCCGTGCCATCGAGAAATTGGCCACCACCGCCGTTTGCGCGTAGGGTCTCATCGTAGTTTCAATTGCAGCCTGTGTGCGTACCCAGGAATCGGATCCGTCCGCACCCACGACGAGGCGCGCACTCAATGTGCGTCCGTCAGGCAGCACAAGGCGCGCCGCAGCGGGTTCGAAAACCAGATCTTCACACTGTGCGGGCACGAAAACCTCGATTTGCCGCGGCGCCTCAAGCGCCTGCCATAACGCGTGTTGCAATTCGCGATTTTCGAGTATGACCGCTAGTTCACGCATACCTGCGTCATAAGCGCCGAAGTCCAGCGCCGAACGCGCGTCGTCGCCGCACACACGCATATTCTCGACCGGGCACAGGCGCGCAACATTGAGCAGTTGCCATGCGCCGCACTCTTGCAGAAACGTTTTGCTGCCAGGGCTGATTGCGTAAATCCGGCTATCCCAACTTTCGGTAGCCGACGCGATCGGTGGACGCTGTGTATCGACAACGGCTACCCGCAATCCGCCGGCGTTAAGTGCGATCGCGCAGCTGCTGCCGACCAATCCGACGCCGATGACAATTACATCGAAGTCCATAAACGAAACATCCTGCTCACGAGAAGGCGCAGTTTAAAGGTGCGAGTATTAGACCGCAAAATGCGCCGCCCGGCGGTCTATGCCCGGGGATGGGCGGGAAATCTTGACAAATCAGAGGTCGAAATCTAGACTCCGGCGCCTTCACTGCGACTGACCGAAACCTTAAATGGGAGGTTATTTGCGCAGCCGCAGGTCCCGCCGGCGTTTGCGCCGCATTGCCGATTGACGGGTCCGTTCGGGGCAACGAAAATTCGCTAATTGGTGATGTAGCTCAGTCGGTTAGAGCGTGGCACTCATAACGCCAAGGTCGGTGGTTCAATTCCACCCATCACCACCACTATGCTTGAGAAAAGGGCTTGCGCCGCAAGCCCTTTTCTTTTGTGCGAAGCGCGAACGCGGCGCTCCCGTATGATTGGCTATAATGCGCAGCCCCGACGAGACCGGCGGACAACTCGGTTATAATGCAGACTCCTGATTTAAAAGGCTTTAGATTCCAATTGAGGCATTCAACCACGGCTATTAGTTCCGCGTTGCCAGCGGCTTTGCTCGCCCTCTTGTTACTGGCAACGGGCACGGCGCAAGCGCAGTTCCGCACGTTGCCGGAGAACGCGAAACGCGCAACCGTTGGCACCCAGCAATATTCGCTGCCCTATATAGATATCGGCGGCAAACAGCTGAAGCTCGCACCCGGCGGTCTCATATACGATGAAAACAATCGCACTATCGTTCATGCGGCGTTGCCGCCCGGCGCCGACGTTGCTGTCGTGCCTGACATGAACGGCGACATCGGGCGCATTTACATATTGACGCCGGCCGAACAGGCAAAGTTCGGTCAGAAATAAACGGTTCCGCGTGCCGAGCAAGTATTACATCAAGACGTTCGGTTGCCAAATGAACGAGTACGACTCGGGCAAGATGGCGGACGTGCTGCGCGCCAGTCACGGCATGGTCGAAACGATGACGCCTGAAGACGCGGACGTGATCTTGTTCAATACCTGCTCGGTGCGTGAAAAAGCGCAGGAGAAAGTTTTTCACGAACTCGGACGCATCAAACATCTGAAGCAGCAGCGGGCAGATCTGATTCTCGGCGTCGGGGGCTGCGTCGCCAGCCAGGAAGGCGCAGCCATCGTCGAACGCGCGCCATACGTCGACCTTGTGTTCGGCCCGCAAACTCTGCATCGCTTGCCGGCCATGATCGACGCGCGCCGCGCGACCGGCAAGCCACAGGTCGACATCTCGTTTCCAGAAATCGAAAAGTTTGATCGCCTGCCGCCCGCGCGCGCAGATGGCGGCAGCGCATTCGTGTCGATCATGGAAGGCTGCAGCAAGTACTGCACGTTTTGCGTCGTTCCCTACACTCGCGGCGAAGAAGTTTCGCGTCCGCTCAACGACGTCCTGACCGAAGTGGCCGAACTCGCCGAGCAGGGCGTCAAGGAAATCACCCTCTTGGGCCAGAACGTCAACGCTTATCAGGGAACGGTGGGGACGCCCTCAAGTTCAGCACAGGAAAACACCCCGGCAGATCTCGCCTTGCTGCTCGAATACGTCGCGGCAATTCCCGGCATCGAACGACTGCGGTACACCACCTCGCATCCGCGCGAGTTCACGCAGCGCCTGATCGACGTTTACGCGCGCCTGCCGCAGCTCGTCAATCACGTGCATTTGCCCGTGCAGGCGGGCTCAGACCGAGTGCTCACCCGCATGAAGCGCGGGTACAGCGCGCTCGAATACAAGTCGATTGTGCGCAGGTTGCGCAAAGCGCGGCCGGCCATTTCAATCACGTCGGATTTCATCGTCGGTTTTCCCGGCGAGACCGCCGACGATTTTGCGGCCACGAGGCAATTGATCGAAGAGGTGGTATTCGATTCAAGTTTCAGTTTTGTCTACAGTCCGCGGCCCGGCACACCCGCGGCAGGACTTGCGGACGACACGCCGCACGACGTCAAGCTCGCGCGCCTGCACGAACTGCAGACGTTGCTCGATGCGCAGGCTCAATTGATCAGCGAAGCGATGGCCGGGACCACTCAACGTGTGCTGGTGGAAGGCACATCGCGTAAGGACGCGCGCGAACTCGCCGGCCGCACTGACAATAACCGTATCGTAAATTTCGCCGGACCAAAATCTTTGATCGGGCAATTTGCCGACGTCACCGTCACAGCCGCGTTGTCGCATTCCCTGCGCGGTAAATTAGTCCTCGTTCACGCGTGAAGCCGGTTGAAGTCTCATTCAAGCCGGTCGACAACCAGCGGCTTGCCAATCTCTGCGGCGTACTCGACGAAAACCTGCGCCAGATTGAAGCCGCGTTCGATGTCACCATCGCACGACGCGGCGAGCGGTTTGCGCTGAGCGGTCAGCCGCGGCAGGCCGAGCTTGCGGCGCAGGCGCTGGAAAAATTTTATGCCCGTGCGAAACAGAGCCTGTCGGTCGAAGACGTGCAGCTCGGACTGATCGAAGTCGCGCAGGTGCAACCGGCGGCCATCGCGAATGCTCCGCATCTAAAAACCCGCCGTCCGGATTTACATGGCCGCACGCCGCGCCAGGTCGGTTATTTGAAACAAATTCTGGCGCACGACATTACGTTCGCAATCGGCCCTGCAGGCACCGGCAAAACTTATCTCGCCGTTGCATGCGCGGTGGATGCATTGGAACGCGATAGCGTGAAGCGCATCGTGCTCGTGCGCCCCGCCGTCGAAGCCGGTGAGCGCCTCGGATTTTTGCCTGGCGACATGGCGCAAAAAGTCGATCCTTATTTACGCCCTCTCTACGACGCGCTGTATGACCTGATGGGATACGACAAGGTTGCGAAGCAGCTCGAGCGCAGCGCGATCGAAATCGCGCCGCTCGCGTTCATGCGTGGACGTACGCTCTCGCAGGCATTCGTCATTCTCGATGAAGCGCAGAACACAACACCCGAGCAGATGAAAATGTTCCTGACGCGAATCGGCTTCGGCAGCAAGGCGGTCGTCACTGGTGACGTCACGCAAACCGACCTCCCTCGCGGTCAGAAAAGCGGCTTAATCGAGGCGAGCGCGGTTTTGAAACGCGTGCGCGGCATTGCATTCACTCACTTTCAATCAAGCGACGTCGTGCGCCACCCGCTTGTACAGCGTATTGTTACCGCCTATGACCGGCATACCAAAGCGCAAGCCGGCCCGGACGCCTGATTTGGCGCTCACGGTTCAATACGGCACCCGCCGCGCGCAACTGCCGTCGCCGGCAAAACTCAGGCGTTGGGCGCGCGCCGCGCTGCGTAAAAGTGCGCGCGTGACGCTACGGTTTATCGGCGAACGCGAAGCCCGCAAGCTCAATTTTGATTTCCGCGGCCGCGACTATGCGACGAATGTGCTGACGTTTACCTACTCGGAGAAAAATCCCGTGGAAGGCGACATCGCGATTTGCGCGCCCGTCGTCGCTCGCGAGGCAAAGCTGCAAGGCGTGAGCCGGGACGCACATTATGCGCATCTCGCCGTTCATGGCATGTTGCATCTGCAAGGCTTTGATCACATGCGGGCGCCGGAGGCGAAACGCATGGAAAGCCTTGAAGTACGCATACTCGCCGGCCTCGGCTTTGAAGATCCTTATGGCGACGCCGCACCGCAAGTTACGCGCAAAACCGCGAAGAAACGCCCGTGATGAGCGAAGAAGCCGTCAAACCTACCTGGCTTGAGCGCGTCGGCGCCCTGCTCATGCGCGAACCGGAAGACCGCGAGCAGCTGGTCGAACTGATGCGCTCGGCGTACGAGCGCAACCTGCTCGACAGCGATGCGCTGTCGATGATCGAAGGCGTGCTGCAGGTGGCGGAAATGCACGCGCGCGAAATCATGATTCCACGCGCGCAGATGGATGTGATCGACATCAGCGAGCCGCCCGACAAATTCATCCCTCTGGTGATCGAAACCAATCATTCGCGGTTCCCGGTTATCGAGCACGACAAAGACCATGTGATCGGCATCCTCCTTGCCAAAGATTTGTTGCGCTACTACGCGGGCGAGGAAGAATTCAATGTCCGCGAGATGCTGCGTCCGGCCGTGTTCATCCCCGAATCGAAACGATTGAACGTGCTGCTCAAGGATTTCCGTGCCAATCGCAACCACATGGCGATTGTCGTCGATGAATATGGCGGCGTCGCGGGGCTCGTGACGATCGAGGATGTGCTCGAGCAGATCGTCGGCGACATCGAGGACGAATACGATTTCGACGAAACGGAAGACGACATCATTCCGGATAAAAGCGGCGCCTGGCGCGTGAAGGCGGTGACTGAAATTGCCAAGTTCAACACGACGTTCGGCACGCGCTACGATGACGAGGATCACGATACGATCGGCGGACTCGTCCTCAGACAATTCGGTCGCATGCCCAAACGCGGCGAGCAATTGACCGTCGACAATCTGAATTTCAAGGTGTTGCGCGCCGACAGCCGCCGCCTGCACTTGCTGCTCGTCGAAAAGAAGCCCGGCGTTAAATAACGCGTGCTGAACACAAGCACCTATGGCGCGCTGTTTCGCTTCCGATCTCTGCCGTTAGCCGCAATCTGCGGCGGCGCCGGCGTACTCGGATTTGCGCCGTTCGGGTATTACCCGGTATTGATTGCAATGCTGGCAGTGCTGCTTGTCCTTTGGCGGCGAGCGGACTCGCCGCGCCATGCCGCTTACATCGGCTTTGTGTTCGGACTCGGTTTCTTTTTGTCCGGCGTAAGCTGGGTGTACGTGAGCCTGCACGATTTCGGCGCGATGCCAGCCGTCCTCGCGGCTTTTCTCACACTTCTGTTTTGCTGCATTCTTGCGGCTTATCCGGCGATCATCGGATACCTGTACCGCTCGCTTACCCTAAGTCCAGCGTTCGGCGCGATTCTGGTGGTCCCCGCGTTGTGGACGATCGCCGATTGGGTGCGCGGCTGGCTGTTCACGGGTTTTCCATGGCTCGCGCTCGGTTATTCGCAGGTTCCGGCGAGCCCGCTCGCCGGATATGTGCCCGTCATCGGCGTGTACGGCGCAACTTTTATCATCGCGCTGAGCGCCTCACTGTTAGTGATGCTGCTGTCGCCCGCACTGACGGTGCGACGCTGGCCCTGGTTCGGTGTCCTAGTATTGATCTGGCTCGCCGGCTATGGGCTGCGGCAGGTCGAATGGACGTCGCCCGTCGGTGCGCCGGTCAGCGTGAGCCTGCTGCAGGGAAACATTCCGCAGGACCTCAAATGGCAGCCGAATCGCGTCGCGCCGACCTTAAAGGCGTATCAGGACCTTGTAACGGCGAGCCACGCGAAACTCGTCGTGTTGCCGGAAACGGCGCTACCGCTGTTTTTGCATGAAGTGCCGCAGGACTATCTCGACACACTTGCCGCACATGCACGCAGCAATGGCGGCGATGTGCTCGTCGGCGTACCGGAACTCACGAGTTCACGGGATTACTACAACAGCGTGCAGTCGTTCGGCATGGCGCCGAGCCAGACTTATCGCAAATCGCATCTCGTCCCGTTCGGCGAATTCATTCCGCTAAAGCCGCTGTTCGGCTGGTTCTTCGATGTCGTGCAAATACCGTTGCTCGATTTTTCGCGCGGCGCGCACACCCAGCAGCCGCTGGACGTAGCCGGCCAGCGCGTTGCCGTGAATGTTTGCTACGAGGATGTGTTCGGCGCCGAAATTATCCGGCAGTTGCCTGAAGCATCCCTGCTCGTGAACGTCAGCAACGTCGCGTGGTTCGGGCGCTCCGTCGCGCCGCGCCAGCATATGCAAATTTCGCAAACGCGCGCACTCGAGACCGGGCGCTATATGCTGCGCGCCACGAATACCGGCATGACCGCGATCATCGACCAACGCGGCGAGGTAATCAAAGCGGCGCCCGAATTCGAACGCGCGACGGTCAACGGCGAAGTTCAGGGTTACGCCGGCGCAACGCCGTTCGTCCGGTGGGGAAACTTTCCCATCGTCGCGTTTTCCCTGTTGCTGGTTCTTAGCGCAGGGTGGCTAGCACGGCGGGGAACCAGTAAAATTCGCGACTTGCCAATAGCTTAGCGCGACACGAACCCATGCTGACTTTTCAGCAACTCATACTGCGGCTTCAGCAATACTGGGCCGAGCAGGGATGCGCGCTGCTGCAGCCGTACGACATGGAAGTCGGCGCCGGCACTTCGCACACAGCGACTTTCTTACGCGCGATCGGTCCCGAGCCGTGGCGCGCGGCGTACGTACAACCGTCGCGCCGTCCCAAAGACGGCCGCTACGGCGAAAATCCGAATCGCCTGCAGCACTATTATCAATATCAGGTCGTGCTGAAACCTTCACCGCTCGATATTCTCGATCTGTATCTCGGCTCATTGGTCGCGCTTGGCATCGATCCGCAAGCGCATGACATCCGTTTTGTCGAGGACGACTGGGAAAATCCAACGCTTGGCGCTTGGGGCCTGGGTTGGGAGGTGTGGTTAAACGGCATGGAAGTCACCCAATTCACTTATTTCCAGCAGGTCGGCGGCATCGACTGCAAACCGATTACCGGCGAAATTACCTACGGCCTGGAACGGCTTGCGATGTATCTGCAAGGCGCCAAAAATGTGTTCGATCTCGTGTGGACGCCCGGCGTCACGTATCGCGACGTCTACTATCAGAACGAAGTTGAGCAATCGACTTACAACTTCGAAGCGTCGAACACCGAGATCCTGTTTGAGCACTTCGGGCAGTATGAGAGCGAAGCGAAACGCCTGATCGCAGCCGCGCTGGCATTGCCCGGCTACGAAATGGTGTTGAAGGCGGCGCACACGTTTAACCTGCTCGATGCACGCGGCGCGATTTCCGTGACTGAACGTGCGGCCTACATCGGCCGCATCCGCAATCTCGCGCGCAGCGTCTCGCAGGCTTATCTCGATTCGCGCGTGCGCGCAAATTTCCCGATGTGCGCGCCCGGACAACTCGAAAAACTCGGCGTTGATCTTACGGGCATGCAAGCGGCATTGCGCGAACGGGACGCCGCATGAAAGCGAACCTTCTGGTCGAGCTGTTCACGGAAGAACTGCCGCCGAAAGCGCTCAAACGGCTTGGCGACGCATTCGGGCATGCCATTGCCGCGGGGCTGGCGGCGCGGGGATTAACCGACAAGGGCGACGCGCCGACCGTTTATGCGACCCCACGCCGGTTAGGCGTGAAGATCGCCGACGTCGTCGAGCGCGCGCCTGACCGCGTAGAGCGCAAAAAATTGATGCCGGCGAAAGTCGCCTACGGCGCCGACGGGACGCCGACCGCCGCTTTGATGAAGCGGCTCGAGAAAGACGGCGGAACGGTCGATCAGCTCGAACGCAAAATTGAAGGCAACGCCGAATACGTTTTTCTGAACCAGGTGGTGCCCGGCGCTTCATTGCAGACAGCGCTCCAAATGGCGTTGGAAGATGCAATTGCAAAATTGCCCATCCCAAAAGTGATGGGCTATCAACTCGCCGACGGCGCGACCACCGTGCATTTCGTGCGTCCGGCGCATGGCATCATCGCTTTACACGGGGCGAATGTGGTCGCAGTCAGCGCACTTGGCCTGAAGGCAGACCGGATTGCGCACGGTCATCGCTTTCAGGGCGTGAAAGACATCCCGATCGCAACCGCCGATGCCTACGAGGAAGCGCTCGCGGCGCATGGAAACGTCGTCGCGTCGTTCGATGAACGCCGCGCCGGCGTTGCCCGGCAATTGGCGGCCAAAGCGGAAGAACTTGGCGCTTCATTGGGCGACGAGTCGGCGTATGCGCCGCTGCTGGACGAAGTCACCGCGCTGGTTGAACAAGCGACCGTTTATGTCGGTGAATTCGAAGCCGAGTTTCTGGCAGTGCCGGCCGAATGTCTGGTCCTCACCATGCGGCAAAATCAGAAATATTTTCCGCTTTTCGACAAGGCCGGCAGGCTCGTCAATAAATTCCTGATCGTCAGCAATATGCGGCTCGCCGAGCCCCGCAATATCATTGAAGGCAACGAGCGGGTCGTGCGGCCGCGGCTCGCCGACGCGCGATTTTTCTTTGAAACCGACAAGAAGACCCGGCTCGAAGCGCGCGTGCCTTTGCTCGCGAAAGTCACGTACCACAATAAGCTCGGCAGCCAGCTCGAACGCGGCGAGCGCGTCCAATTGCTCGCGGGCCGCATTGCACACTCGCTCGGTGCGGATACGGCACTCGCCGAACGCGCCGCGTGGCTCGCCAAGGCTGATCTGATTACAGGCATGGTCGGCGAATTTCCGGAGTTGCAAGGCACGATGGGGCGTTATTACGCGCTTGCCGATGGCGAGAATACGTCGGTTGCGGATGCCATTGAGCAACATTATCGCCCGCGCTTTGCCGGCGATGCGCTGCCTGGCGACAACGTTGCAATTTCGCTCGCGCTCGCGGATAAGCTGGAAACGCTGTGCGGGTTTTTCAGCATTGGCCAGCAGCCGACCGGCGACAAAGATCCGTTTGCATTGCGGCGCCATGCACTCGGCGTCATCCGAATCCTGATTGAAAAAAATCTGCCAGTATCTGTCCATGATCTGGTGACACAGGGGTTCGCCTCGTTCGCGAAAAACATGCCCGGCGACGCGCACGCCGATCTGCAAACATTCCTGCTCGAACGACTTCGGAGTTATCTACGCGACGGCGGCTACACGGCGAACGAGGTCGAATCGGTGTTATCGAAGCAGCCGACCCGGTTTGACCAGGTCCCGTTGCAACTGGCCGCCGTGCGTGCTTTTGCCAGCCTGCCCGAAGCAGCGAGCCTTGCCGCAGCCAACAAGCGGGTTGCCAATATCTTGAAACAGGCCGAAGGCAAGGGCGAAACCGTGTCGCAAGCCGAGGCTGTCAAGCTCAAGGAGCCTGCCGAGCGCGAACTGTTCCAAGCAATCGCAACGGCGGTAAAACAGGCGACGCCTTTGTTTGAAAAAGGCGACTACACCGGCTATCTGAAAGCATTTGCGATACTGAAAACGCCGGTCGATTCTTTCTTCGACTCGGTGATGGTGATGGCGGACGACCTGGACTTAAGGCGTAACCGCCTCGCGTTGCTCAGCGACTTGCGCCTGAGCATGAACCGCGTCGCCGATATTTCAAAGCTGGCGGCGTGAAGCATATCGAGATGCAAACCGGCTTATGAAACTTCTGGTGCTCGACCGTGACGGCGTGATCAATTTCGACAGCGCCGAGTACATCAAATCGCCGGCCGAATGGAAGCCGATACCGGGCAGCCTGGAAGCGATTGCACGGCTCAATCACGATGGTTATCACGTCGTGGTAGCGACCAATCAATCAGGCATCGGGCGCGGGCTGTTTGAAGTGGCTGCCTTGAATACGATTCACGAAAAAATGCATAAAGCGCTCGCGCAAGTCGGCGGCCGCATTGACGCGGTTTTTTTCTGTCCGCATGCCCAGGACGCCGGCTGCAATTGCCGCAAACCCAAGCCCGGGCTGCTCGAGGAAATCGCGCACCGTTTCAATACTGAACTCGCGGGCGTGCCGTGCATCGGCGACTCGCTGCGCGACCTGCAAGCGGCGGCTGAAGTCAGTGCGCAGGCTATCCTCGTGCTGACGGGTAAAGGCATGCAAACCAAAGCTGCGGGCAATCTACCGCCAGATGTGCGGATCTATGCCGACCTTGATGCGGCAGTGAAGGCCATCGTGCAATGAGCGTTGTTCTGCGCTCATGTCTGTTTGCAGCGTTCCAGCTCATCATCACACCGCCCTTCGCGGTCATTGCACTGCTCACGTTTCCGTTCGACGCCGTTACACGTTATCGCATCATTTCGATCTGGACGCGGTTGGTGCTGTGGGCCGTCGAACACATCTGCGGCATCCGTTATCGCGTAGAAGGCGTCGAGAATATCCCCGCGCAAGCCTGCGTCGTTTTATCTAAACATCAATCGGCGTGGGAAACGCTCGCGTTCCAGATGATTTTTCCGCCGCAGGTTTACGTGATCAAGCGGGAACTCTTGTGGATACCGTTTTTTGGCTGGGGCCTGGCGATGGTGTCACCGGTCGCGATCGATCGCAAAGCCGGCATGCGCGCTTTGAAACAGATGCTGGCGCAGGGCAAGGAGCGGCTGCAACGCGGATTCTGGATTATCGTGTTTCCCGAAGGCACGCGGGTTGCGCCAGGCGCGAGCAAAACCTATCAGACCGGGGGCGCGGCAATTGCGGTTCATGCCGGCGCGCCGGTACTGCCGGTTGCGCACAATGCAGGTAATTTTTGGCGGCGTCACGCGTTTCGCAAGTTTCCAGGCACGATCACGGTCAGTATCGGCAAAGCAATCGATACCAAGGGTAAAAAGGCGGACGGCGTCACACGTGAAGTTGAAACGTGGATCGAAGCGGAGATGAGACGGCTGGAAAGTGTTTAAACGCGTGCTCTCATTGCTGGACATGCGCGACAACGCGCCGTCGACAGCCGCCACGCTCGAGCGATTCCTCCACGACGGCATCGCGATCGACTACACGTTGAAACGCAGTACGCGGCGGCGCAGCATCACATTGACGGTGGACGAAAACGGGTTACGAGTCGGTGCGCCGTCGCGTGCATCGCAGTCACGAGTAGAGGCGCTGCTTATTCGCCACGCGAACTGGATCGCGCGGAAGCTCGCCGAATGGAATGCACGCCGGCCGCCCCCATTCGCATGGGAACCTGGGGCGGCCATCATGACGTTGGGCACGCCGCTTGTGCTGACCCCTGATCACTCGATTACGGCGACTACCCGAGTCGGCGATCACCTGTGCGTAGTTGCCGGCGCCGCAGATCCCGTCGCGCTCAAGGAACAGGTCACCGCATGGTTGCGGGAAACCGCACAAGTCTGGTTCGAGCAGCGTGCCGCGCATTTTTCGACGGTTCTCGACGTGCGCATGCCGCGGATCAGATTGTCGAATGCGAAGACGCGCTGGGGCTCCTGTCACCCTGACGGCCGCGTTCATCTGAACTGGCGTTTAATCCAGGCGCCGCCCGCGATGATCGATTACGTAGTCGTACATGAGCTTGCGCATTTGCACGAGGCCAATCATTCACCGCGTTTCTGGCGCCGGGTTGAGTTGGTCATGCCCGATTACAAGGAACGCAGGCAAGCGCTGCGCCGCGAGAGTCATCATTATTTGCTGGCCTGAGTTCGCGCTGGAGGCACTGTGCTACTATTCTTGAGCACATAAAGCGCAAAAAAATCATGCGTAAACTCGTCTTGTTACTGATCTTCACGTCAATGCTCGCCGGTTGTGGGCTCAAAGGGCCTCTTTACCTGCCCGCACCCAAACCCCCAGCCGGACAGCCGGCTGCAATTTCGCCTGTCCCGGACACTCAAGCCGAAGACAAAAGCGCTCCCCCGAAGTGAGCCACTTCGCATATCGAAACGAGACCCTACACGCGGAGGGCGTTTCGCTCGATCGCATCGCCGCTCAGTTTGGCACCCCCTGCTACGTTTATTCCCGTTCAGCACTCGAGTCGGCCTATCGCGCTTACGATGAAGCGCTCGTGCATCGTGATCACCTGATCTGCTATGCGGTAAAAGCGAATTCCAACATCGCCGTACTCAGTGTACTCGCGAAGCTGGGCAGCGGCTTTGACATCGTATCGGGTGGTGAACTTGCACGGGTGCTCGCGGCGGGCGGCGATCCCCATAAAATCGTTTTTTCCGGTGTTGGCAAGACCGTTGAAGAGATACGCACCGCGCTGGATGCCGGGATCCTATGTTTTAACGTCGAATCCGAAGATGAGCTTGCGCGCGTCAATCGGATCGCGGGCGAAATGCGCCGGGTCGCGCCGGTCAGCTTGCGCGTGAATCCGGACGTAGACGCCAAAACGCATCCTTATATTGCAACCGGCCTCAAGGACAATAAATTCGGCATCCCTTTCAGTGCCGCGTTACCGCTTTATAAGCAAGCAGCGGGAATGAAACACCTGCGCGTCGTCGGCATCGACTGCCATATTGGTTCGCAGCTCACCGAAATCCCGCCGTTTATCGCTGCACTGCAAAAATTACTGGATCTGGTTGATCGGCTTGCGACTGCCGGCATTGAGATCTTGCATATCGACGTCGGCGGCGGTCTCGGCATCCGGTATCGCGACGAAACACCACCGCCGATAGCCGAGTACATTCGTGCGCTCACGACCTGCATGGGCGATCGTAAGCAGACAATCATGTTTGAGCCGGGCCGTTCGCTGGTCGGCAACACCGGCGTCTTGCTTTCTCGAGTGGAACACCTGAAGCACGGCGCGGACCGCAATTTCGCCGTTATCGATGCAGCGATGAACGACTTAATTCGTCCCGCTCTGTACGATGCATGGCACGATATCCAGGCGGTCGCGCCGCGGCGCACACCGACACGCCGCTATGAAATCGTCGGGCCTATCTGTGAGAGCGGAGATTTTCTGGGCCGCGACCGCGACTTGAGCCTGACCGAAGGTGATCTGATAGCAATCATGTCTGCCGGTGCGTACGGCATGACGATGAGTTCGAATTACAACACGCGACCACGCGCGGCCGAAGTCATGGTCAGCGGAAACGAAATGCATTTGATTCGCGAACGCGAAAATGTCGCGCAACTATTCTCTTCCGAACGTTTGTTACCTTAAACAATCGCTAAAACTGTCGAAATTTCATCGCTTCATCACGTTTATACGCATCGAACGATGATTCGAACATGCGCGAGTGAAAAAAATTCGCGACGATGTTCACTGCCATCGCGATAATCCCGACGGCATACGTGCAGCATCCCTACCACACTCGCCCAAAATTTTTTACAAAAATGTTGCATTTTTTTTTATAGGTAGCTTAGAATTGGCGCACCAAGCATCGTAATCGTATTTTGGAAACAGAATGCGAATCACAAGCAGCATCGTGCACGATGATTTGGGAGTGCAGCAGTACCTGTCGTATGCACTTGTAGTTAATTAAACCACTCGTAAGGAGATGAACCATGGCAGCGAAGAAAAAAGCAAAGAAAAAGAAAGCAGCTAAGAAGAAGTAACGGCAGTTGCTTGAGCGGGAGCTGGGCTCCCCGGCTCCCGTTATTTGCATCATCG
>JAQGMI010000054.1 GCA_028292435.1 Betaproteobacteria bacterium
CGTTCGCCGCCGATATCGCGGCCGCAGGTGCGCGATCACGGCGAGCGGCAATGGCATCGATCAACTGCTGCATGCGTTTGATGACCAGCGGCTCGAGAGAAGCAAGCCGCGCGGCGCGTTCGGTGTCGTCCGAATTCAAACGCAATAATTCGTTCAGGCGCGAGGTAACGACAGGGCGCGCGTTGGCGTACGGCTCGAGATAGCGTTCATCGCCTGAAATAAGAAACCCGCGCTGGCCTGTTTCGGCATCGCTCAAGCCGGCGCGCAGTTCGACGAGCAGCCGCAGGCATTGTTCCGAGTTGGCGACGAGACGGTTTGCGGTGACGAGATTGCCGAGCGTGGTGTATGACACCAATGCATTCAGCGCAAGCAGCGCAAAAGCAGCGATGAAGCCGGCAGCGATCCTGGTCGTCGATGCTTCCATCAGCAATAAAAGTCCACAAAAAAACCGCGCGTCAATCGAAGCGCGGCGATTTGCTGTTCACGATGCGGTAAATGCGACACGCATATTACACCAGTGTGACTTATGTCACCCTTTTACCCGTGCAACAAAGCAGCGTGCGGGTCTACGCTAGATTAAAGCTGAGTCCAGCATAAACGCCTGAAAACGCGGGTATTTTTGCGAAAACCCGAAGCGGGCAGTCAAGGCGTCGCCGCGCATAGAACGCCTGGCGAACCGACCCTCGCGCCAAGTAAGGTTAAAACGAAAGGCGTGGCACAGAAAAAGGTTGGCCACAAAAAAACGCCCGGCATGTGCCGGGCGAAATTTTGATTATTGACGGACGGGTCAGAGGTCGACGCGGACCTTATGGTCCTTGGTCTCTTTCAAAAATAACGTCCCAACGACCAGGGTGATGCCCGCCACGACAATTGGATACCAGAGCCCGTAATAGATATCGCCCGATGCCGCCACCATCGCCGTTGCGAGCAGCGGCAACATGCCGCCAAACCAGCCGTTGCCGATGTGATATGGCAACGACATGGATGTGTAGCGGATGCGCGCAGGGAACAATTCGACGAGGAAAGCCGCGATCGGTCCATAAACCATCGTCACGTAAACGACCATGATGACCAGTATCAGCTCGGTCATGAACCAGTTGACCTGCGCTTTGTCAGCGGATGCGGGGAAACCCGCCGCTTTCAACGTTTCGCCATAGACCTTGGCGTCAAAACCTTTGAGCTCGGTATCGCCTATCTTGGTGACGATCGTATCCGACGACGACGCAGGCAGGTCAGTCGACTTGAACGATATGCCCTGTTTGGTCAGGAAGTCTTTCGCCTTGTCGCAATCACTGAACTTCGACCACGGGCCGACAAAAATGTGGAAGTTGCAGTCCTTGGCCGCGACCGTGATCGGAGTCTTCGCCGTCGCCGCTTCGAGCTGCGGGTTCACATAGTGCGTGAGTGCCTTGAACAGCGGAAAGTAAGTGAGTATCGCCAGCAGGCAACCCGCCATGATGATATTTTTCCGGCCGATGCGGTCCGAAAGCCAGCCGAAGAAAACGAAGAGCGGCGTGCCGATCACGAGGGAAATGGCGATGAGAATGTACGCACTCTGGAAATCGAGCTTGAGCGTGATGATCAGGAAGAAAAGTGCGTAGAACTGACCGGTGTACCACACGACGCCCTGACCCGCCGTGGCGCCGACCAGCGCGAGCAGTACTATCTTGCCGTTGCTCCAGTTAGCGAAGCTTTCGGTGAGCGGCGCTTTCGATGTCTTGCCTTCGCTTTTGATTTTCTCGAAGACCGGTGACTCGTTCAACTTTAACCGAATGTAGACCGAGAAGACCAGCAGGATCAACGATACGAGGAACGGCACGCGCCAGCCCCATTGCGCGAAGTCCTTGGCATCCATGCCGACGCGGCAGCCAAGAATGACCATCAGCGCGAGGAAGAAGCCCAATGTTGCCGTGGTCTGAATAAAGCTTGTGTCGTATCCGCGCCGGTTTTCTGCCGCGTGCTCCGCGACATACGTCGCTGCGCCGCCGTATTCACCGCCCAGCGCCAAGCCTTGTATCAGGCGCAGCGTGACGAGCAAAATCGGCGCTAACCAGCCAATTGACTCATAGGTTGGCAACAAGCCGACGGCGAACGTCGCAGCGCCCATGCAAACGATGGTGACCAGAAATGTGTATTTGCGCCCGACGATGTCGCCGACGCGGCCGAACACGAGTGCGCCAAACGGACGCACGAGAAAGCCGGCTGCATAAGTCGCGAACGCGGACAACAGCGCCGCGGTGTCGTTTCCCTTCGGGAAAAACAGCGCCGCGAAAAATGGCGCGAGCGTCGCATACAAATAAAAATCGTACCATTCGAATACGGTACCCAGCGAAGACGCGAATATGACGCGCTTCTCTTCCGGTTTTAAATCGCTGGCGGTTGCGGCTCCGGCATTTGCGTTCATCGACTTCCTCCTTTGGTGTGCGGTGACGATATGACGCCCGCCATAAAGATGCGGCTTATTTATTATTTAATCGGATGTGACAAATGTCATACCCAACGCTCTCTATGTGCGCTTGACGATAGCCGTCGCCGTGCCCGTACAGCTATTAGGGATAACCCTGAGAGACCGCTCTAATACCGTGATTTCGCGCCGTTTTCGTAAGCATTGAGTAAGAATAAAGCGCGCGCCGGGCGACGTCGGCGAGGCTAGCGCAGATGAGCGAAAGTCTCGGTTTGCAGTGCCAGCCGAACCAGCGCGGCGACCGAATCGACGCCCGCTTTTTGCATGACTCGCGCGCGGTGCGCTTCGACGGTTTTAATGCTGATGCACAATTCGTCAGCAATGGTCTTGTTCATTTTGCCGGCGATGACGAACCGCATGATCTCCAGCTCGCGCGAGGTCAGTTTGTCGAGAGACGCGGCGACTGCAAGTTTTTTCTCATGCTCGCGCCGGCGCAGCCGTTCAACCTTCAGCGCCTTCTCAATCGCCGCGAGTAGCACATCCGCGCCAACCGGTTTTTCCAGATAGTCGGCCGCGCCTCCTCGCATGGCGGCGACGGCGGACGCCACGCTCGCGTGCGAGGTGACGAAGATAAGCGGGAAATCGGGCGCGCGCCGCTTGAGTTCCTTCTGAAACGCGAGACCGCTCATGCCATTGAGGTGAATTTCGGAGACCACGCAACCCGGCTGCTTGATATTCCGGCATGCGAGCATGCATTCGGCGTCAGCCTGAAAGATGACGCGATATCCCGCCGCCGCAAGCGATTCATGTGCCGCTTCGAAAAAGGGGCCGTCGTCACCGACGATATAAATGGCGGCTTCGACGTGGTCGTTCATCACGTCAGTTGCTTTGCGGCCGGCGGTCTAAAAACTGGCGCACTTGTTTGACGAGTTCGGTTTCGCTGCCCGCGAAATAATGATCGGTGCCCGCGACTTCGATTTGCGCCGAGCCTTTCAGCTTGCGCAGTACCGCGGCTCGCGCCTCGGCTTTCTGGCGAATCGGCGCAAAATCGCGCTCGGCGTAGAGATCGAAGATCGGCAAATGCAATTTGGCCGGCTCGGCAAATTCTCCATTGCTGATGCCGATGGACACCCAGGCAGCGATGCCCGGCGTTGCGCTCTGCGTCAGGAAATAGTTGGCCATGCGCGCGCCCATGCTGTGCGCGACCAGGGTGATTTGCTGATCTCCCTTACTGCGCAAAAAGCCGACCGCGGCCGCAATCCTTTCAGCAGCGTCCGGAAACAGCGCAGGATATTCTTCGCCGAGGCCGCTCGCCGCGAGTACCGGCATCTGCACGGATAATGTCGTGTAACCCGTGTCTGCGAGCCCGCTGCGCAGCGCGCCGATCAGTGCCCAGTCGGGATGCACGCCCATACCATGGACGACGATGACCGCGCCCCGGGATTTGGGCGCTTCCGTGTAAAGCGCGAGGAATTTGTGGCCGCTTTTTTGCTCGAGGTATACCGCGTCGCCGACGACCAGCGCCGGCGTAATCTCGGCGGCCCAGCGCTCTTCGCGTGCGTAGTCAGGCGCAGCCTGAACGACGCTTGAAATCAACAAACACAGCAGCAGCAGCGAGGTACGCACAGAATCCCCTTCAATGCCCGTCCGGCGATTATAAGGGCTGAATCGCCGCCTCAATCAGTGGAGAAACGCGGCCTCGGGGCGGTCAGCGCCCTTCGAAACGTGGTTTTTGTTTTGCCAGGAACGCGGCCACGCCGGTTTGATAATCGGCCGTGTCGAAGCACGCGTAACCTTCGTCCCAAACGGCGGGAGGAACCTGCGCCGTGACCGACAATCGCTCGATGTATTGCTTGTGCCAGCGCGCGACCAGCGGCGCGCCGGCCGCGATGCGCGCTGCAAGGGCATAAACTTCGCGTTCGACCTCGGCATCGGCGACAACCCGATTAACCAGCCGCTTGTGCAGCGCTTCGGACGCGTCGAACACGCGACCTTCAAGCAAAATCTCAAGCGCCACCGCGCGACCGACAAGTGCGAGCATACCTTGCAGTTCGCCATAGCCCATCGTGAGCCCGAGATTTTTGATCGGCACGCCGAACCGGCTTGAAGCGCCGCAGATGCGCAGGTCGCACATCGCCGCAATCTCGAGTCCGCCGCCGACGCACGCGCCCTGGATCATCGCAACGACCGGATGGCGGCAATGGGCAACCGCCTGCATCGTTGCGTGGATGAGTTCGCCATAGCCGCGTGCTTGTTTCGCATTCGCACGCTCGGTCGCGAATTCCGCGATGTCGGCTCCCGCAGCGAACGCTTTTTCGCCGGCACCGCGCAGCACGACGCAGCGCAGATTGTCATCGGCGGAAAGCGTTCGCATCGTATCGCCGAGCGCCTGCCACATCGGTTTATTCAGCGCGTTCAACCGCGCCGGATTGTTGAGCCTGACGGTCGCGATAACGCCGTCGCGCGATAAAAGCACCGGTGTCATGCTCGCTCGATCAGTCTAAGCGGATGCTGGCGGCTTTGACGATGCGCGCGTATTTTTCCGTTTCGGTGCGGATATAAGCGGCGAACTCTTCGGGTGTATTGCCAACGGTTTCGGCGCCGACACCCGCAATTTTTTCTTTCACGTCGGGCTGGCGAATCGCTTTGATCATTTCGCCATTCAGCCGGGCGATGATGTCCTTGCTGACACCGGAGGGCGCGACGATACCCCACCACGTGCTCATGTCGAAACCGGGCACGCCCGCTTCCTCGATGGTCGGCATGTCGGGCAACAATGAAAAACGCTTCGCCGATGTCACCGCGAGCGCGCGCAGCTTGCCCTGCCGAACATGATTGATGACCGGCGGCACCGAATCGAAATCCATATGTACGTGACCCGCGATCAAGTCGACGATCGACTGCCCGCTGCCCTTGTACGGCACGTGCAGGATGTCGACGCGCGCCTGCAATTTGAACAACTCGCCGGCAAGATGCTGCACCGTGCCGGCGCCGGGTGACGCGTATTGGAGCTGGCCGGGCCGCGATCTCGCGAGCGCGATGAGCTCCTTCACATTTTTGGCCGGCACCGATGGATGCACGACGAGCAGGTTAGGGCCGATGGCCGATAGCGATACCGGCGCAAAATCTTTTTGCGCATCGTACGGCAGCTTGGAAACGAGCGACGGCAGGATCGAAATGGCGGCGATGTGCGCCATCATGATCGTATATCCGTCGGGTGCGGCTTTCGACACGAGTTCGGCCGCAAGCTGCCCGCTCGCGCCGCCGCGATTGTCGGCGATTACCTGTTGGCCAAGCGCCTCGCCGAGCTTTTGCGCGACGATGCGGCCGACGATGTCGGTGCCGCCGCCCGGCGGAAAACCGATCAGCATGCGAATCGGTTTAGTCGGATAGGCCTGCGCCGATACAGTCCCTGCGGCGCAGCACATGCACAGGGCAATAATCAGAGGCGAACTTAATTTCATGCGGGTTCTCCCGATAACGGTGGCGGCGGCGGCGTCAGTCGAGCTGAACGTTCGCCGCTTTGACCAGTTTCGTATATTTCGCGATTTCGGTTTTGACGAAAGTATCGAACGATTCAGGTGTGCCTCCGCTGATTTCGGTGCCCACTTCGACGAGCCGCTTGCGCACGCCCGGGTCCTGCAATGCTTTATTGATGTCCGCATTGACCTTGGTAATGATGTCTCGCGGCACATTCGCCGGCGCAACAATTCCATACCAGTTCGTCATTTCAAAACCTTTGAGGCCGGTTTCCTCGAGCGTGGGAATGTCCGCGAGTTGTGAAGCGCGTTTCGGCGTCGTGACCGCCAGCGCGCGCAGGCGTCCGCTGCGGATGTGATCGATGACCGGCGGCATGGTGTCGAAGTTCATTTGCACCTGGCCGGCGACCAGATCGACGATCGCCTGGCCGCTGCCTTTGTACGGCACATGGATAATTTTGACACCGGTCAGCGTCATGAACATCTCGAGTGCAAGGTGCTGGGTGCTGCCGGTGCCCGAAGACGCGCACGTCAACTGGCCGGGCCGCGCCTTGGCGAGCGCGATCACATCTTTGACTGATCTGGTCGGCAGCGAAGGATGCACGGTGAGCACATTCGGCACGTAGCCGATGTAGGTAATCGAGGCAAAATCCTTGACCGCGTCGTACGGCAATTTTTTGAACAGCGTCGGCGCAATGGCGTTTGAATTAACGTGGCCCATCAGGAGCGTATACCCGTCGGGCGCGGCTTTCGAGACAAAGTCCGCGGCGATCGTGCCGGTCGCGCCGGCGCGGTTTTCGACGATGACTTGCTGGCCCCACCACTCCGACAATTTCTGGCCGACGACGCGCGCCACGATATCGGTGCCGCCGCCGGGCGCGAAGCCGACCAGCAACCGTATGGGCTTGGTCGGATACTGCTGCGCGGATGCGCCGGCGGCGAGCATTGCTGAAAGGCCGGCGACCAGGCTGGCGAATATTATTTTCATGCAGTTCTCCTTGGCTAAAACGGGTAAATCGGATTGCTTCAATCGGCGCGTATCGCAGCTGTTTTTATGACTTTCGACCATTTGTCGAGTTCTTCCTGGATGAAACCCGAAAATTCCCGCGGCGTGTTGGCGACGATTTCGCTGCCCTGACCACCGATCTGACTTTTGGCTTCGGGCGATTGCAATGCTTTGACGATCTCGGCGTGCAATCGCCGCATCACAGGCTGCGGCGTGCCAGCGATCGTCACGATGCCCTGCCACGAACTTGCTTCGTATCCGGCATAGCCGGATTCGGCAATCGTTGGCAGCTCCGGCATCGCCGCCGAGCGCTTGGCGGTGGTCACCGCGATCGCGCGCAGGCGGCCCGCTTTGATCTGCGGCACGGCCGGCAGGATATTGTTGAACATTACGAGGACCTGGCCGGCAACGAGTTCGATGGTGGCGGGCCCCGAACCTCTATACGGCACGTGCACCATGTCGATGCCGGCTTTCGATTTGAACAACTCGGTGGCGAGATGCAGGCCGCTGCCGGTTCCGCTCGACGCATAGGTGAGCGTGCCCGGGCGCGCTCTGGCGAGCGCCACCAGTTCCTTCACCGACTGCGCCTGCACCGACGGGTGAACAACCAGCACGTACGGCGAAGTCGAGATCAGCGTGACCGGCGCAAAGTCCTTGAGCACATCGTAGTTGGGTTTGTTCGGCATCGACGGCAGCACGGCGAGCGTGCTGATCGAGCCGAGCAGCAGTGTGTAGCCGTCCGCAGGCGCCTTGACCGAAATCTCAAAGCCAATGGCGCCCGCAGCGCCCGGCCGGTTATCAACAACCACCGGCTGGCCGAACGCATCGGAAATTTTTTGCGCGATGAGGCGCGCCTGAATGTCGTTTTGCCCGCCCGCGCCTTGCGGCACGATCAGTCGCACGGGCTTGAGCGGAAAATGCCCGTCGACCACCGCCGCGTGCGCCGTGGTGATACCGACGCAACAGCCCGCGACCAAGAGCGACGACAGATTCATGCCTGGACGGCGACGCCTGCCGCGCGCGCTTTGCCGAGCTGGTATTCACGGCCGGCGAGCATCTCGTCGAGCGTGCCGAACGCATTCATGTAATGACCCTTGAACCCCTTGCTTTCGATCCGCTTGAACATATTGCCAAAGTCGAGATCGCCGGCGCCCGGTATCAGGTGCTCTTCCTTGCCGAGCCGCCTGCAATCGGCGAGCCGCACTTCGCCGACGCGGGTGAAGTCGATTGCGTCGATGAAGCCGTCAACGCCGTCGGGCACGAGGTGTGCATGGTTGGCCGTAAACGACATGCGGAAATTCGGCGAATTGATGCGGTCGAAGTAGTACATCCACTCGTCGACCGTGTGCGCGAGGTAATGCACTTCGGCGTCTGCCGGCTCGTTATTGAGATTCTCGAGATACAGCACCGCGCCCTTTTTTTCGGCGTAGTCGACCATGCGCTGCAAGCGTGCGCATCCGGCTTCCATGCGCATGTCGATGTCCGACGTAAAATGATAGCCGGCATGCACGACGATCCACTGCGCGCCGAGCTTCGGATAAATATCGATGTAACTTTTCAGATATGCATCGACGGCATCGGCAACATACGGCGAATACTCCGCGACGTTGACCGCGGATAACGTGTGCAGCCCGAGCGTGATGCCGCGTTCGGCCGCCAGTTTGCGCACGCCCTCGGCCCGGCGGTCGTCGAACGCAGTGACCGCATTGGCCGCGGTGTCGAGCTGGATATCGATATAACGAACGCCGTGCTGCGCGGCCCACTCGATGCCGTCTTCGAGTTTGACGCGGCCGCCCAGATCGACCCCGATGCGTTCGCGCAGCCCCATGATTTGCTCTCCTCGCTTTTTCCGGCGCGAATGACGATTCGCGCGATGTTCGACAATCAGGCGCGAAACTCTATCATAGCCCGGGACCAGTTCTGCTTCGCGCGTTCATCACGGTTTTCACAATGGCGGAATGTTGGCGGCGCGCACGACCTTGCCCCACTTGTCGGTCTCAGCGCGAAAGTATGCAGCGAGCTCCGCCGGGGTGTTCGACCACGGCTCGACACCTTGCGCGTCGAACTTTTGCTTGATGTCTTCGGCGGCGAGCGCCTGACGCGTAACGCCATTCACTTTTCCAATGATTGTCGGCGGCGTGCCGGCGGGCATGAAGAGCGCATACCACGTGCTGTAATCGTAATCGGGCACGCCGGCTTCCATGAGTGTCGGCACGTCGGGCGTCGCCGGCGAGCGCTTGGCACTCGTGACCCCGAGCGCACGCAGGCGGCCGCTTTTGACGTGCGGCAACGCGGACGCGAAAGTTGAAATCAGCACCTGCACCTGGCCGCCGATCAAATCGATGATGGCGGGCCCCGTGCCTTTATAAGGGACATGGACCATGTCGATCTTGAGGCGGTCTTTCAGCATTTCGCCGGCGAGATGCGTGCCCGAGCCCGCGCCCGCGGATGCAAACGACAGCTTGCCCGGGTTCGCACGCGCGTATTCAATAAATTCCTTCAGGGACTTGGCCGGCACCGACGGATGGACGACCACGATATTCGGCTGCACCGCCACCATGGATACGGGCGCCAGATCCTTGAGCGCGTTATAAGGCAGCGACTTGTACAACCAGGGATTGAACGCGAGGCTAATATTGCCGAGCAGCAGCGTGTAGCCGTCGGGCGGTGCTTTACATACGATGTCGCTGCCGAGCGTGCAGCCCGCGCCGCCGCGATTGTCGACGACAACCGGCTGGCCCAAGCCGTCATTCAACCGCTGCGCAATCAGGCGCGCAACGATATCGGTGCCGCCACCCGGGGCAAACGGCACAACGAAACGAATCGGCTTGGTCGGAAAGGCGGTATCGCGCGTGCTGTTTTGAGCATGTGCGTTAAGCGTGTTAAGTGCGATGACGCAGCACGCAGCCACGCCGATCTTCAGTAAATTCACGACTCTCCTCACGTAGGGTCGGTACGTGTACGCCGCCCGCGAACCGCCGGTAGATCAGGCGACGCTTAACTTTGCGGGCTGTTTGGCGCTCGCGGTCTTAGTCGAGACGAGATATTCCATCGCGGCGTCGATGCCGCCCTTCTTATGCGGCACGCCCGCGACTGCCAAACCCATTTCAACGCCGGCGAGTGTCCCGGCGAGCATCAAATCGTTGAAGTCGCCCAAGTGTCCGATGCGAAAAACCTTGCCCGCGACTTTGCCCAGGCCGCTGCCGAGCGACATGTTGAATTTGTCGAGCACGGTTTTGCGGAATTCCGCCTCATTGCGCCCGTCCGGCATCAGCACCGCCGTCAGCGCGCTCGAGTACTCGGCGGGATTCAAACATAGAATTTCAAGCCCCCACCCGCGCACCGCGCGACGCGTCGCTTCGGCGTGGCGGTCGTGACGCGCGAATACGTTGTCGAGGCCTTCTTCGCGCAGCATGTCGAGCGCTTCGCGCAAGCCGTAAAGCAGATTGGTTGCCGGCGTATAGGGGAAAAACCCGGTTTTGTTCGGTCCGAGCATCTCTTCCCAGCTCCAGTACGACTTTGGCAGTTTGGAAGTTTTGCCGGCGGCGATCGCCTTGTCGCTGACCGCATTGAACGAAAGTCCGGGCGGCAGCATCAGCCCTTTCTGCGACCCGGCGACGGTGACGTCGACGCCCCATTCGTCGTGGCGGTAATCGATCGACGCCAGTGATGAAATCGTGTCGACGAGATAAAGCGCCGGGTGTTTCGCGCGGTCGATTGCTTTGCGCACTTCGCCGATGCGCGAGGTCACGCCGGTCGACGTTTCATTGTGCACGACGCACACGGCTTTAATCGTATGTTTGGTGTCGGCCGCAAGCCGCGCTTCGATCGCCGCCGGATCGGCGCCGTGCCGCCAGTCGCCGTCGATAAATTCAGGCACCAGGCCGAGCTTCTTCGCCATCGTGTGCCACAGCGTCGCAAAGTGCCCGGTCTCGCACATCAACACGTGATCGCCTGCCGACAGCGTGTTGACCAGCGCCGCTTCCCATGCGCCCGTTCCGGACGCCGGGAATATGACGACCGGCGATTTGGTTTTGAACACGTGCTTCATTCCGGCGAGCACTTCCTGGCCGAGCTTTTGAAAGTCCGCGCCGCGATGATCGATGGTCGCGTTATCGATTGCCCGCAATACACGATCGGGAACGTTGGTCGGGCCCGGAATCTGCAGAAAATGGCGTCCGTTGATGGCGGTCATGGCGGCCTCGCGACAAAATCAATAGGACAGGCAGATTAGTTAAGTTGCAGAGGGGCGTCAACCCGCGAATAATCATTGTTCCCATGACGACCTCAACCATCAAGCTCCATCCAAGCGCAAGCGCGAGTCCCCTTGCGCGCCGGCTCAAACGCGAAACGCAGAGTGAAGTGCTGTTCGATGCGTATTCGCGCGGCCGTTATTCGACCGATGCGTCGATTTACCAGATCGAACCGGTCGGCGTCGTGATTCCGAAAACCGAGAGCGACGCGCAGATCACTTTACAAATTGCACGCGAGGAAAAAATCGCGGTATTGCCCCGGGGCGGCGGCACGTCGCAATGCGGCCAGACGGTTGGCGCGGCGCTGGTCATCGACAACAGCAAATATCTGAACGGGATCGTGTCGTTCGACGCGGCAGCGGCGACCGTCTGCGTGCAGCCCGGTGTCGTGCTCGATCAATTGAATGCGTTTCTTAAGCCGCACAAATTATGGTACCCGGTTGACGTGTCGACGAGCGCCCAGGCGACGCTCGGCGGCATGGCGGGCAACAACAGTTGCGGCTCGCGCTCGATCCGCTATGGCAACATGGTGCACAACGTGCGCGCGATCGACGCAGTGCTCGCGGACGGCGCCGAATTCAATTTCGGGGAAGTGCCGGCGGATCTTGAAAAGCTCGATGCGCCTCAAGGCTACCTGAGTCTCGTCAAAAAGATCCGCGCGATTGCAGCGCGCGAAGCCGAGGAAATCGAGCATCGCTTCCCGAAAGTGCTGCGTCGCGTCGGCGGCTACAACCTCGATTCGGTCAACGGCGCCGGCCATAACATGGCGCATTTACTCGTCGGCTCGGAGGGCACGCTCGCGTACTCGCGGCGCCTGCATCTGAATCTGTCACCGCTGCCGAGGCACAAGACGCTCGGCATCTGTCATTTCCCGACGTTTTACCAGTCGATGGAAGCGCCGCAGCACATCGTTAAATTAAAGCCGACCGCAGTCGAGCTCGTCGATCGCACAATGATCGGACTCGCGCGCGCGAATCCCGCATTCCGTCCGATCGTCGACCGTTGCGTGCGCGGCGACCCGGATGCAATCCTGCTGGTCGAATTCGCCGGCGACGATCTCGACGAACAGGTCGCTAAATTGAAGCAGTTGGTCGAGCTGATGGGCGACCTGGGACTGCCCGGCAGCGTCGTCGAAATCACCGACGCCGCGTTGCAGCGTGAATTCTGGGAAGTGCGCAAAGCAGGCCTCAACATCATGATGTCGATGAAAGGCGACGGCAAGCCGGTGTCGTTCATCGAGGATTGCGCCGTGCCGCTCGAGCATCTCGCCGAATACACTGCCCGGCTCACGCGCGTCTTTGAAAAGCACGGCACGCGCGGCACTTGGTATGCGCATGCATCAGTCGGCTGCCTGCATGTCAGGCCGATCCTGAACATGCGTGAAGACGGTGCGCCCAAAATGCGCTCGATCGCGGAAGAAGCGTCCGAACTTGTGCGCGAGTACAAGGGCGCGTATTCCGGCGAGCATGGCGACGGACTCGTGCGCTCGGAGTGGATCGCGCCGATGTTCGGTCCGCGCATCGCTGCCGCGTTCGAGGAAATCAAGGACATCTTCGACCCGCGCGGGCTCATGAATCCCGGGAAAATCGTGCGCCCGTCAAAAATGGACGACCGCTCGCTGTTCCGTTTCAAGCCCGGCTATCACGCCAAAAAAATCGATACGGTGCTTGACTGGTCCGAATGGGGCGGCTTCGATAAAGCAGTCGAGATGTGCAACAACAACGGCCATTGCCGCAAGTTCGACGCCGGGACGATGTGCCCGTCGTTCCGCGCCACCGGTGAAGAGCAGCACCTGACGCGCGGCCGCGCCAATACGCTCAGGCTCGCGTTGTCCGGCCAGCTCGCGATGGCTCCGGGCGACGACGCATTCGTTTCACAGGCGATGTACGAAACCATGGAATTGTGCGTGTCGTGCAAAGGCTGCAAGCGCGAATGCCCGACCGGCGTCGACATGGCCAAAATGAAAGTGGAATTTCTGCATCACTACCGCAAGCGTCACGGCCTGCGCTTGCAGGATCGCTTGATCGCTTACCTGCCGCGCTACGCGCCGTGGGCGGCGCGGTTTGGCTGGCTGCTGAATCTGCGTGACCGCGTGCCGGGCCTGGCCGCGCTGTCGGAAAAAGTGGCGGGCCTGAGCGCGCGCCGGGCGTTGCCGCGCTGGCGCCAACCCTATCTACAGACGTGCATCGAAACGGCACGAACCGGCCGCGACGCGCCGCTGGCGACGGTGGCGGAAATTGGTGCCGATTCGGTCGCATTGTTCGTCGATACCTTCAGCAATTATTACGAGCCGGCAAACGCCATGGCGGCGATGCGGGTGTTAAAGGCCGCCGGCTATCGCGTTCATCTCCTGACCCCGCCCGCCGGCGAACGGCCGCTGTGCTGCGGGCGCACTTTCCTCGCCTCGGGTCTGGTCGATGAAGCGCGGATCGAGGCCCGGCGTATGTTGGCAGCAGTGCAACCGTTCATCGCTAAGGGCGTACCGATCGTGGGCCTCGAGCCGTCATGCCTGCTCGGCATGCGCGATGAATTTTTATCCATGTTGCCGGGCGCGGAAACCGGCGCGCTCGCGCTCAACGCAATGCTGTTTGAAGAATTCCTCGCCCGCGAGGCAGATGCGGGCCGGCTCAAGCTCAAGTTGAAACCGCTGGCGCAGAAAAAAGCGCTGTTGCACGGACATTGTCATCAGAAAGCATTCGACGCGATGACCGCCGTACAGATGACGCTCAAGCTCGTGCCGGAACTCGCCGTCGAAGTCGTCGAATCAAGTTGCTGCGGCATGGCCGGGAGTTTCGGCTACGAGGCACGACACTTTGATGTGTCGATGAAAATGGCCGAAGCCAGTTTATTGCCGAAGGTGCGCGCTGCCGCCTCGGATACGCTGATCGTCGCCGACGGCACGAGCTGCCGCCACCAGATTCGCGACGGCGCGAAACGCAATGCGCTGCACGTCGCGCGCGTGCTGGAGCTCGCACTCGAATAAGCGGGAGCGGTTTGTTGACCGCCGTCCTTGACAGGATTTCGCGCAGACCCTAGCCTGCGCAAACTCTAAAATATGGACACGCGCCAATGAGCGCCGTCATGCACGCCGGAGAGAGAGCGACCGCCGCATCAACGTCAGCCAGCCCCTGGCTGCTCGAGGTCGAAAATTTGCACGTCCACTTCGTTACGTCGCGCGGCATCGTGCGCGCGGTTGAAGGTATCTCCTATAAGGTCAAGGCCGGCGAAGTCGTTGCACTGGTCGGCGAATCCGGCTGCGGCAAATCGGTTTCGTCGCTCGCGATCATGCGCTTGCTGGCGAAGCCCGCCGGCCGCATCGTCGGCGGGCGCGTCATGTTTCAGGGACGCGATCTGGTCACCGCTTCCGCAGAGGAGATGCGCGAAATTCGCGGCCGCGATATCGCGATGATTTTCCAGGAACCGATGACGTCGTTGAATCCGGTGTTGACGATCGGCTTCCAGATCATGGAGCCGCTGCAGATTCACCTGAAGATGGACGACGCGGCAGCGCGCGCGCGCGCGCTCGAGCTCTTGAAACTCGTCGGCATTCCCGACCCCGAGCGCCGGCTCGATCAATATCCGCACCAGTTTTCGGGCGGCATGCGCCAGCGCGTGATGATCGCCATCGGCCTTTCATGCAATCCGAAGTTGCTGATCGCCGACGAGCCGACGACCGCGCTCGACGTGACGATCCAGGCGCAGATTTTGAAGCTGATGAAAGACCTGTCGCGCGATCTGGGCATCGCGCTCGTCGTTATCACGCACAATCTCGGCGTGGTGGCGCGCTACGCGGACCGCGTGACCGTCATGTACTCGGCGCGCATCGCCGAGCAAAGCGCGGCAGCGCAGTTATTCAAAAAACCGTTGCATCCTTACACGGCGGGCTTGCTGCGCTCGGTGCCGCGCCTCGATCGGCCGCGCGGCCGCAAGCTCGAAACGATCGACGGCATGCCGCCAAATCTGCTTGATCCGCCGGTCGGCTGCCGGTTTGCGCCGCGTTGTCCGGCGAGACTCGACGCGTGCACGGCAAGCGCACCGCCGCTCGTCGAAGTGGAATCCGCGCACTGGACTGCTTGCATACGCGGCGATGAGATGGCGAAAGTTGGCCCGGTTGGCCTGGGCCTGCAAAGCGCGAACCCGTCGGCGCCTGAAGCGAAGTTGATCGACAGCGCCGCGCCGCTGTTGCGAGTGCATGACCTCAGAACCTATTTTGAAGTCGGCGCCGGCATGCAGCTTTTGAAACGGACGCATGCGGAAGTTCGCGCAGTGGACGGGTTATCGTTCGAAATCCGGCGCGGCGAAACCGTCGGGCTGGTCGGCGAATCGGGTTGCGGCAAAACGACCGTCGGCCGCACGTTGCTGCGGCTCGAACAGGCGACGGGCGGACAAATCATTTTCGACGGCGCGAACGTCACGCGCGCCGAAGGTGAGCAACTCAAGCGCTACCGCCGCCAGGTGCAGGTCATATTCCAGGATCCGTACAGTTCGCTCAATCCGCGCATGACGATCGGCCAGATTATTGCCGAGCCGATGCTCGTCTATAAATTGCAGCCCGACCGCAAGTCAGCGAACCGCAAAGTCGCTGAACTGCTGACGCAGGTCGGGCTTTACGATTACATGGCCGAGCGTTATCCGCATGAACTGTCGGGCGGCCAGCGCCAGCGCGTCGGTATCGCGCGCGCGCTTGCAATGCAGCCGTCGGTCATTGTCTGCGACGAACCGGTATCGGCACTCGACGTATCGATTCAGGCGCAGATCATGAATCTGCTCGAAGACCTGCAGCGCGAGTTCAAACTTACGTACCTTTTTATCGCCCACGATCTTGCCGTCGTGCGCCACATTTCCGACCGCGTCATCGTCATGTATCTCGGCAAGGTGATGGAGATCGCCGACCGCGACGCGCTTTACAGCACTCCGCTGCATCCATACACTAAGGCGCTGCTCGACGCCGTGCCGATTCCCGATCCTGCGCTTGAAGCGAAGCGCGAATATCATGTGTTGAGCGGCGAAGTGCCAAGCCCGTTGAATCCGCCGCGCGGTTGTGTTTTTCATACCCGTTGCCCGCGCGCGGGCGCCGAGTGCACGCTGACGGTGCCGGCGTTGCGCGAGGTCAAACCGGGGCACTTTGCGGCCTGTATAAAAATTTAATTTAAAAAACCACCGGTCAACGGTAGGAGGAGAGTCAAATGATTACGATACGCTGGGTGATGGGGTGCGCGGCCGCTGTCTTCGCGTGCATCGGCATGGCGGCAGAAACGCCGGTTTCCGGCGGCTTGCTTAAATTTGCCGTCGGCGCCGAGCCGCCCAATTACGACTGCCATGCGCAATCATCGTTTGCCTTCATCCACCCGGTGCGTCCGCATTATTCGACGCTGCTCAAATTCGATACCGCGCAATATCCGAAAGTGGTCGGCGATGTCGCCGATTCGTGGACCGTGGCGAAAGACGGGCTGACCTATGCGTTCAAGCTGAAGAAAAACGTCAAGTTTCACGACGGTTCGACCCTGACGTCGGAAGACATTCGCGCAACCTACGACCGCATTCGCAAGCCGCCCAAAGGCGTGCTGTCGCTGCGCGAAGAAAGCTATGCTGACATCTCCTCGATCGATACGCCGGACGCGCAAACCGTCGTGTTCAAGCTCAAAAAGCCGAACGCTTCGATGCTGTCGAACTTTGCGAGCCCGTGGGACTGCATTTACAGCGCCGCCAAGCTCAAAATCGATCCGCGCTTTCCGGAGCGCAACGTGATGGGCACGGGCCCCTTCACGTTCGTCGAGCATGTCGCCGGCTCGCACTGGAGCGGTCGCCGTTTCGAAGGCTACTTCGAGAAAGGCAAACCGCATCTGAACGGTTTTCTCGCGTTGTTTATCGCCGGCGCGCCGATGGTCAATGCGCTCGCCGCGGGTGAAATCATGGCCGAATTCCGCGGCCACTCGCCCGCCGATCGCGATCGCGTGGTCAAAGCACTCGGCGACAAAGCGGTAGTTCAGGAGTCGCCGTGGGTGTGCAGCCTGGTGGTGACGTTCAACACACGCAAAAAACCGTTCGACGACCAGCGCGTGCGCAAAGCCTTGTCGCTTGGCCTGGACCGCTGGGGCGGCGCGCAGGCGCTGCAAAAGATTGCGCTCGTGCGCCATGTCGGCGGACTGCTGCGTCCGGGCTATGAACTCGCGACACCGGAAGCGGAACTCGTGAAACTGCCGGGTTTTTCGAAAGACATCAACGCGGCGCGCGCCGAAGCCAAGAAGCTGCTCGCCGATGCCGGCCAGTCGAATCTCACGTTTACGCTCACCAATCGCAACGTCGCGATGCCGTATACGCCGGTCGGCGTGTTCCTGATCGACCAGTGGCGTCAGCTCGGCATCACCGTTAAGCACGAGCAACTTGAAACCAAGCTGTATCTCGCCGCGCAGCAAAAAGACAATCCGACTTTCGACGCCGCGCTCGACTTCAATTGCGATTACATGGACGAGCCGAACCTGCAACTGCAGAAATTCCTGTCGCACGACAAGTCGGCGATCAACTACGCGGGCCAGACCGACCGTGTGCTCGACGACCTTTACGACAAGCAATCAGGGGAACTCGACAAGAAGAAGCGCATGGCTTTCCTGCGCGACTTCGAGAAACGTGCGCTCGACCAGGCGTACACGGTTCCGACCATCTGGTGGCATCGCATCATCGTGCTGAACAGCAAACTCAAAGGCTGGCACATCACGCCATCGCATTACGTCGGCCAGGACCTGGCTGATGTATGGCTGCAGCAGTAGATAAAGCAGGAGTGAGGAGCGAGGATTGAGGATTGAGTGATCGGTCCAGCTTTTCCTCGCTCTTCAATCCGCGCTCCTCAATCCTAAAACATGCTTCGCTACCTGATTAATCGCGCACTCCTGATGATCCCGACGCTTTTCGGCGTCGCGGTCCTCGTCTTCTTCATGCTGCGCCTGATGCCGGGCGATCCCGTGCAGATGATGATGGACGGCGCGAACGTGTCGAAAGAAGTCATCGAAGCGGAACGCGCGCGGCTCGGGCTCGACCAGCCGATTTATCTGCAGTTCGTGAAATGGCTCGGCAGCGCGATGACCGGCGACTTTGGTTATTCGATCTGGACGGGCAAGCCGGTGCTGCATGAAATCGCCATCCGCCTTGAACTCTCGCTCGAGGTCGCCATCCTCGCCACGATCCTCGCCGTCGCGCTCGCATTGCCGCTCGGCACCTTATCGGCGATTTTCAAGGACACGTGGATCGATCACACGATTCGCGTGTTTTCGATTGCGGGGCTTGCAGTGCCGTCGTTCTGGCTCGGCATGGTGATCATTCTCGGACTGCTGACCTTGTTCTCGTGGATCCCGCCGCTTACGTTCACGCCGTTCATGCAGGACCCGAAAGCCAACCTGCTGCAGTTGATCTGGCCGGCGCTCGCGGTCGGCTATCGCTATTCGGCGGTGTCCACGCGCATGATGCGCTCGTCGATTCTCGAAGTGCTGCAGGAGGACTACATCCGCACCGCGCGGGCAAAAGGCGTGTACGAACGACTGGTGATTTCACGGCATGCGCTGCGCAATGCGCTGCTGCCGGTGATAACGGTGATCGGGCTTGAATTCGCCTTTCTGATCGGCGGCCTCGTCGTCACCGAGCAGGTGTTTAACCTGAACGGCATCGGCAAGCTGTTCGTGCAGGCGATCGCGCGCGGCGACTACACGCTCCTGCAGGCGCTTGTGTTGCTCGTGTCGGTCGTGTTCGTGCTGGTCAATTTCATCATCGACGTGCTGTACGCGGTATTCGATCCGCGAATCCGCTACCGCTGAATGCCATGTCCGCCCTCGCTCCGCCTCTGACATACGCGTTACCGGCGCGCCGCCATCCGGTGCTGCAGTTCGTGTTGCATCAGCCGCTCGGCGCCGGCGGCCTTGTGTTCATCGTGATCATGTCGCTCGCCGCGATTTTTGCGCCATGGGTCACGCCGTACGACCCGCTCACCGTCGATTATGCCGGCATGCTTGCGGCGCCGTCGTGGGAACACTGGATGGGCACCGATTCTTACGGGCGGGACATGCTGACGCGCGTGATTTACGGCGCGCGCACCGCGCTCGCCGTCGGCTTTCTTGCGTCCTTCGTGGGCTCGACCGCGGGTGCTGTCATCGGCGTGGTGTCCGCGTACTTCGGCGGCAAAGTCGACATGATCATCCAGGGCGTGATGGACATCCTGCTGTCATTTCCCATCATCGTGCTCGCGCTCACGGTCGTCGCGATGCTCGGCCAGAACATCGTGCTCGGCGTCGACCTCAACCTCATCATCGCGATCAGCATACCGATGGTGCCGCGCGTCGGCCGCGTGGTTCGCGCTTCGGCGCTCGCGATCCGCGAACTGCCGTACATCGATGCCGCGCGCGCCGCCGGCTTCAGCGACGCGCGCATTATTTTCCGCCACATGGTGCCGAACGTCGTCGCGCCGTATTTGATCATGCTGACCGCGTATGTCGCGCAGGCGATTCTGTCGGAAGCGTCGTTGTCGTTTCTCGGCCTCGGCGTTACCGAACCAACCGCGTCGTGGGGCCTCATGTTGTCGGGGTCGGCGGCCGACTTTTACCAACAAGCGCCGTGGATGATCATTTTTCCGGGATTGGCGATCAGCCTCGCGGTGTTTGCGTTCAACCTCTTCGGCGACAGCCTGCGTGACTGGCTCGATCCCAAAATAAAGATCTGATACCCATGCGCAACACCATCAAGCTGCTCATGTTTGATCAGTACGGCACCGTCGTCGACATGCAGGGCGGGCTCATCGAAGTCGCTACACCTTACCTGAAGAGCAAGGGCTGGAAAGGCAGCCCGGACGCATTCGTCACATGGTGGCGCCGCACGCATTTCGAAAATTCGATGATCGATGCGCTGCTGCATCGCGAGCACATTTCCTATCGCCGCATCGGCGAAATCTCGGTCGATTACACCCTCGAGCGTGCCGGCATTGCGCACACGGACAAAGAAGTGAAATTCCTCGTTGCGCAGATCGAAAAGCTGCGGTGTTTCCCCGAAGTGCCGGCGGCGATGGCCAAATTACATCAGTGTTATAAGCTCGCCGTGCTGTCGAACGGCGACCCGGACATGCTCGAAGCGGCGCGCCCGTATCACGGCATCGCGTTCGATCACATCATTTCGGTCGCGAGCGCCGGCTCGTTCAAGCCGCACGTGGGCACCTATACGAAAGCTGCCCAGATCGCGGGCGTTCCGCTCAACGAGATTTTATTTGTCGCCAACCATGCGTTCGACTGCATCGGCGCCAAGGCAGCCGGCATGCGCACGGCCTTCATCGACCGCCGCAAACGTCCATTCGGTAAGTGGCCTTATCAGCCGGATTTGATCGTCAGCGATTTTAACGAGCTGACGGCGCAACTCGTGCCCTGAAGTCGCGTTAGACTTTTCGCGCGTACCTGCGCACGCGCGATTCGTCGACTTCGACGCCCAGGCCGGCACCCGCCGGCACCGTTGCATAACCCGCGGTAAACGCGAGCGGCGTATGCACGAGGTCTTCGGCCAGATATTGGCTGGTGAGGCTTACGCCCCATTCGAGGTTGGGAATTACCGCAGCCAGGTGCAGAACCCCGGCGGTGCCGATGCTCGATTCAGCGACCTTGCACGCGAGGTTTACTTTCATACCGAGCGAATCGCAGAGCACGGCGGCCTGATAGACGGGACGCATTCCGCCGAGTTTGATCGCCTTGAGGCTGCCGCCGCTCGCCGCATGCATTTCATGATGGCGGGCGATGTCGGCAATGCTGTGCACACCTTCATCGAATCCGATCGGCACGCGGCTTGCGACAGCGACTTTGGCCATGCTGTCGAGATCGGTGCCGCGCACCGGTTGTTCGAGGAAGTTAAGCGATGTAGCAGCGACAGCATCCACATAAGTTAGCGCCTGCTCTCGCGAATAGCCCTGATTTGCGTCAGCGGAAACCAGATTGTCGGTGCCAAGCGCGGCGCAAATGCGCCGCGTGCGCAAAGCGTCGGCCTCGGGGGTATCGACACCGACTTTGATTTTGAACGCGGCGTACCCGGCGGCGAGTTTGTCCTTCGCTTGCTGCACATCGTCATCCGCATTCCCGGTACCGAGCATCCACAAAGCGGGCACCCGGTCGCGTCGCCTGGCGCCGAACAGTGCGTAGACAGGTTTGCCGAGCGCGCGACCAAGCGCGTCGTGCCAGGCCATCTCGATCGCAGCTTTGGCGGCGTTGTTGCCGTACATCGCTGCATCCATCAGAGAGGTTGCCCGCGCGATTTCGCCAAGTTCGCACCCGCTCAACGCCGGCGCCATGTAGCGCACCGCGATCGTCATGCTTTCCATCGTTTCGCCGGTCATCGTTGGCGCCGACGCGGCTTCACCCCAACCGATATGGCCGTCGTCGGTTTCAATCCTGACGACCACGTTGTCCGCGCTCGCGATCAAGACGCCGGCCATCTTCATCGGGTTTGTCATCGGCAGACTGACGGCGATGGCCCCGATGCGCTTGATGCGCGCGCTGACGACGGGCGCGTCAGCCGAACTGCGATTGGACATTGCGACGGCAGTCATGGCTGGGATTAAGCGGTCGAAACGCTTACTTGGCTTCTTCGCCGCGGCCGATCGCCTTTAAGCCGACGGCCATGCGTTTGTAGTCGGCGTCGAAAAACCGTTTGAAGTCGGGCGCGTCGCGGTAATCGATGACGACCTGCGCTTTGGTCATGGCATCGTGAAACAGCGGGTCGGCAACTGCCTTGCGCACGACGTCGCGCAATTTGGTCAGCGTCGCTTCGGGGGTGCCAGCGGTGGTGAAGAGTCCGACCCACAGGTACGCTTCAACATCGACGCCGGCTTCTTTCATCGTCGGGACGTCGGGTAACGACGCCGAACGTTTCAAGTCGGTCAATCCCAACGGGCGCAGCTTGCCCGATTTGATATGCGGAAATACGGCGCCGAGTCCGCCGTCGTGCATGTCGACATGGCCACCGAGCAGTTGCAGAACCGCGGGGCCGCCGCCGGTCGTCGGCACATGACGCATTTTGATACCGGCCGCGTCGAGAAACATTGCCGCCGGCACGTGCGTGATGCCGTACGGCCCGGATGACGAGAACGACATCGCGCCCTGCTTCGCTTTCGCCGCCGCAACGAGTTCCTTGACTGACTTGATCGGATTTTCGGTCTGCACGCAGAACGCGAGCGGGTCGGCGCTGAGCAATGCGACGTGCGCCAGTTGCTCGAGCGAGTAAGGCGATTGAATGCCGAACAGCTTGTCCTTTTCGACCGCGAGGTAAAGGTTCGGTGTCGTGACGAGCACGTTATGACCATCGGGCGGCTGATTGGCGACGAAAGCGGTGCCGGCCGCCGCGGTGCCGCCCGGTTTGTTGAGTACCGGTGCCGGCTGCTTGTAGAGTCTTTCGATGACCGCGCCGAGCGGCTGGGCGTGAATCTGGTTCATGCCGCCGGGCGGATTGGGCACGATCAGGTTGATGGCGCGCCCCGGAAAGTCTTGCGCATGAGCGGCAATTGCGACGGCGCCAAGCATCCCGGCCAACGGTGCGGCGAGCAGCGAACGGTACATGATTTCTCCTCGATGGACTACGGATCGGCGCGTGTGATTGATGCCGCCTTGATCTGAGCGGGCACCGTAACGCCGAGCTATCAAGGTGTCAACCGCTGCGCGGTGCGCAGGTTGGCAATCGGCGCGTACTCCGCTAGCCTTACGCCTCTTTTAAGCAACCCCTCATTTTTTCAGGACGTGCCATGTTCAATCCGTTCCAGCCGCTGCAGATGATCAAGACCGAAGTGTTCATGTCGATGCCCGCGAAGTTTCGCAAGAAGTCGCGTTCCGCATGGTCGGATCCGAATCGTCAGCACGCCGAAGTCGAGTGCTTTCTCGAAGGCCCGTCGTTCGATCGCGAGGGCAATCTGTGGTTTGTCGACATTCCGTTCGGCCGCATTTTCCGCATCACGCCAAAAAAGGAATGGGAACTCGTTACGCAATACGACGGTTGGCCGAACGGTCTGAAGATCCATAAAGACGGTCGCATATTCATTTGCGATTACAAGGAAGGCCTGCTCGTGCTGGATCCTAAAACGGGCAAGCTCGAAACCGTCTTGCGCACGGCGTTCAGCGAAGGCTTCAAAGGTCTGAACGATCTGCACTTCGCCGCCAATGGCGACCTGTACTTCACCGATCAGGGCCAGACCGGCATCGCGGATCCCACCGGCCGCGTTTACCGGCTCGACACCAAAGGCCGTCTCGACCGCTTGTGCGACAACGTGCCAAGCCCCAACGGCATCACGCTGTCGACGACCGACAAGCATGTCTATGTCGGCGTCACGCGTTCGCAACAGATCTGGCGCCTGCCACTGATGGCTGACGGTACGATTTCGAAAACCGGCGTCGCCGTGCAATTGTCGGGCGGCGTTGGCGGCCCGGATGGCATCGAGATGGATGCCGAGAACGGTTTGCTCGTCTGCCAGCTCGGCGTCGGCATCTGGCGCTTCGACAGCAACATGCTGCCGACTCACCTGATCTATTCCGAGGATCACAAGCACCATCACCTTGCCAATATCGCGTGTGGCGGGCCCGACAATAAAACGCTGTACATCACGGAATCGCTGTCGGGCGACATCCTGGTCGCCCAATTGCCGGTCGCCGGCAAAAAACTGTTCGCGCATCAGTAACGCGGCGGTTTTCGTCTAACCGCATGCATTCGGCCGCTTTTCGCACCGGCGTGCGCGAGGCGTTCGGCGTGCCGGGCGGCGTGCTCGCCGCCAGTTACATCGGTTTCGGCGCGCTCGCGTACTCGAGTGCCGTCCCGTTGTGGATCGTGATTGCCTCGACGATTACGATCTGGGCGCTGCCGGGACAACTCGTGATGGTCGACATGTGGCAGATCGGCGCGCCGATGATCGCCATTTTGCTCGCCGTCATGCTGACCAATGCGCGTTTCCTGCCGATGACCGTCACCTTGATGCCGATCATTCGCGATCGCAGCCATCGCGGCTGGGTTTACTACCTGGCGGCGCAGTGCATCGCGATGAGTTCGTGGGTGATTTGCATGCGGCGCGGCCACGAGATGCCCGCACCGGGACGCGTTGCCTATCTGGGCGGACTGGCGGCCGGGTTCATCGCCATCGGCGTGGTTGCGGGTACGGTCGGCTATTACATCGCGGAATCGATTCCGAAAGTGATGCAGATCGGCATGGTGTTTTTGGCGCCGGTTTATTTTTTCGTATTCCTGATCGTCGAAATTCGCACGCGTCTCGTTGCCATTGCGCTGGCCTGCGGCGGCATCGCGGGGCCACTGCTGTATCTCGTCACGCCGCAATGGAGCGTGCTGCTCGCCGGATTCATCGGCGGCACCCTCGCGTTCATCGTGCACCGCATGCTCGAGCGTGCGCATGTCTGACATCGGCATGCTTCTGGTCCTGTGCGCGCTCGGCACTTATCTCTGGCGCGGGCTGGGTGTGCTGCTGTCCGGACGCCTATCGGTCAATGGCAATTTCTTTACATGGGTCACCTGCGTCACCTATGCCATGATCGCCGGTCTCGTCATGCGCATTATCGTCATGCCGAGCGGATTGTTGGCGACGAGCCTGACCTGGCACCGCTTGCTCGCCTGCCTGATCGGTCTCGGCGCCTATTATGTATGCCGGCGCAATTTGCTCGTGGCAGTCGGGGTGGGCGCCGGTTCGCTGATCGTCCTCAATTACCTGCGGTAGGCGGCGGCAAGCGCGAAACCGTACAATACTGTTTTTCGGAATTCCTCCTTGTCATCGATAGACGTCATGCGCGACGGCGACATCGCCACGGTCGCGCTCAATAATCCCGGCAAACTCAATGCGCTCACGATTGCGATGTGGCGCGAACTCGCTCGCGTCCTGCGCGAGCTGTCGGCTGATGACGATTTGCGCTGCGTCGTATTGCGCGGCGCAGGGGACGACGCGTTTGCGGCGGGCGCCGACATCGAGGAATTTATCGAGCAGCGAGCGACGCTCGAACAGGCGAAGCTTTATCACCATGAGCTTGTCGGCGGCGTCCTGAATGCGGTGGCCGAATGCCGGCACCCGACCGTCGCCTTGATCAAGGGCGCATGTGTCGGCGGCGGGCTCGAGATCGCGTGTAATTGCGATTTGCGAATTTCCGGTGAGTCGGGCCGCTTCGGTGTGCCGATTAACCGCCTGGGTTTTGCGATTGCGTACGATGAATTGGCCGGATTGCTTGCGCTCTCGGGGCGTGCAGTCGCCGCGGAAATTTTGCTCGAAGGCCGCGTGTGGAATGCGCCGGAGGCGTTCGCCAAGGGCTTGCTCACGCGCATAGTCGCCGATGTCGACGTCGAGCGCGAGGCTTATGCGACGGCACGTCGCATCGCCGACGGCGCACCGCTCGTCGCGCGCTGGCATAAGCAGTTCATCCGCCGGCTCGCCGTTAATGCGCCGACGTTGAGCGCGGCCGAGCGCGACGCCAACTTCGATTACCTGCAATCCGACGATTACCAAACCGGCATCGATTCATTTTTCAGCAAGCAAAAACCTCAGTTCAAAGGCAGGTAAACATGTCAGGTCCGCTCTCACATATCAAAGTGCTCGATCTCTCGCGCGTGCTTGCAGCACCGTGGGCGGCGCAAAACCTCGCCGATCTCGGCGCCGATGTCATCAAGGTCGAGCGCCCGCAGAAAGGCGACGATTCCCGTGCTTATGCGCCGCCTTACCTCAAAGACGCGAACGGTAAAGAAACCCGCGAGTCGGCTTATTTCTGCGCGGCGAATCGCGGCAAGAAATCGATCACGATCAATATCTCGAAACCCGAAGGTCAGGCGCTTGTGCGCGAACTCGCAAAACAATCCGATGTGCTGGTCGAAAATTACAAAGTTGGCGATCTGGCGCGCTATGGGCTGGGCTACGACGATCTAAAGAAAGACAATCCCGGCCTTATCTATTGTTCTGTTACCGGGTTTGGTCAAACTGGCCCTGACAAGGACCGCCCGGGATACGATTTCATGGCGCAGGGCATGGGCGGTCTCATGAGCATCACTGGCGAGCGCGACGAGCTGCCGGGCGGCGGTCCTCAGCGCGTCGGCGTGCCTATCATCGACCTCACCACGGGCATGTACGCGACTATCGCAATTTGCGCCGCAATTGCGAATCGCGCGGTGACCGGGAAAGGCCAGTGGATCGACGTTGCATTGCTCGATTCCTGCGTCGCCTTCCTCGCGAACCAGGCCATGAATTATTTTGCGACCGGCGAATCGCCGCGTCCGCTCGGCAACGCACATCCGAACATCGTGCCCTATCAAACGTTCAAGACGGCGGATGGCGCGCTGATCCTCGCCTGCGGCAACGACAATCTTTTCAATAAATTTTGCGAAGCCGCGGGTTGCACGCATTTGTCGAAAGATGCGCGCTTCTCGACCAATGGCGAGCGCGTGACGAATCGCGATGAGATCACCCGCCTCTTAAATGAAATTTTTCTGCAGCGTCCGACGAAAGCATGGGTCAAGCTGCTCGACGAAGCCGGCGTCGCGAACGGCCCAATCAATACGATTGAAAAAGTGTTCGAAGAGCCGCAAGTCCAGGCGCGCGGGCTCAAGTTCGAGCTGCCCCACGCCGTTGCCGGTACGGTGCCGCTCATCGCGAGCCCGATGCGCTTTTCAGGCACGCCGATCAAGCATGAAGTGCCGCCGCCCGCGCTCGGTCAGCATACGGACGAGATATTGCGCGGCGTCTTGAACAAGAGCGACGCCGATATCGCGAAGCTCAAGTCGACCGGAATCGTCTAAAGAATGCTTTCGATATACTTCCACTCGGCCGGATCGACCGGCGTGATCGAGAGGCGGTTGCCGCGCTGAAGTAGCTGCATCTTCGCAAGCTGTTTGTGCTCGCGCAATTCCGACAGCGGCAGCAGCCGCGTTTTCTTGACGAACTTCACGTCGACGTGCACCCAGCGCGGATTGTCGCGCGTCGCCTTGGGATCGTAGTAGTCGCTTTTCTTGTCGAACTGCGTCTCGTCGGGATAGGCGAGCTTGCTCACTTCGGCGATGCCGGCGACGCCCGGCACTTCGCAGCTCGAGTGATAGAAGAGCACGCGGTCACCCAACTGCATCTGGTCACGCATATAGTTGCGCGCAAGATAATTGCGCACACCGAACCACGCAGTCGATTTTTTTGGCGCGCGCGCGAGATCGTCGATACTGAACTCGTCGGGTTCGGATTTCATCAGCCAGTAGCGCATCGGAGCTTCCTATTTTTTGCGTTAAGATTGCGACCTGCTTCAAACGTCAATCCGCCGGCCAGGAGAAGTCATGATACGCAAGCTCAGAACGGAACGCGATAACCAGCAGTGGATGCTCGATCTTGCGCTCAACATGCGCGGGCGCGTGCAGAATTTTGAGCGCGACGATCTCGAAGTGCCGGCCGGCAAGCGCGCGCGCAATTACCGCATGCTGCCGAAGGTGTGGCGCGAGGCCGCTGAACGCAACGAAGTACTCGCGCGCCGCGCCGAAGCGCAGGGCGCGAATGCAACCGCGACTCACCATTACGATCACGCGATCGAGGGCTATCGGATGGCGCAGCATCCGATCTTTTTTGACAATCATCCGGTCAAGAAAGCGCTGTATCGCAAACTGAACGAGATGGTCGATCGCCGCTCGGCGGTCGCCGACTATCCGATCGAGCGCGTCGAAGTGCCGTTCGACGACGGCAAAACGATTTCGTGTTTGTTTCACCTGTTGCCCGATCGCCGCAAAGCGCCGGTCGTCATTTATGTGCCGGGCATGGACCAATCGAAGGAAGTGTTTCCCAAAGCGAGCCATAACATTGCGCTCTCGCGCGGCTTTCATGTGCTCGCGATCGACGGCCCGGGCCAGGGCAATTCCAATATCCAGAAAATTCGCTCGGTCGGCGACAACTACGAGCGCGCTGGCGCGGCGGTGATCAGCTACCTCATGAAGCGGCCCGAGGTCGACAAGAAAAAGATCGCGATCTACGGCATCAGCATGGGCAGTTACTGGTCACTGCGGCTTTCGAGCTACGACCACCGCGCCGCAGCGGTGGTGAGCTCGGTCGCCTGCTTCAATCCGAACAATACGATTTTCACGCAGTCGTCCCCGCGCTTTAAACAGATGTTCATGTATATGGCGGGCTATGAAAACGAAGAAAAGTTCGACGTCGAAGTCGCGCAGGGCATGACGGTGCGCGGCTATCTCGACAAGATCACATGCCCGACGTTATTGGTCACCGGTGAATTCGATCCGCTGTGCCCGCTCGAAGACGCGGTCGAAGCCTATGAAGATCTGAAAGTGGCGAAGGAAATGTGGGTGTTCGAAAACCAGTATCACCCGCTGTGGGGCATCGCGAATCTGGGCGGCATGGATTGCCACGATTACGTGCTCGATTGGCTGCAGGGATTGTTCTCGGGCAAGCGCGTGCCGCGCAAGAGTGGTCGTATCGCCTATATCAAAGAGCAAGGTGACGGGCCATGGGGCAAATGCGAGTGGACCCCGCCGATCAGGCGCGGGCAGGCGTACTTCTAGCGCCCGTCGCTCCCGCGCGGGAGCACCGGACGTTTCAATTGATTTCGAGCGCGAGCCTTCCCGCCGTCGCATTGCGCCGGATGAGTTCATGCGCTGCTTCGACGTCATCGAGTGAAAAAATCTGCGTCACGACGGGCTTGATACGTTTCAGCCGCACGAGCTCGAGCGTTTGGGCAATCTCGGCGGCATTCACGTAACGCGACGAATGCAGTTCCAGTCCGCGATGCAGGAATTCGATCGGATTGATTGTGAAGCCGGGGTTGACGCCGTACACCGATTTAGGTTGTGCGCCGATGATGACGAGCCGGCCGCCGATCGCGAGCGACTGCAAGCCGGCTTCGAGCGTTGCACGGCTCGCAACGATATCGATAACCGCGTCGACCCCCGCGCCATCGGTCAGCGCTTTGACGGCGTCAGGCAATTTTGCATTCCTGCCATCGATCACCTCGTCTGCGCCCATCGATTTGGCAAGCTTGAGTTTATCTTCGCCGATATCTGCGGCAACTACGCGCGCACCGCATAGTTTTGCCATCTGCACCATGTGTACGCCGACGCCCCCGCCGGCACCGATAATCAGCACGCTGTCGCCGGGTCCGAGCCGTGCCTCCTTGTGGCAGGCGTGATACGGCGTTGCAATCGCGTCCGACGCCACGGCGGCATCTACATACGAAACGCCTTCCGGAATCGCAATCGCGTTGCGTTCCGGCAGCGCCACATATTCCGCATAGCCGCCGTCGGTCGCAGCGCCGATGTTGCCGCGCGGTGACAGGCAAAGCGTCTCACGCCCGGCGCGGCATTGTTTGCATTGGCCGCAGGTGAGATAGAAGTGATTGGTTACGCGCTGACCGACTTTCACCGTGCGCACAGCGGAGCCGCATTCAATGACGTCGCCGGCGATCTCGTGGCCGGGAATTCGCGGGTAAGCGGTGATGCGGCCGGGCGTGGCGATTAAATTAACCACGGTGAGGCCGATGCCGCATGCGCGTACGCGCACGAGCACATCGGCAGGCCCGATTGTCGGCGTCGGCATTTCTACCAGCTTGAGCGGCTGACCGGGACCGTGCAAAACCATCGCTTTCATCGCATTACCTCAATCGGGTGTGGGCGGCATTCATAGTGCACAAGCGGCGCAAATTCGTCCATAGCGCGGCAGCGGCTGAGTTAATATCGCGACTCCATTCATTCCGCTATGCATCCTATGAGCCGAAAACCAGCCGTCATTTCTCCGGTCATGCGTAAGCTGAGCGACTACATTGCGCGGGCGCCGCGCCGCGCGTTGCCCGCCAAAGTCATCGAGCGCGCGAAATATCACGTGCTCGACACGCTCGCCGCGATGGTGTCGGGCGCGCCATTACTGCCGGGACGGCGTGCGATCGAATATGTGAGTGCCCTGGGCGGCGTCCCCGAGGCAGGTGTGGTCGGCAGCCGCATCATTACATCCGCCGCGAATGCCGCGCTCGCCAACGGCATGCTCGCCCATGCGGACGAAACCGACGATGCATACTACCTCGCACTCGTGCATCCCGGCTGCAGCGTAGTGCCTGCCGCACTCGCGATGGCTGAACGCAATCGCAGCAACGGCACGGCGTTGCTGCGTGCGGTTGTGCTCGGCTACGACATCTGCGCGCGCACCTCCAAGGCGCTCGGCATCGAACGCTTCCGCAGCGCGGGTCATTCGACGCACAGTTACGGCGGCACATTCGGTGCCGCTGCCGCGGCGGGTGCGCTTGCCGGCATTAACAGCGAACAGGCGCGCTATCTGCTCTCTTATGCGGCGCAGCAGGCGTCGGGCTTGTCGTGCTGGGCGCGCGACGTCGAGCACGTCGAGAAAGCCTTCGACTTTGGCGGCATGCCCGCGCGTAACGGCGTGACTGCGGCGACGATGGTCGCGAGCGGTTTTACCGGCGTCGAAGATGTATTTGCCGGCGACCGCGGATTTTTTCATGCGCATGAACGCTATGCGCAGCCGCAAATGTTCGTGCGCGGACTCGGCCGCGATTTCGACATCATGCAGACCGCCATCAAGCGCTGGCCGGTCGGTTACCCGATCCAGGCGCCGCTCGATGCGCTCTCGAACGTAATGGCCGCGCACAAGGTGACCGCGAAAGACGTTGCGCGCGTCATGATCACGCTCGACGATCAGGGCGCGCGTACGGTCAGCGGGCGCAAAATGGCCGATATCAACATCGAGCACCTGACTGCGCTGATGCTGATCGACGGCGACATCACGTTCGAATCGTCACACGACGCCAAACGGGTGCGCGATCCGGCGGTGCTCAAATTAAGGCGCAGCATCGAACTCAAAGGCAGCTCGGCGCTGGGTAAAACGAAGACCACGCAGGCCATCGTCGAGGTCACCACGCGCAAAGGCTTGCAACTGCGCCATCACACCAAGGCTGTGCGCGGTAGCGCGACGAATCCAATGTCGCGCGAGGATGTCGCCGCGAAAGCACGCGGCCTTTTGACCCCGATGTTGGGTAAAGCGGGCGCGCGGCGGCTCATCAATGCAATCTGGACCATCGAAGAAATGACCGACCTGCGCCAATTGCATGCACTGCTGCGTCCAAAATAAGCCGGCGCGCGGCGACTCCCGAGGAGAAACCCAATGAACGTTCAACGAAAACTGGCGTTGGGTTGTGCCTTCGCCTTGTGTGGCGGCAGCGCGGCGGCGCAATCGCCGGCGTATCCAACCAAATTAGTGCGCATTGTCGTGCCGTCGTCGCCAGGCGGCGGCACCGATATTCTCGCGCGCGTACTCGCGCAAAAAATGTCCGAGAACATGGGGCAGCAGTTCGTCGTCGAAAATCGTCCGGGCGCCGGCCAGATCATCGGCATCGAGTCGGTCGCGCGATCGGCGCCTGACGGCTACACGCTGCTGATGGCGGCGAGCGCAATCGTAATCAACGAAGTTTTGTATGCGAAGCCGCCATACGATACCTTGCGCGATTTTGCGCCCGTGACGCTCGGCGCCTCGCTGCCGAATATTCTGGTCGTGCATCCGGCGCTGCCGGTGAAATCAGTGCGCGAGCTGATCACGCTTGCCACGGCGCGGCCCGGTCAGCTCAATTACAGCTCCGCCGGCAGCGGCACCTCGCCGCATTTATCGATGGAGCTCTTTCGGCTGATGGCCGGCATCACGCTCACGCATGTTCCGTACAAGGGGACGGGGCCGGCGACCGTCGATCTCGTCGCAGGCCAAGTGCAATTGTCGATGCCGAACGTGCTGACTGCTTTACCGCAAATCAAAGGCGGCAAATTGCGCGCGCTCGGCGTAACCAGTGCCAAGCGCGCGACCGGCTTGCCGGAAATTCCGGCGATTGCCGAGACACTGCCCGGCTATGAAGCGATTCAGTGGTACGGGGTATTGGCGCCCGCCAACACGCCGCGCGACATCGTCGCCAAATTGCAGGGCGAAATGGCGCGCATTCTGGTGACACCGGATGTGAAAGCGCGTCTGGCGGCAGACGGCGCGGATGCCGTCGGCAGTCGTCCCGATGAATTTGCGAATTACATTCGCGCCGAACTCGCGAAGTGGGGCAAGGTCGTCAAGACCGGCGGTATCAAGCTCGAGCAATAAAAAATGCGGCGTTGATTAAACGCCGCATTGATTGAGAGTGCGTACTTACTTGCGCACTCGCTCTTGAATAGGTCCCCCGCAGATGCCGTTGAGCCCGCATCTTGAACCAAAGGCTCAAGTGGTCGCTTTCCGGGCGCATCAGGCGCTTCCTGTCGGACGCGCACAACAGCACCGCTATGGGCCGCAACCAGTTAACAAATATTGGTTCAAAGACTTAAAGGCCCTGACGAACACCGCAGGGGATAGCTGATTTCCGGAAAGCGTTGCGCCGGAGAAGCGGCCTGCAGCCGGCTTCGTCGAGCCGCCGGCTAAAACAATTTTTCCTGATCGGCGAGCGCCTGATCAAGCGTTGTTTCGATGCCAGCCATTCTACGCTTGAACTCCGACACGTCAAAGTTGCCGAGCTTGGTGGCGAGAAATTCGTGCGAAATATTGAGCGCTGCCATGATCGCGATACGATCGAGACCATTGATCTTGCCCTGGTCTTTGATCTCCTGCATTTTGCGATTCAGGTAATCGACGGCTTGTTGCAACGACGCTTGTTCGTCGGGTCCGCACGCGACACGAAACTCGCGGCCCATGATGCTGATTTGCATGCCGGTAGCGTCAGCGTTCACGTTTGTTCTTCCGGAATCTGCGAAAGCAGGGTTTCAAGCCGCGTTTTGGCGTCGATTATTTTTTCGTTCAACTGCTTGTTCTCGTTTTGCGCGGTCACCAGCTGCTGACGCAAGCCGTGGTTCTCCGCGCGCAGCCGCTGGCACAGCGCAACGAACTGATTTATTTTGTCTTCAAGCGACTTGAGCTCGGCATCCATCCCACACTATAGTTTCAAAAATCCTGACGAGTCAAGACGTAACGCTCATTTTTGAAAGTGGTTTGCCACCAAACGCGGCGAGCGCGTAATTGAGCCATTGCCATGATTTGGCAGGCGGTTCCGCCCAATGCTGCCGGGCCGCATTGCGGTACAATCGGCGCGCCGCTTGTGATTAAAAGACACAGTGGCATGGTTCCAGGTGCCTGAATCGAGACCTTCGACTCGGGATAATCGGGAAACAAGTGCGGCAGCAGGGTCAGACTACCCGATCAGGCTGCCAATTCTTGTGCTGCCCCCGCAACGGTAATTGAGCGTGGGCGCGCCAACAAGCCACTGGGCTGTAAAGCCCGGGAAGGCGGCGCGTCAAATCTCAAGAGCCCGTAGACCGGCCTTGAACCACTGGTTGAGGTAATGCCGCGGGGAAGCGGCGTTCGCGTACCGTCAGTGGTCCGGCTGAATTTCCCCGTGGTATTTCCTTGTGCGAGCAATCCGTGCGCGGCGGGCGTGCGTCCATTCGAAGGAAATGTCATGCAGTCATTTTTGCGATTTACTTACAGGCAGTTCACGTTACGCGTTGCGATTACCGCAGTTACAACGCTACCGGCCTATGCGCAACTTAAGCCGGCAACAACATTGGGCGACGAAGTCGTCGTCACCGCGACACGTTTCAAAGAGCCGCAACAGGCGATCCCGATCGGAGTCACGGTCATCACGGCTGAACAAATCCACGACAGCACCGCGTCCTTTGTTCCCGAACTGCTCATGCAGTTTCCCGGCATTCATGTGCGCGACAATTCAGGCTCGCCGAACCAGCAGGTCGATATGCGCGGGTTCGGTATTTTTGGCGACCAGAACACGCTCGTGCTGCTCGACGGCCAGCGTATTAGCGAAAACGAGCAGTCGAGTGTCAATTGGGCGGCGATTCCCTTGTCGTCGATCGAGCGCATCGAAATCATGCGTGGCAGCGGCGCAGTGCTGTACGGCGGCGGCGCAACCGGCGGCACGATCAATATCATCACCAAAACGGCGGAAAAACGCCGCAAGTCAGCGTTTTTCGGCGCAGGTGTGGCGACTTACAACACGAGTGACGCGCGCGCCGGGTTCAGTGTCGCCAACGATCGGGTGGGGTTAATCGTCAACGGCAATCACCTCGCAACCGACAACTATCGCGCGAACAATCAATTGCGTCAGGACGATGCACAAGCGGATCTACGGTATAGCGGTGAACGCGGCACGCTCTATGCCAAGTTCGGCGCCGACGACCAGCAGTTGCAATTGCCCGGTTCCCTGTCGCAGACGCAGATCGCGCGCAATCCGCGGCTGGCGGCGACGCCCGGCGACTTCAGTCATATCTCAGGCGGCTACGGCAATCTGGGGGGCGAATACAAGCTTGGCGAGGCGCAGCTTGCGCTGAATGCCAGTTATCGCGGTAAACAGGCGAACTCGGCGTTTTTTGTCGCCACGCCGTTTCGCAATAACATCAGTACCCACGTCAATGTGGCGAGCGTAAACCCGCGCGCGAAGATTCCATTCACGATCGGCGGCCTGAACAATACGCTGGTCGCGGGCGCCGACTGGGACAGCTGGGATTACGACCAAACCGCGAGCGCCTTCTTCAGCCATTCGGTTGCCACGCAGCGCGATACCGCCTATTACGTTCAGGACACGCTTGCGCTCGGTGAGGCGACGATCCTATCGGCCGGCGGGCGGGCGCAAAGCACAACCTACAACCTGGCCGAAATCATCGGCGGCAACGCGGCGACGCAGAACCGCGACTTGCGCGCATACGAGATTGCCGCACGGCATAAGCTCAACGACGCCTGGGGCGTTTATGGCAAGTTCGGCACGAGCTTCCGGCTGGCGAACATCAACGACAACTTCAATCTGTTCAGCGGCGCCATTGCGTTGCTCGAGCCGCAAACTTCGCACGACCGCGAAATCGGCGCGGAGCTGAAGCTCGGCCGCGGATCATACCGCCTCGCGCTTTATCACATGGACATCAATCACGAAATCCATCTCGATCCGATCGCATTCAACAATGTGAATCTGCCGCCGACGCGCCGCTACGGCGCCGAACTCGAAGGCAAATGGATTGTCTCGCCGGCGCTGAATTTGTTCGCCAACTACACGTATACGGTTGCCAAGTTTCGTTCGGGTAATTTCGGCGGCATCGACGTTACGGACAAGGACGTGCCGCTCGTGCCGCACGGCATGGCAAACGCCGGAATGTCGTGGGAATTTTTGCCGCGCACCCGCGTGAACGCAGTCGCCAACTACGTCGGCCAGCAGCGCTTCGATAGCGATGACACCAATACATTCAACCAGAAAATGCCGAGCTATACGCTGCTCGACTTGAAGCTGTCGCATGCGTATCGCGGCTGGCTGTTGAACACGGGTGTTAAAAATCTGTTCAACCAGAAATATTTTACGTACGGCGTATTTACGGGGTTTCCCACTTTCAACGCCTACCCCGCGGCCGAACGCTCAGTGTTTGTGTCGGCGCAATACGAGTTCAAGTAGTATTTGAGAGCGGCGGCGCCGCGTGAAAGCGCGGTGCCGCTTCCGGCAAAGTTAGATTAGCGACTCTAACTTTGCTATTGTGGCGCCCATGCGACAAATGACCAGCACGGAATTGTATGGGCGCCTGCTGCGCCACATTGCGCCGTACCGGTTTATTTTTGGCATGGCGCTCCTTGGTATGGTTATCGTGGCGCTCACTGAAATCGCGCTGCCGGCGCTGATGAAGCCGCTCCTCGACGGCACCTTTGTGTACAAAGATGCCACGCTCATGCGCTGGATGCCGCTCATCATCCTCGGTATTACCGCGGTTCGCGGTGGCGGCGATTACATGGCGGCGTACTCAATCAACTACGTCGGCAACCGGCTCGTCATGGATCTGCGCGAAGCGATGTTCGCCAAGTTGTTGGCGCTGCCGACAGCTTATTACGACGATCACGCGAGCGGCAATCTGATCTCCAAGCTCACGTACGACGTAACCCAGGTGACCGCCGCCGCGACCAGCGTATTGACGGCGATCTTCAAAGACACCGTCGCGCTCATCGGTCTGCTTGCCTACATGCTGTGGCTCAACTGGAAACTTACGCTGCTGGCGCTCGTGATGACACCGCTCATCGTGGGCGTGGTGCGCCTGATCAGCAATCGTTTGCGCACGAGCAGCCGTTCCGTGCAGCAGGTGATGGGCGACGTGACGCAGGTTCTGCAGGAAACCATTGAAGGGCACAAGGTCGTCAAGTTGTTCGGCGGCCAGCGTTACGAAGCCGCGCGCTTTGGCGAACAGGCGAACCGCGTGCGGCGTTTCATGATGAAGCAGGCAACCGCCGCTGCAGCCAGCGTGCCGGTCGTGCAGCTGCTCGCCGGTATTGCGTTGGCAAGCATCGTTTATCTGGCGACGAGCCAGTCGAATGCCAACGAAATCACCGTTGGCGAATTCGTTTCATTCATCACCGCCATGTTGATGCTGACGGCGCCGTTGAAGCGCATTACGAGTGTCAACGAGCCGCTGCAACGCGGGCTCGCAGCGGCCGAAAGCGTGTTCGAGCTCATCGACCAGGCGGGTGAAATCGACCCCGGCCGCACGGATATCACGCGAGTAGACGGTGAAATCCGTTTCGATAAGGTGAGTTTTTCGTACGCAAACGCCGAACGCCCGGCGCTCGAGAGCATCACGTTGACCGTTAATCCGGCCGAAACGATTGCTCTCGTCGGTGCCTCGGGCGGCGGCAAAAGCACGCTCGCCAATCTCGTTCCGCGGTTCTATCGGCCGACCGGCGGACGCATTTTTCTCGACGGCCACGATCTCGAAACGCTGACGCTCGCCAGTCTGCGCGCCAACATTGCGCTGGTGAGCCAAGACGTCGTGCTGTTCAACGACAGCGTCGCTGCCAACATCGCTTACGGAGTCATGCGCGATACGAGCGAGGCCGAGATCATCAAAGCAGCCGAGGCGGCGCACGCGATGGAATTTATTCGCGCGATGCCGCAGGGGCTTAACACGCTCGTCGGCGAGAACGGCGTCAAATTGTCGGGCGGACAGCGCCAGCGGCTCGCGATTGCGCGGGCGCTATTGAAGAATGCGCCGGTGTTGATTCTTGACGAAGCGACTTCGGCGCTCGACTCGGAATCCGAACGTCACGTCCAGGCGGCGCTCGAAACGCTGATGCGGGGCCGCACGACGATCGTCATCGCGCATCGTCTTTCGACGATCGAAAAGGCCTCACGGATTATTGTGCTTGATCGCGGCCGCATCGCTGAAACCGGCACTCATCGGGAGTTGCTGGCGGCCGGCGGCATTTACGCGCGCTTGCACGATATCCAGTTCGCGCCCGGGCGCATGCCAGTCACTGCTTGAGCGCAGGGTCTGCGGCGACATTCTTGGCTGAGTAACCGCTAAGCCACCATAAGAGACTGCCCGGCAGGCTCGCGGCCGCGAGCGTGAGACCGAACAACACCGACATCGCGAACGCCGCGCTCGGCAGCACATCGACGAAGCCGAATGCGACTACCATCGCGCCTTCGCGCACGCCCCAGCCGGCGATAGAAATCGGCACGACGGTAACCAGGATGACCGGCGGCACGAGCAATATGCAATCGAGCAGGCTGATCTCGAGATCCATGGCGCGGCCCAGACAATAGACGATAAGGGCAAAGCCGACGAAGCTCGCAACCGACAGCGCCATGGCCGGCAACGCGTAACGCGGCCGAAAAACCACGCTGCGGGCCAGTGCCGCCAGTCCAAGCAGCGCCCGCACCGCACGCCAGTGCGCCATGACCTGGGGCAGCCGCCGCAAGGCGAGAAATGCGCCAAAACCCGCAACGCCGGCACAGATCACGGTGGACAGCGCCCATCGCGCGACCGGGTCAGTCACGATGTCGAACAACCACGGCAATCCCGCGGCGCTCAGGAGAAGCAGCGAGAACAGGGTGACAGCACGATCGATGATGATGGTGTTGGCGGCAGCCTTGAAAGTAAGCCCCGCGCGGTAAGCGCACCACACGCGTACCGCGTCGCCGCCGACCGATGAAGGTAATGCCTGATTGAAAAAATGGCCGATCAAGACGAGTTGCAATGCGGTTTTGAAATTGAGCTGCGAGCCGTTGGCCTGGACGATGGCGAGCCAGCGCAGCGTGTGCAACAGCGCAATCGACAAAGCGATCGCGACGCCAACGACCAGCGTGAACAGGTCTACTTTCGCCAGGTTTGCGCCCACGCCGCGAACATCGAACGCACGCAGCACAATCGCGATGAGCACGAGCGAAATCGCAATTTTCAGCAGCGGCTTCCAGATTTTCATGCGCCGCCGTCCAGGAACGAACGCGCGATGTCATGGATGCGCGCCGCCGCACGTCCATCGCCGTACGGCGAACCGCCGCGCGCCATGCGCGCGTAGGCCGCGTCATCCCTCAATAGCCGCGTTACTTCCCCGACTATAGTCTCTCGGCTGGTGCCGACAACCTTCGCGACGCCCAATTCGACCGCTTCGGGCCGCTCGGTCACCTCGCGCAGCACCAGCACGGGTTTGGCGAGCGCCGGTGCTTCCTCCTGGATGCCGCCCGAATCGGTCAGAATTAAACGCGCCTGCTGCATGGCCGCGACGAGTTCGGGGTAAACGAGCGGTTCGCTAAGCGTAACTTGCGGATTTCCGCCAAGCAGCTTGTGGACTGTGGCGCGCACGTTGGGGTTGGGATGAACCGGATACAGCAATCTAAGCTGCGGAAATGCTTTGCAGAGGTCGAGTACTGCAGTGCAGATGTCGGCGAGGGGGGGGCCAAAGTTTTCGCGCCGATGCGCCGTCAGCAGAATGTCGTGGTCGAACCGGCGCGCCGGCTGCCGTTTCAGCTTGGCAGTGGTGAAGTGCAGCGCGTCGATGACGGTGTTTCCGGTGAGATGCGCGCGCGCTGGCACGGCGTGCTCGGCGACGACGTTGGCACGCGCTTTTTCAGTCGGACAGAAATGCAGGTCGGCAAGCCGTGTCACGGCGACGCGGTTGAATTCTTCGGGAAACGGATTTCTGATATCGAACGTGCGCAGGCCGGCCTCGACGTGCGCGAATGGAATTTGCCGGTAAAAGCAACTCAGCGCCGCGCACATCACTGTCGTGGTGTCGCCTTGGGCAAGCACCAGGTCGGGTTTGGCGGCGGCAAAATACTGTTCGAATGACTGCATCAGCCGGGCCGTCAGCTCACCGAGTGACTGGTTGTCACTCATGACCCGCAAATCCTGATCGATGCCGAGATCGAACCATGCGAGCAGCGGCGTCAAAAGGTCGCGATGCTGGCCCGAGCCCAGAACTTCAACTTCTAATCCGGTGTCTGCGCGCAAGACCTGAATCACGGGCGCCATTTTGATGACTTCAGGGCGGGTGCCGACGATGCAGGTGATCTTCTTTTTCATGGCGAGACGCGCGGCCAGTCGTTCATTTGAACCCGCGCACGCGCCATGTCACGAGCTTTCGGAGCAGCCGGGTCGTATTGCCGCCGACATCCATTTTGCTGGCGCTTTGTTTCAAGTCATACCGGAGCTCAAGCGGGATTTCGGCCATTTTTGCGCCGATCCGATTGAGCTTTAGCAAGAGTTCCACCATGCATGCAAATCCGCGCTCCTCGATCAACCGGGCGCCATAACGGGCGCGCGCCTGCTGCAGCAAGGCGACCCGGTAACCGCGAAAACCGCAGGTGTAGTCCCGCACGCCATGGCACCAGTGCAATAGCTTGAACAGTGTTGCCGCCCCCAGACTCAGGAATTGGCGATGCGGCGCAACGCCCGCTGTGCTTGCGCCGGCACGGTAGCGCGACGCAATCACGACGTCAGCGCCGTGGTCGAGCGCCGCGAGCATTGGGGCAAATTGCCGCGGGTGATGCGTGTCATCGCAATCCATGATGAACATCACATCCGGGGCAGCGCCGTGCGTCGCGACGTGTTCGATCAGGCAACGCAGGCCTTCGCCCAGTCCATGATTGACCGGTTTGCCGATAATTTCGACATTGAGCCGGCCTTGCCATTCGTGTGCGCGTTCCACTGTGCGGTCAGTGCAACCGTCGTTGTAAAGAACGATTCGGTAATTTGCGGGCGAGTCCGCGAAAACATCCTTGAAGCGCGGAAACAGCGCCGGAATTGTGGCTTCCTCATTGTATGCGGGCAGCCCGATCCAGACGGTGCGCGCGTTCGCTTCAGCTGACATAAGTACGCAGGCGGCTGCGGCAACCAGGGCGGCCCAAGTGCTTTAAAATGCGGACACCACCGCGAGCGCGCGGCTGGGAACAAACTGCGGCAGTGCTAAGTGCCGTTGACAAGATGAGCCCGACTCCCTGTTCAGCAAAAATGTGGTGGTGGTTGTATGCCGCCGCCGCTTTGAGCTTGTTCACTACGCTCACGCTTCCCTATGTTGGCGAGGAAGCGGTTTATACCATCACGTCGCTTGAAATGCGACTCAATCAGGACTTCTTCGTCACAACGTTGTACGGCGCAAGCTATGGCCGGCCGCCGTTGCTTAACTGGCTCGTCATCCCGCTCGCCGAAATTCTCGGTTGGGACCGCATGCTGATCGCATCCCGACTCGTGACCGCGACGGCGACGGTTTTGACCGGACTTGTGCTTGCGTGGCTTACCTTGAATCTTACCCGAAACCGCGCGCTTGCCGCATTCAGCGCCGTCGTTTTCCTGAGCGGCGATGCACTTTTTTATCGCGGCTGGCTCGCCTACGCAGATTCGTTGTTGACCTTGTTCGTGTTCGGTTCGATTGCGTGCTTGTGGGTTGCCGTATTGCGCCGACAGGCTGGCTGGATCTGGCTCGCGGTGGTCCTTGTGACCTGCGGCTTTCTGGCGAAAGTGCAGACGGCGTACTTGTTTTACGGCGTCGCGTTCGTGGTGCTGGCGGCGGATGCGACTGCGCGACGATTTCTCTTGAGTCCGGGTTCGATCATTGCGCACGCGGTCGCGGTCGCAGCACTTTTCGCCTGGAACGGCTACTTCACGCATGGAACCCAAAGCACGGGCACCGCTGTCGACATCATCCAGAAGATAAAAAGCGTCGATGTCGGCGACTACATGAATCAGCTATGGGCGTTTCCTCTGGAGACCCTGCTGCGGTTCGCCCCGGCGAGCCTGATCGCGCTTTATTACTGGTGGCATAACCGGTCTGCCGCGCCGCAGGAATCGCCGGCGGCGTTTCCGTGGCGGACGCTGCTCGCCATACTAATCATCAACTATCTGCCTTACTGGATTGGCCCCAAGACGAGCATCCGCTACGTAATGCCGCTTTACCCGCTGGCGGCACTGGCGCTCGCCGGGGCGATCTGGAACTACGGCGAGCGGCCACGGATGATTGCCACGCGCTGGTTCATCGGTGCGGTGGTGCTCAGATACGTGATCGGCTGGTGGATCTTTCCGTGGTATCAGGAGCAGTACCGCGGCGACTATGCGGCGGTCGCGGCCCGGATCGCGGCGAAGACGGGCGATTTCCCGCTTTACGCGACCGACGTTTCGGCGACGGGCCTCGCAGTTTCGGCGCATATCGACGCGCTGCGTTATCCCAAGCCGTACCTGCGCTTGCCGCCGGTGCAATGGAGCGATGGCTTTGCGATGAGCTACACCGCCAATCCGGAACTCGGACAGGTCAGCGCAAATTATGAATTAGGCGGCAATACACTTTATTTAATGTGCCGCGGCGCTGCGTGCGGGAAATGACGGCAGCGCAGACCGAGCAGTCCGCTATTGTATGATGGCGGCCTTGCTCAATTTCAAACGCTTTGCCCCGCGCAGCGCTTCGTGAACCGCTCATGACCAAAATACCATTCAACCGGCCGGATGCCGTCGGCGCCGAGCTCGCCAACATCGCCGATGCGCTTGGCCGCGGTCATTTATCGGGCGACGGCTATTACACCAAGCGCTGCCATCAGTGGCTCGAGCAGCGGCTCGGCTGCCAGCGCGCGCTGCTCACGCACTCGTGCACCGGCGCGCTGGACATGGCCGCGATCCTGTGCGATCTCAAGCCCGGCGACGAAGTCATCATGCCGTCGTATACCTTCGTCTCGACCGCCAATGCATTCGCGATGCGAGGTGCGGTGCCGGTGTTCGTCGACGTACGCGCGGACACGATCAATATCGACGAGCGCCTGATCGAAGCCGCAATTACGCCGCGGACACGCGCAATCGCCGTCGTGCACTATGCAGGTCTCGCCTGTGAGATGGATGCGATAATGGCGATCGCACAGCGCCACGACCTGCTCGTGGTCGAAGATGCTGCGCAGGCGCTGCTCTCGACGTACAAAGGCCGACCGCTCGGCACGATCGGTCATTTCGGCTGCTTCAGCTTCCATGAAACAAAAAACGTATTAAGCGGTGAAGGCGGCGCACTGATCATCAACGACGAGCGCTTTGTCGAGCGCGCCGAAATCGTGCGCGAAAAAGGCACCGATCGCAGCCGGTTCCTGCGCGGTGAAGTCGACAAATACACGTGGGTGGATCTGGGGTCGTCGTATCTGCCGAGTGAACTGATCGCGGCGTTTCTCGATGCCCAACTCGCACACGCCGATAAAGTCATTGCACGGCGGCGCGCGGTATGCGCTCGTTACAGCGTGGGACTGTCTGAACTTGCGGCCTCAGGCGCGATGGAGATTCCGCCTGAAGTGCCCGCTGACCGTTTGGCCAACGGCCATATTTTCTACGTGCTCGCCGATTCGCTGGCCACCCGCGTCGCACTCGCGGTCGACCTGAAATCGCACGACGTGCATTCGGTTTCGCATTACGTGCCGCTGCATTCATCGCCGGGCGGACGTAAATTCGCCCGGGCGCACGGTAATTTTACGGTGACGGACGACATCAGCGACCGCCTCTTGCGTCTGCCGCTTTATTTCGGCATCACCGATGCCCAGGTCGATGCGGTCATCGACGCGGTCAAGGCGTTTTATTCCAAACGCGCGGCCGGCCGTTAACGCTTAAATTTTTAGCGCAGCGTCGAGGGCGGCGGCCACTCGCGCTACGGGCATGTGCTGGAGACAATCGCTGAAGCTGCCGATGTGGCGGTCGCAACCTTCATGGAAACACGGCACGCACGGTTCCGCGCCCTGTATCAAGGTCACATTGTTCACCCGCTGCGTACCCAGGCGCCGCCACGGATTGACCGGCGTCGCGAACGCCTGCGGCCACGGTCCCCACTTCACCGGATTGCTCGGCCCATATAGCGCGACGACGGGGACGCCAACGGCAGCAGCCATATGTGTGATCGCGGTATCGGGGCCGACGTAAGCGCGCGCCTCACGCAGCATGCAGGCGGTTTGCGCGAGCGTTAGTTTGCCCGTGACGTTGAATGCGCCGGGAATGTCGCGCGCGATCGCCTCGACATAAGCGACTTCGGCGCTGTCGCGGCTGCCCGTCAATACGATTTGCATCCCACGTTTCTGCATATGCCCGGCCAGTTCGATCCACGCCTCGCGCCGCCACATCTTGTAATTGAACTTGGGATAAGTGTGAAAGACGGCGTAGGGCGCGGTTGTCATGAACGGCAGCTGTCGGACGACTTCAGCGCATTCAGCGTCGGTACACGCAGCAACCACGTCATAGCAGGGCTCGACTCCAAACACCGCCGCGAGCTTCAGGCACATCAACACGGTATGCGTGTCGCGATTGTCGAATGCCACCCATTTTCCAAGCAGGCGCTTTTTCCATCGTTGCTTCGGTTCGTCGACCACGAATCCGGCGCGTACAGGCGCCGCGAGCCACGCGTAAACTGTCGGGCGGTCGCTCGGAACGGCGGACAGCGCGAGATCGTAACGCCGGAAAATGCTGGCCGCGAGTGCCAGATGCTCGATTGCAGTCGGCCGCTCGGCGACCGTCAACACATGACGGATATCCCGATTTGCCGCCAGCACGCCTTCGGTTCCGGCAAAAATCAGGACGTCGATCGCCGCCTGCGGCCACGCTCGCTTGAGCGAGCGGATCAGCGGTGTCGTGAGCAAAACATCGCCGATGCGCCGCGTGACGACGACGAGCACGCGCGCGGGCGGTTTCATAAATATTGACTCACGCCGAGCGCGGCGACGCTGCGCGTGGACGCAATGAGTTCGTCAAGCAGGCGTTGGTTTTCCGCGAGCCGGCTGCGATCATTCTCGGCATGCCACAGGTGAAACACCGGTGTAGCAAACCGCCCGCTTTTATGCCGCACACCTGCGTGCAGCAAGCGGATGGCTAGATCGGAATCTTCAAGTCCCCAGCCCGAATACGTTTCATCGAGTCCATTCACCCGCATCAAATCCGAGCGCCACGCGGCGAGATTACAGGTTTTTACGCCTTGCCAGCGCTGAGGCGCGGATTTCCGGAATGCGCCGTCAGCCAGCGTGATCAGCGGCAATATGCGGTTGATGTCACGGCGTATCCAGGCGGCGACCCAGGTCGCGCGCGACCAATGGTGTATCGCCAGTTTTTCGCGCAGAACGCGTTCGCTGAACGCCGCACTCAGCAGCGCACGATTGCCGGCCACGAACCAGCCGGCCTCGGCGAGGCGTTGATGTTGCGCAACAAAGTGCGGCGCGGGCACGCAGTCCCCATCGCTGAAGACAATGTAGTCGGCATGGGTGGATGCGAGTGCGCGATTGCGGATCGCCGCGGCGCGAAATCCGCGGTCCTCATGCCATACGTGAGTGACAGTCCTATCACTTTGCGCTTTGAATGCTTCGATCGCGCGGCGCGTTTCGTCGCTTGAACCGTCGTCGGCGATCAACAACTCGAAGGCGGCGTCGCGCTGGGCGGCGTAGCCGGCGAGCACCGCGGTCAAGGCGTCAGGCCGGTTATATGTTGTGACGATGACAGCCGTTTTCACGGCCGTTTTTCGCCGAGCAATGCCAGCTTCAAATAGCGGTAGTAAGCACCTTCGGCATTCGATACGGCGAGCATGAATCCCGCCCGGCCATCGAGGAAGCCGCAACGCAGGAAATACGTGCGGATGAACGTCCACGTTCCATGGAGCACCGCGCTCGCGAGCGAGCCTTTTTTGCCTCGCTCGTGCTGCATCAGTGCGCCAGCGGTCGAGTATGCATTCATCTTGTTCAGCGCGTCGTCGAGGTCGACAATCGCTTCGTGCATCAGCGACTCGCGCATTGTGCCGACTTTGCCCTCGACGATCAGCCGCTCATGCACGAGATCGGTCGAAAACCGCGCGGCGCCGCGGCGAAAGAGGCGCGTCACATAATCGGGCCACCAGCCTGAATGCCGCATGAAACGGCCGCAATAGCTCGATAGCCGCGGCAGCTTGAACGCGGAGTAATCGTCCGGCGCCTGCATTACGCGCTCGATTTCAGCGCGCAGTTCCGGCGTAATCCATTCGTCGGCATCGAGCGAAAATACCCAGTCGCCGGTTGCGAGATCGAGCGCGCGGTTTTTCTGCGGCCCGAAGCCCGGCCAGTCGGCGGCCGTCGTGACTTTTGCTCCAAGGCGGCGTGCAATGTCCGCGGTGTTATCGGTACTGGCCGAATCGAGCACGATGACCTCGTTTGCCCACGCCGCCGAATTGAGGCACCGCTCAATCGCGCGGCATTCATTGCGGCTGATCACGATCACGCTCAGGGTCATGCGCTGCTCTCCATCGATCTCTCAGGGGACAGTTCCCCGAAGAGAAGTCCGGTTGCCCATGCGAAGAAAAGACCTTCAGTATGATCGAGCAAGAGCGAATTAAAGAGGCATCCGATCGCGAATACCAACACGAGTCCGCGTGCCATGTCGCGATAAAAAGCGGGCAGTCGGGACGCGTACCGCCACTGCATGTAAAAAAGATAGATCAAGCATGCAAGCCCGACGAGCCCGATTTGAGCCGTGATGAGCAAGTATTCATTGTGGGGATTCACCGCTTTTTTCGTCTCCGGATCGTTAGCCGCCGCCGCATAAGCGGCGGAGAAGGAACCGGTGCCCGCGCCGAATAACGGATGCTCTTTGACTATTTTCAGGCTGGTGCGGTAAAAATCCATGCGAATGCCAATCGAAGTGGCGGAACGCTCGTCCGGTTGCCAGGCGTGCAACTCGGCGATCGCGCTGTCAACGCGTTGCTGTAAGACGCCGGAAGCAAAGTATCCGGCAGTAGCCAACACCATGCCACCGAGGGCGGCGACCATGACACCGCGCCAGCGGTATTGCACAAGGAAAAAGTAAAGCGCCAGCGCCGCAAGTATCACATAGCCGGTGCGACTGATCACGGTGAACAGCACATTGAACGCTGCGACGAAGCTGAGCCCGATCAGCAGCAGGCGTAACTTGCGGGACGTCGTCTCGCGCGCAACGACCAGGGCGGCGAATGCGCCGAACGCCGTAAGCACGCTTTGCGTAATCGAATACTTGAAGCCGACCGGATAACCGATGCTGTTAGGCGGCACGAATGGATTGTCGATCAACAAGCCGGATGGGGAAAAAAAAGACACAATGATCGATGCGAGCATTGCGCCGCCAAACGCTTTGAGCGCATATTCGCGAGTCGTCTTGTCACGAAACACGCTGATAAAAATCGGCACAAACATTAAATCGACGTACTTCGCCCAATAGCGCAGGCCGTCGCCCGCATAGCGCTCGCCGTAGGCAAGACCGAGCGTCAGCAATCCAAACAAGAGGAGCGCGGGACGCGAAACCGGGTTGACCTTGATGGCCTCCCATTTGGCGCGATAGTTGCCGGCGGCCAACCATGCCAAAAGCACCAACCCCAACAGAATATTGTCCAGTGCGACCGAAATCGGAATCGAAAACCCGAGCGCGATCACGCAAGCGCGGGCGCCCGTTTCGGCAGGAGACTTCAGAAAATTCAACTTGGCAAGGCGCATGGTTGATGATGAAAACCGCGCCCATTCTACGGGATTCGTCCTGCCGCCGTGGGCGGATGGCCACCCGAATTCCGGTTCAGTCGCGGCGGTATTCGGGTAACCAGCGAGCAAGATCGCTACGCACCTGGTCGTCAGGCGCATGCGTGTACCGGCCAAGCCACTCGAGCACTTCGCCTAGCCACTGTCCGTTTTCCTGCCGCGCTTTGGCGATCCGCAATTTCGCATGCGGCGTCGGCAGCGTGTTTTCATCCGCGGCGAGCAGCTCTTCATACAGCTTTTCGCCGGGCCGCAATCCGCTGTAAACAATCTTGATGTCATCTTCGGCGAAACCGGAGAGGCGAATCAGATCGCGCGCAAGATCCGCAATCAACACCGGTTCGCCCATGTCGAGAACGAAAATGTCGCCGCCTTTGCCCATCAAGCCGGCTTGCAACACGAGTTGAGCCGCCTCCGGGATCGACATGAAATAGCGGCGGATCTCCGGATGAGTAACAGTCACCGGGCCGCCCGCCAGAATCTGCTCGCGAAATTTTGGAATGACGCTGCCGGTGCTGCCCAGAACGTTACCGAATCGCACCATCACGAAGCGCATGCCTTGCTTGGCCTGCAGCGACTGGCAGACCATCTCGGCGAGACGCTTCGTAGCGCCCATGACGCTGGTCGGATTGATCGCCTTGTCGGTCGAGATAAATACGAATTTTTCGACGCCGTTTTGGGCGGCGGCATTGGCTACGGTGTAAGTACCGCCAACGTTATTGCACACGGCCTGCCACGCGTTTTCACTTTCCATCAGGGGCACGTGCTTGTACGCCGCGGCGTGAAACAGGACTGACGGCTTTTGATCGTTGATAACGTGCTCGACGCGAGCGCGATCCTTCACATCGCCGATCGCGCACACGAGATTAAGCGCCGGATATTTGAGGCGGAATTCCTGCTCGATCGAATACATTGCGTATTCGTTGAGTTCGAACAATACAAGCGTCCGCGGCGAAAAACGCGCCAATTGGCGGCACAGCTCGCTGCCGATCGACCCGCCGGCACCGGTAACCATGACGACACGGTCGGTGATCCACTCCTTAAGTCCCGCCGTATCGAGAACTACCGGATCGCGGCCCAACAGATCGTCGAGCTCAACGTGGCGAATCTGGGATACGGTGACCTTGCCGCTCATCAAGTCATCGTACGACGGCACAGTCATCACTTTCAGATTCGCCGTATTGCAGATCTCAAGCGCGCGACGGCGCACGCTGTGCGGTACGCCAGGCATCGCAATGATGGCGTGGCGTACGCCGAGTTTTTCGATGTGGTCCGGTAGATTCTGGATCGCGCCGAGAATGCGCACGCCTTGCAACTGGCGTCCGATTTTTGCCTGGTCGTCGTCAAAGACCGCCGCCACCCGCCATTGCTTGCTGGTAGAAAGCTCCTTGATCAGGTTGACTGCGGCCACGCCCGCGCCGATGACGGCAAGCGGTTCACGTCGTGATGTGCTGATTGCGTTCAAGCTCTGTTCCCGCCACATCCGGTACGCGAGGCGGCTGCCGCCCATGATCATGACGAGCAGGATGGGACTGATAATGAGGACCGAGCGCGGCACAAATATCCGCGCCATAAACATGAACGCGGCGACCACGATTGCCGCCACCGCCACCGCGCTGATGATGCGTCTCAAATCCGGCACGCTGGCAAACCGCCAGAGGCCCCGATAGAGACCGAAGGTCCAGAATGAAAAGGCGTATGTGGGTATGACCCATGCGAGCGAGAACGCGGCGACGCCCACGTAAAAATCCGGAATATCGAGGTTGAAGCGCAGCCAAAACGCCGCGAACCAGGCAAGCGCGCACGCAGCCAAATCGTGAGCAAAGGCGAGCCAGGTGCGCCAGTTCGGCCGGATCATGCGGCTTCCACTTTCGCGCTGCGCCAACGCAAATCGATCAGCGCCATCAATACAACGTAAATCGCAGCCGCGCCGGCAAGCATCATGAACTGATGACCAGCGTCTGCATCCAGTGCGAGCAAAGCCAGGAGGGCGCCGCCGATCATGAGCGCATATTCCGCGAGCGCGGTTTTACGGTGCCCCCACCCGAGCCGGACGAGACGTTGATAGAAATGGCTGCGATGCGCCTGCCAGACTTTCTCGCGACGCAGGAGTCGGCGCACAAGTGTAACGCTCGCATCAAGGATGAACGGCGCAAAGACGAGCAGCGGAAACCACGCAGGCCACACCGCGCGATGCCAACCCAGACTGCCGATTGCGCCCGCGAGAAATCCCAACGGAATCGATCCGACATCGCCGAGGAAAAGGCGGGCGGGCGGAAAATTGAAAAGCAGAAATCCGAGCGAAGAGGCCGCCAGTCCGACGCTGATCAGCGCCATGTCACCTTCGCCAGCTTGCCAGGCGGCCACGCAGTAGGCGCCGAAGCCGCAGACGGCCATGCCGCCGGCAAGTCCATCGGAACCGTCCATGAAATTATAAAGGTTGGTCATCCAGGCAATAAGAACGCCGATCAGCACGAGCGACAGTAGTGGAGTGCCAGACAGGAAGGACCAGATGAACGCGACCGCCGCCAAGAAGTGCGTCATCAATCGCGTGAACGCCGAGAGGCTGCGCCAATCATCCCAGAACGAAATTGCTGAAAGCGCAATTGCGATACCCAGCAATATCGATACCTGCAGGTTTATGAATACCATCCCGCCGGCGACGGCCCCCGCCATCACGGCGAGGCCGCCGCCGCGCGGCACCGGGGTTTGATGCAACGAACGTTGGTTCGGCTCATCGTGCGGGAGCCATGCCGGGTGGCGCGTCATCCACCATGCGAGAAGCGCTGAAGTCAGGCAGCTGATGACCGCGACGGCGCTCAGGAGTAAGGATGCGCTCACTCAGTTCAAAAGAAATTCGTTATGCGGCTGCGCAGGGTGTTGATGACAATCGTCGAGGGCGCAAAATTCTCCTCGAGTTCATAGCGACCCGACCAAGGCTGCGACACCGCCGTAATCACCGACTCGACAATATTGTGCGAGTCGAGACCGGCAATGATATGCGCGCCACCCTCCACCGTTTCGGGTCTTTCGGTCGTCATGCGCAGACTGACGCACGGGATTTTGTAAAAGTAGGACTCTTCCGGTGCCGTTCCCGAATCAGAAAGAATGCAATAGCAATCCATCATGAGCCGATTGAAATCATAAAAACCCAACGGTGCCATGATACGAACGCCGTCGGGGATCTTGATGTTGGCTACCTTGCTCCGGGTGCGCGGGTGCATCGGATAGATCACCTCGCGCTTGAATTTACGGTGGAGTTCACCGAGCGCGCCGATAATGGCATTCAGAGTCGCTGGATTGTCGACGTTCTCGCTCCGGTGCGCCGTCACCAGGAAGTACTCTTTAGGCGAGAGCTTGAGGCGCTGTTGAATATCGCTCGCCTGGATCTGCGGCAGGAACGCGCGCATAGCCTCGTATGTCGGGTTGCCGGTCAGGAAGATTTTTGACGGATGGATGTTTTCGCGCAGCAGGTTTTCACGGTGATAAGCGTTATAGGGCAGCAAAATATCGCTTATATGATCGATGAGCACGCGGTTGCGCTGCTCTGGCATGCGCTTGTCCCAGGCGCGCAGGCCGGCTTCCATGTGAAATATCTTGACGCCATGATGTGACGCCGGCATCACCGCGAGACCGCTATAGGTGTCGCCGAGCACGAGCAGCGCGTCTGGCTTCACTTTGCGAATCAATTCGTCGGATTTGAGAACCACGTCGGCGACTTCGCGGCCGTAACTGGACGTGTCGATCTGAAGCTCGTAATCCGGCTTGCGCAGTTGCAGATCCTGAAAGAAAAAATCCTTGAGCTCGGGCGTAAAGTTCTGCCCGGTGTGGACCATGATGTGATCGAAGTTCAACTCGTCGAGCTTTTTGAGCGTCGACCACATCTTGATCATTTCCGGGCGGGTGCCGAAGATTGAAAGCACTTTCATGAGGGTTGTCGATCCATAAGATAAATTGGATTTACGAAGGTGCCGACCGGGGCCACCTTACTCCGACCGGGAATCTGCTCTATAGCGAGGCCCTCCCAGAAAGCGAAAATCTCGAGAACTACCAAGTCAGCCATGGGTTAGCGAATTGTGATGATCCAACTGTGAAATGGAAAGAGACGGAAAACCCCGCCCGATATGGCGCCGTTTCCTTTTATTTTTGGGTGTCGAGAAACCAGCGCGCAGTATCCTCGAGGCCATGCTCTACAGTAAATGGCGGATTCCATTGCAATTGCCGCTTTATGTGAGAGCAATCAATGGACAGCGATTCTACCATTCGACTTACCTCGGCGCCTTTGCCGGTGATTTTTCCCAATGCGAGCAGCATTGGCACGGGAAAGCGGATTAAGTGTGGCCTGACTCCGAGCGCGGCTGCGATCATGGCAATCAATTGCGGAGTGGAAAGATCATGGCCGTCGCTGAGCAGGAAGGTTTTCGTGGACCCGTTTGGTGTCGCCAGACACTTTTCAATCGCACTAACCAGGTTACCGACATACAGCAGACTACGCGAATTTTCGACGCTCGCGAATGGCAATGGCAGGCGACGACAGACCAGTTTCATCAAACGCAAGAAGTTGCCTTTGACCCCGGGGCCATAAACGAGCGGCGGCCGTAAAGTCGTGACAGCCATCGGCGTTCCTGCACAGATCTCGCTTAGGCCATGCTCTGCGGACAACTTGGATGATGCGTATGGATCGAGCGGCGCGGGCGCATCGCCTTCGGAAAAAGGCGCTGCGGAGGTAAGTTCGCCTTGTACCTTGATCGTACTGAGGAACACAAAATTCGCAACGCCGTGGCGCACGGCGGCGCGCGCAAGCGCAGCAGTGGCGGCCGTATTGTCGCGCATGTAGTTGGCATAAGCTTGCGGCGTGGATTTCTGCATGACGTGCACGCGCGCGGCCAGGTGTACGACAGCATCCGCGGCCAGTAGCACGCGGCTCCACTCTGTTTCGCTGGAGATATCTGCAATCGTTTGAACGATGGCGTAGTTCCGAAGTTCTGGGCCGCACGTTCCTGGACGTACAACGGCCCGCACGCTCCAGCCGCTACGTGCCAGATGCGCGCATAAGTACCGGCCGATAAATCCGTTGGCTCCGGTGACCACGACTCTTTTCATGGGGGGCTCTGCCGGCGAAGGTAGACCATCACCATCGGGCGGCGGTTTTTCAGGTTTCGGGTTGGACGTCAGCCGCGCGGCGCTGAATACATTGTGACCGTATATGCCGAGAAGCGTTCAGTGCTGGCTAACGCAGAAGCTCTTCCCACTCCGGGCCTTGCGCATTCTCGAGCATCAGACGGTGCTTTTTGAGCAAACTGACAGTGTTTTTGAAATCCGCCACGTTGTCCGCGGAACTCAACTCCTTAGTCAAGGCCGAGCGCACCTTATTGCCGTTGAGTTTGAGTTCTGGGAGCATCGGCAGAATGGCAAAGTAATTGCCTCGCTTCACGCAGTGGTGGGCCTCCTCGTCCGAGACCATGATCTCGTGCATTTTTTCGCCTGGGCGAATTCCCACGATTTTGGTTTTAATCGGGCGCTCGCCGATCAAAGCTCGGGCGATGTTCTCAACGGTGGCCGCAGGCGCGTTGGGCACGTATGTTTCCCCCGGTTTCGCGCCTTTGAGCGCGGCAAACACAGTATCCACCGCCTGATCGAGGCTCAACAAGAAGCGCGTCATGTCAGGAACAGTGATCGTTACGGGCCCACCATTCCGAATTTGATCGTGGAACAGCGGTATCACAGAGCCGCGCGAGGCGAGCACATTGCCATACCGTACGCAGATGAACCGGGTTTTCGGGTTGAGAATATTGGCTGAAATGAAAATGCGTTCCTGCAGGGATTTGGTCATTCCCATCACGTTCACGGGCTTGCAGGCCTTGTCAGTGCTGATGCCAATCACGGTATTGACTGGGTAATTATTTTCTTCGATCGCCCGCACGATGTTGTGCGCGCCCACGCAGTTGGTCATCAAGGCCTGCATCGGGAAGTACTCGCACGTTGGTACTTGTTTGAGTGCAGCCGCATTGACGACGATGTCGGCCGATTTGACCGCGCTGCAGATATCGGAATAACTGCGCACATCGCCAATCCGGAATTCGAGCACGTTCATGAAATTGCGGAAAATGACTTCGTCAGTAGTGACGGCGCGATGCAAATAGGACATCCGCATTTCGTGCTGCTTCGCTTCGTCGCGGGAAAACACGATGACTTTTTTGGGCGTCCCCTGGGCGCCGGCCAGCACGCGTCGAACGAACGTCTTGCCCATCGACCCCGTACCACCGGTGACTAAAATCGTTTTGCCCTCGAACGTCATTGCTTGGTTCCCATTGGTAGGTCCGCGACCAATTCTTCGATCATTTCTTTCCAGGTCGGAGGTTCGTAATCGAAGTCTTTGCGGAAACGCGTTGAGTCGAGGCTGCGATTGCACTTGAAATCGGTGTTCGGAGTTACTTCGATTGGCAGCTTAAGCTCTTGTTTAATTAAATTGAGCAAATCGTACTTACTAATAGGATAGCTCGACACGTGATAGATGCCGGAAGCGGTTGGATACTCCGCTATAAGCTTTTCGATCACACGGCTAAGCTCGATGGTCGTGAACCCGGAAAAAATGGCGTTCTTATATCCCTTTATCTGCTGCTTTTGCATCAGGAACCACTCGAACAGGCCGGATCTGCGCGCCAGCTCCCTGCCTATGATTGACGTGCGCAACGTGATGCAGCCCGGTTCAACCACTTCGCCCAGCAATTTACTGTGGCCATAGACGTCGATTGGATCCGGCTCATCCGTTTCTTTGTAACTCCCCTTGCGCCCGGAGAACACGCAGTCAGTGCTGATATGGATGAAGTGCGCGCGAATAGCTTTGCAAATCGCAACCAATCGGTGCGGCAGCAACGCGTTTATTTCAAGATTTGGAATCGGATCGAGACCGTCCGGACGCTGCTTGACCACGCCTACTGCATTAATCACGGCATCGGGATGGAAGTCCGCCAGCACATCGATCATACGATCGGTCACCCTGACGTCAACGCTGCTGTAGCTGTTTTGCACATCGTAATGGCCAAACTGGCGGTACGCCGATAGTTCCCGCCGGAGAGTGACGCGGACTTCGTGAGAACGGGACAAGGTGCTGAGCAGGCGATGCCCCAGCATTCCGTCACCTCCCAGTATCAGGATGCGCATGTTTTTTTTCTCGCAAACTCAGACATCCATCGTTCCAGCCGATCCAACAGCATTCCGCGTTCATAGTTCGCTTCAAAATATGCCCGTGCATTTTCGCCCATGGCGCGCCGCCTTTCGGGGGGCATTTGGTACAGGGACAAAACCGCCGCCGCCAGTTCGTCCGCATTTTCAGCCGGGCAACTGACACCGACTGCAGCTTGATTCACGATCCTCGCGCCTTCGCCGTTCAGCGCTGCGATGACGGGTTTGCCACAAGCGAGATACGACTGTAGTTTACTCGGTACGGTCAAGGCGAACACTTCATCTGCCCGCAATGTGACCAACATTGCATCAGCCGCAGAAAAATAGCCGGGCATGGTATCAGTCGGCTGAGAGCCGAGCAAATGAACTTGCCGCTCGAGCCCGCGTCGCTTCACTTCATCGACGACCCAGGGGCGCATGTTGCCCTCACCCAGGATGACCCAATGAATGTCCGCGTGATTTTTAAGTCGCTCGGCAGCGCTGAGGATCGTGTCGAACGATTGCGCTGAGCCGATATTGCCCGCGAACATCACGCGAAAACCAGCCGGTAGCTCGTCATGCACTGCGGCGGACGGCGACGCGAGTGGCTGATAATGATTTTCCGCCCAGTTGGGGAAATGCACGACATGCCCGCGGTCGATTCCGCTGGCGAGGACATGGCTTGTAAACCCTTTCGACGAGACCAGCACCAAATCGCAGCGTCGATAAATGAAATCCACAAGCTTGCGCACGAGGTGCAGAATCGTCGTCGACTTGACGGCGCCTGTCGCGGAGAGGCTTTCAGGCCACAGGTCCTGGACCCAGAACAAGAGCGGCGCGCGTTTTAGCGCGCGTAAAAGTATGCCGGGAAGCCCAACAGTGATGGGAGAAGCTTGAAAAACAAAAATGATGTCGTAGTGACCGCGGCAGCGCAGCGGTCCGAGCAGGCATGATGTCAGCGCGAATGAAAGATAGTTGAACGCCAGGCGCCAGTCTCGCCGCGGTCCCCGAGGGATCAGCGGCACGCGCTTGACCAATATGCCGTCATAAGTTTCGTGGGCAGGCGAAAACATTGAATAGCCGGGGAACAGTTTGCCGGCCGGGTAATTCGGCATGCCAGTGAGCACCTCGACGGTGTGCCCGCGCTCCTTGAGTCCTTGTGCCAGATCGTTTACGCGAAAGCTTTCAGGCCAAAAATACTGGCTCACGATCAAAATTCTCACGCTGCGCGCTTCCGCAGCAGCTCATCGTATTCCGCGATGTAGCCTTGAACTACGGTGTTCCACAAATAATTAGTGCGTACAAAGTTTGCCAACTCTTCGCCACGGCGCTTTAGATCGTGAGCTGCAGATAGCATTTCCTCCAGACCGGATTCCAGGCCATCGGCCGTAGCCGCGACGACCTTGCCGCCGTACTTTGCGACGATGTTCATGCCGCATTGATCGGTCAGCAAAACGGGCGTTTTCCTTACGCCCGCCTCGAGAACGACGATCGACATCGCTTCCTGCCGCGACGGAATCGCGAGTAAACCGGCGGCGGCATATGCGGCAGCTTTATCGCGTCCGCCGAGGTAGCCAAGAAAATGCACGCGTTCCGCCAATCCATCGTCTTGTGCTTTATTCCGCAAGTTGTTAAGCATGCCCGCATCTGGGCCGGCATAGACGAGGTGCCAACTGGGAAATTTGCTTTTTATTCCTGAGAAC
>JAQGMI010000059.1 GCA_028292435.1 Betaproteobacteria bacterium
TTCGTGCGCGGTCAGGATCTGAAAATTGCCGAAGCGCACGAACGTCGGCGCGACGCGGCACACGATCGCGCCGGGCTCCGGTTCAGGATTGCCGTCGTAGAACATATCGCGAATCACCATCGCACCGGTCGCGGTGAGGCTCAGCGCGCGCGTCGTCGGCACGCCCAGATGATGCATTGCTTCGCTGCACATGAATTCACGCACCGATGAGCGCAGTACCGCGCGACCGTCCGCGTGGCGCGAGTATGGCGTGGGCCCGGCGCCTTTCAGTTGCAGATCGAAGCGCGCGCCTTCGGCATTGACGACTTCGGCGAGCGTGATCGCGCGCCCGTCGCCGAGCTGGCCCGCCCAGTTACCAAACTGATGGCCGCCGTATCTCGCGGCATAGGGCTGCATGCCGTCGAGCACGAGATTGCCGGTTAAGACATCGGTGGCCGGACTGGTCGCCGGCGGCCGCTTGATGCCGAGCATACCGCCGACCGCATCAGACCATGCGAGCAAACGTGGTGACGGGACCGGCGTCGGTTCGGCGCGCGAATAACAGGCGTTGCGCACGGCGCGCGGCATGTTCGTGATGACGGGATCGCCCGGCAGTTCGCGCACGAACGTGTTCTCGAACGCGAGTGCGGTCAAGTCGACGGGCGTCGACACGGTGGACGGCATACTTTTTTTAGCGGCCAAGGATGTTGCGCTCCGCAACCTGACCCTTTCCCGCATCCGGGACGAAGGGATAAGCAGGGCTAGCCGACGACGCGCATCTGAAAATCGCTCTTGCTTGCGGAGCAGTCAGAGCAGGTCCATGTTTCAGGGACCTCTTCCCAGCGCGTGCCGGCGGCGACGCCTTCTTCGGGCATCCCTCTCGCTTCGTCGTAAACGAAAGCGCAGAGCGCGCATTGCCACACCCGGTGCCCCGGTGCTTTGGCCACAACGGCGTCGTTCGCCGCCACCACTTCACGCCGCGGATAGTTGAGCACGATGGCTTCGAGGCCTTCGGCGCCGGCAGTGACCTGCCACGCGCCTTCATGTGGTTTGATGAATGCGACGGTGACTGCATTGTAGTCACGGCCCTGATACGAGAGGCCGCCCCGGGTGACGATGATGTGCTGGCCGCTGGTTTGTGACGGGTCCGGCAATGTCACGGTGGCGCCCGCCGCCATGCTGAGCGAGAACCCGGCAAGCCCGCGTTCGTCCTTCATCTGGGTAAACGGACGCAATGTCGCGTCGCCCGTGCGCGTGAAGTCGGGCGCTTCAGTCACTTGCCATGGTGCGCGGCTTGGAACTGCCGCCAGCTTCTCGCGCGAATCGGAAATATATTGCGCGCCGGGATCCTTGCGCGCGCGCAGCGTCAGAAATGCCAAGCCGTCGGCGCCAAAATTGATCGGGCCGTACGGCGTGTACGCACGCGAGAAATGCACCGCGTGGACCGCCAGCTTGTGCTTGCCGAGCACGCCGCCGCCGCTGACCACGACCTGGAATTGATCGTTCTCATGGTAATGCGGGCGGATGACGCGCTCATGGTTGCCTTCGACCAGGAAGCCCATCGGCTCTTCGGTGACGTCGGTGCCGGCCGGATAAGTCAGGAAATTCGTGCGCCAGCCTTCGCCTCTGGGAAGCTCGCGTTTGATGCGGGTGGCTTTGACGTCGTCGTAGGCGGCGATATGCGGCATGGCGTGATCTCCGGAAATGGCTTGATGGCAGCGGCCATTTTACTCCAGATAAATGCGATCAGCCGGTAGGCGCCGTCCGACAAGGCCATCTGCCGGACCCTCCGCGCGAAATCAGTAGCCGAATTTCAGCATGCCTTCCGAGACGCCATTCACCGTGCCGTCGCGCAGCCATTCAAGCGACGCCTGAAACAGCATGAGGCGATTTTTTTCCCACATCGCGTTGTGCGAAGAACACGCGAGGTCGATGAATACTTTCTGCTTTGACCCCACTTCTGCATACAACTGACGCACGCGTTCCTGGTCGACTTGTTTGTCATGCACGCCCGACACCATCAGGTACGGGGTCTGGATTTTCGCCACGGCGGCCTGATTGAATCCCCACGTCGGCACGCCCGGCGCGCGCCGTACGCCCGTGCCCCAGGTGGTGCCGACCGGATCGGAGGCGAGCATGTCCGACCAGATTGCCTGCATTGCGGCCGGTTCATATTGGTCGGGACAGCCGACCTGACGGTCCCAGTTGTTCTTGAAATCGGTCGCGGACTGCGCCGTCATCGAGCTCGTGCCGACCGGCAGCGGACTCGGCGCATCCAGCGGGCCGTTTCTCGCATACGCCGGCGCGAGTACGACCATGCGCGCGACTTTGCCCGGATTGCGCGCGGCATAACCGCCGGTGCGCGGGCCGCCCTGCGACCAGCCGACCAATGAAACCTTGTCGACACCGCGCAGCGCGCGCAGGTGATCGACGACCGCTGCAATGTCGTTCCAGTCGGAGCTCATCGTCGTCAACGGCGTCGGGTGCGAAGCCGCGCACGGTGCCGCGATCTGCTTCGGCACAAATTGCGATTGCTGTTCTTTGGAAAAATTGCACGGATCATTCATCTGCAGCGGGCGCGTCGAGCGGCCGTAGCCGGTCATATCCATTGAAAACACGTCAAAGCCCGCGTTCGCCAGATATGCCATCCAACTGTAGTCTTTATAGGGCGGATCGAACGAAACTTCCGCCGGGGTGCCGGCCCCATGCACGAAGAGCACGACGCTTGCCGGGCGGGACGCCGCTTTCGACAGCGTTATTTCGCGCACGTAAATGAGCGCGGTCTGGCCGGTCATCGCCGGTGCAGTCGACTTGACCGGCACGTAATGTTCCGTGGTCACGAGCCCGCGCCGTTCGCTGCCCGTCGAGGCGCAGCCGGTCAGGAGCAGGGCAAACGTGCAGAGCAGGCAGACAGACTTGCGCATCGGGACTTTCCTTTTGGCGTGGACTTCTGTGACGGCTGATTATTCGGCGAACACTTCGTTCGTCTGCATGCCGGCGCGCACGAACGTCGTGCGCTTGGTGAGTTCCTTGAGCGTGCGCGCGCCGACATAGGTGCACGCCGAACGCAGGCCGCCGAGAATGTTTTGCAGACTATCGGCGACCGGCCCGCGATACGGCACCAGCACTTCCTTGCCTTCGGATGCGCGATAGTGCGCGACGCCGCCCGCATATTTTTCCATCGCGGTGCGCGAACTCATGCCGTAAAAGCGCATGAACTTTTCGTCATTCTGCTCGACGACGTCGCCTGCGCATTCATCGTGGCCCGCGAGCATGCCGCCGAGCATCACGAAATCCGCGCCGCCGCCGAATGCTTTGGCGACATCGCCCGGCGACGTGCAGCCGCCGTCCGCGCAAATGCGGCCGCCGAGGCCATGCGCGGCATCGGCGCATTCGATGATCGCGGAGAGTTGCGGATAGCCGACGCCGGTCATGCTGCGCGTCGTGCAGACCGAGCCCGGCCCGATACCCACTTTGACGATGTCGGCGCCGGACAGAATCAGTTCTTCGGTCATTTCACCGGTGACAACGTTGCCGGCCATAACCGTGAGCTGCGGATAGGTGTCCCGAAAGCGCGCAACGAAGTCGACGAAGCTTTCGGTGTAGCCATTGGCGACGTCGATGCACACGTAACGCACGGCGCTCGCACCGCCGCGCATGACGCGCGCAAACTTATCGCTGTCCTGCTTGGCGATGCCCATCGAATAAAACGCGGTCGATTTGGTTTTCAGTTTCTTGAAGTAAGCGGCCAGGGTGTCGACGGGATAGTGCTTGTGCAGGGCGACCGACAGGCCGAAGGGCGCGAATGCACGCGCCATTTCGAACGTGCCGACGGTGTCCATGTTCGAGGCGATGATCGGGATGCCGCCATACCGGTTCGGCGAATGCTTGAACGTGAATTTGCGGGTGATATCCACTTGGGCGCGCGACGGCAATGCGGAGCGTTTGGGACGGATCAGCACGTCCTTGAAGTCGAGCTTCGGTTCGTGGTCTATGTGCATTGCATGGGCCGCCGGAAAAACCGCTACAGCATCCGCTTCAGGCGGGTTGGCGTCAAGGCGGCTCAGCGAACCGGCTTGTCGCACGGACGCCGCCGCGTATTACAATTCGCGCACAAGACCAGAGGGAGGGCCGATGCGCCATTTATTCGATACGATCACCGAGATCTCGCTGTGGCTCGCATCGCAGAATTTTTTTGTCTGCCTGCTGTTCATCCTGATCCCGTACGCGCTGATTACGTTTCCGATCCAGTACTGGATACGCAGGCTGCTGAAGAAGCATGAATTCGAAAACAACGATTTCGCCTACCCGATGGTGGCCGGCATTTTGAACGGCGTCACCGGCCTCACGATCGCGTTCGTCGTCGTGACTTTGTGGAATCATCATCGCGAGCAGGACGCCATCCTCAAAAAGGAAGCGCAGGCGATCGAAAACATCCACATGGATTTACGCCACGACATGAAGATGATGCGCGAAGCCGAGCGCTCGCTGGTGCTTTACGTGCAGACGGTGGCGACGATGGAATTCAACGAGGCGACGCGGCAGGCGGGTTCGGACGATGCGGTCAAGTTTCTCGACGAGATATACAGGACCTGCCAGGCGGTCAAGGACCCGCTGGTCCGTGCGCATGCCATGAGCGAGCTCGCGAACCTGAGCACGTACCGCCACCAGCGTCTTGCGGGCACTTTCTCCAGTCCGATTCATCCGGCGCTCTGGCTGACCGTCATCCTGCTGACGTTGCTGACCGTCATCAACGTGATCATGTTCAATTCGAAGAAAAGCGGCTACATATCGGCGTCGATCGGCTCGCTTGCCTATGCGCTGATCCTGACGCTGGCGAACCAGCTCGAATATCCGTATCTGGGCCCGCTGTCGGTGTCGATCGACCCGCTTTACCTGCTGCTGCAGAAATACGAGAATCCCTGATCTGAGGTATGCGTTTTGACGGCGCCGGGCGTTAAGCAGGCGGGGCGGTAAGGTTTGGCGCCCCGGACTGACTAACACCGGATATATCGTTTTTAAAGGAGTCACCATGGACCACCAATCTACGATCCGCACCGCCCTGATGGGGCTCGTCGCTCTCGGCGTCGCCGCCAGCGTTGGCGCGGCAGACAAGCCGGCAAATGCCAAAGAAAAATGCTATGGCGTATCCAAAGCCGGCCAGAACGAATGCGCGGCCGGCAAGCACTCTTGCGCGGGCACGTCCAAAGTCGACAACGATCCGAACGCGTGGAAGCTCGTCGCCAAGGGCACGTGCGAAAAAATGAACGGCAAGCTCGCGCCGCCCAAGACCTGAGCGACCGCATCAGCTAGCCGCGGTTGCGTCAGACTGCGGCCTGCAGCCGGTCGCGGGGTTTCGGGGTATGCTGCCGATTACGAGTGACATCGGCATAATCGCGTTCCGTTCGGGCGCCCGGTCCAAGGTAAAGTAATGTGGTTGTTTTGGCTGCGGCGCGATAAAGCCGCTATTGACGCGGCATGAAAGTGCGCGCGCACCTTGCGTGGATGGCGCTCGCCATCCTGATTCCATTTGCGGCATTTGCGGTGGTCGGGCTGCTGCAGCTCCTGAAGGAGGAAGAAGACTCGGCGCAGCGCTCGGTTCGCGAAACGTCGCGGGCAATCGCCCAGGCAGTCGACCGCGAACTCGAAAATGCGGAAACGCTGCTGCGCGTGCTCGCGACTTCCGTGCACCTGGCAAAGGGCGACCTGCCGAACTTTTACCAACAGGCGGTGCAGGCGAGCTTCCACGAGGATGCATGGGTATTGCTGTTCGACCGCGACGGCAATCAACTGATCAACACGCGCGTGCCGTTCGGCACGCCGCTCGCGCGCCGCACGAACCCGGAGCGCGTCACCGAAGTCATGCGCACCCAGCGCTCCAGCGTGTCGGACCTCTACCAGGCAGCGCTCCTGCGCAAGCCGGTCGTCGCAGTCGATGTGCCCGTGCCGCTCGACGGCGGTCAGCGTTATGTGCTTACGCAAATCTTCCCGGCGGAGTTTTTCGACCGCACATTTGCCCAGCGCGACTTGCCGCGCGACTGGATTGTCGCCATTCGCGACGGCGCCGGCATTGCAATTGCGCGCAGCCACCGCGCGAGCGAATTCGTCGGCAAGCTGGGTGATCCAAAAGTGCGGGAG
>JAQGMI010000061.1 GCA_028292435.1 Betaproteobacteria bacterium
AGCCGACGATGGTCGTACTGCTGTCGGCACTTTTTTTCCAGACACGGATCCGCCGGCACCATGCGATTTCTCTCGGCTTGAGCTACAGCGGGATTGCGCTCGTGTTCGCGGCGAATCTGCATATCTCGACCGAACCGCGCGCGATTCTGCTCGGCAGCGGACTCGTGTTCCTGAGCGCGCTGACTTACGCGATTTATATCATCGGCAGCGGGCGTTTGATTCCGCGCGTCGGCACCGCTCGGTTCACCGGCTGCGCATCGAGCGCTGCGTGCGGCTTTGCGATCGGGCAGTTTTTCCTGATTCACGGCGTTTCAGCGCTCGCGCAGCCGCCCAAGGTTTACTGGCTTTGCCTTGCGATGGCACTGATTTCGACGGTAGCGCCGATCTGGCTGATGGCGGAAGGTATCAAGCGCATAGGCGCGAATCAGGTCGCGATGATTTCGGCGATCGGCCCGGTGCTGACAATCTTCTTCGGCTGGTCAATCCTGAATGAAACCGTCACGCTCGTTCAAGTGGCCGGCGCCTCATTGGTGCTCGGCGGCGTACTGCTCGCGAGCTTGAAAGTGTCGGCGCCGGCAGCCCAAAGCGCGCCGGCACGGCCGTAAGCCGAACGTTAGTACGGCTCGCCGTTTTTCGTCGTGAATTGCCAGCCGCCGGCCACGGCACGCGCGATCAGGTCGTCGTCGGGATAATTCGCGCCATCGCCTGGCGTGCGGTCGCCGACTTCCAGATACATGGCCGCGCGGTCGCTGCGGTTGACGAGGTGATGCCCGTCCGCGACGCCGGCACTAAAACCGGCACACATGCCAGGGGTGAGCAGTTGCTCGCCCGCTTCGCTTACCAGCACGAGTTCACCGCTAATCACGTAGACAAACTCATCCTGCTTGAGATGCCAGTGGCGCAGCGCCGAGGCGCCGCCCGCCTCGATCGTCGTCAGATTCACGCCAAAATTTTTGAGGCCAAGTGCATCGCCGAGTTTTTTCTTGGCGCGGCCGGCGACGCTCGGCTTAAATTGAGCCGGGTAGTTCGATGTCGACGCGGCGGCGACAAATTGCGGATCGAGGGCGGGCAGCGTAAGACGAGGCCGGGAAGTCATGGACGAGTATTCCGCATGGATAAATATTCATTTTATTACGTTCACGCCGTAACATTCTTAGTGCAGCGGCGCGTGGCCATCCGTATGATCAGAGGCGGTGAACCAATCGCTGCCCGGTTGCTCTAACGGCCAGTTTCATTTTTGCAGGGTGAGGAGCGAGAATGCGACGTCCCCGAATCGAGATCATTGGTGCCGCGAGCGGACATGGCGCGCCGGATCCGCGCTGCGGCGATGCACCCGCTGCGCTGCAAGCTGCGGGCTTGTTGCCGCGCCTGCGCGCGGCCGGCCTGGATGCGGTGTGGCGCGCGACGGTAAAGCCAACGACAGCGAATGCACGCACACCCTTGACTGCCGTAATGCAAATGGGCCGTGACCTCGCGCGTCACACCGCTGCTTCCATCGCGAGAGATTGCATGCCGCTCGTGCTCGGCGGCGATCATTCGTGCGCGATTGGCACGTGGAAAGGCGTGGCGCAGGCGACGACGGGGCCGCTCGGCCTGATCTGGATCGATGCGCACATGGACGCACATACCAACGAAACGACCGAAAGCGGCCGCCTGCACGGCATGCCGCTGGCGTGCCTGCTGGGTCACGGCGATCCGGAACTTGTCGGCATTGCCAACGGTGCGCGGCTCGAACCGCAAAACGTTTGTCTCGTCGGCATTCGCAGTTATGAAGCGGGCGAGGCCGCCCTGCTCGAGCGGCTCGGTGTGCGTATCTTCACCATGCGTGAAATCCGGCAGCGCGGGCTCGCGGCGGTCATGGCCGACGCGCGCGAAATCGCAAGCACTGGTACCGCCGGCTATGGAATTTCAGTCGATCTCGATGCAATCGATCCGCACGATGCGCCGGGCGTCGGATCGCCGGTAAAAGGCGGACTAAAGGCGACCGACCTGCTTGGTGCGCTGGCAGAGCTGGCGAACGATCCGACGCTGCGTGCGCTCGAAATCGTCGAATACAACCCTTATCTGGATTGTGGCGCGCAGACCATTGCGCTCGTACCTGCCATCGCTGAAGCGCTGTTGTCGCCGCAGCGAATGCTCGAATTTGCCCTGCGCTGAATTACCAGCCGCTAAATCGCGGCCACACCGCAGTAATCGCGGTGCCGCCGTCAACCACGTAATAACGATCGTGCTGGGCGGCGGTTGCGCACGCATGGTTAGGCAGAACGCGCAGCAGCGTACCGACCGGGTACTGAGTGACGTCGATGCTGCCACCACCACGGCGGCCGATGATGCCGTGTTCCTGGTTGGTCGAGGCGACGATTAAATCGTCGAGCGGCCGTCCCGCGACATCGCAGACGACGCCGTAGCCCTGGTCGACTCGCTGACTCGAGGTGCCGCGGTCGCGCGACATCGCCATCCAGCCGGCATCCGTGATGATCCAGTTCTTGTCGGGCTGGTGCCCGATGACGGTTGCCAGTACCGAGACGGCGACATCGTCGATGGCGCAGACATTGAGCCCTGCCATCACCAGATCGAAAAACATGTAGACGCCGGCGCGGACCTCGGTGACGCCGGTCAGGTCTTCGCTGTAGGTTGCAGTCGGGGTCGAACCGACGCTCACGATCGGGCACGGCAAGCCAGCCGCACGCAGTTGCGCTGCGCACTGCACCACCGCCTCGCGTTCGCGGGCTGCCATCGCACGAATTTTTTCAACGGTGTCGCAGTTATACGAGTCGCCGGCGTGCGTCAGGATGCCGCGCAGTTGCGCCCCATCACTCTCCAGAATGCGCCCGATGTCTACCAGAACCGCATCGCCGGGCTTTACGCCGGAACGATGGCCGTCGCTGTCGATTTCGATCAATGCGGGAAAGCGCGTGCCGAGCGCGACGCCGCGCGCTGCGACCATGCGGGCCGATTCGACGTTGTCGAGGATGACGGTGATATCGGCGCCTTTTTTCTGCAGTGCCGCCACGTGATCCAGTTTGTTCGGCGTAATGCCGACCGCGTACAGGAGGTTGGTGATGCCGCGCGCAAAAAACTGTTCGGCTTCCTTCATCGTGGATACCGTAATGCCGCCCGGCTGACCGGCAAGCGCCAGACGCGCGACGTCGAAACTCTTTGCGGTCTTCACGTGCGGGCGCAAGCCTACCTTCAGCTTCGCGAGATGATCGCGCATGCGCGCGATGTTGCGCTCGAGCTTGCCGCGCTCCAGCACGAGGGCCGGCGTTTCGAGTTGCGTAAGATCGTGCATGGCGCCGCCGTCAGACGTTGAAGCGGAAGTGCATCACATCGCCGTCACGCACGACGTACTCCTTGCCTTCGAGCCGCATCTTGCCCGCTTCCTTGGCGCCCTGCTCGCCTTTAAAGTTGATGAAATCGTCGTACGCGATGACTTCGGCTCGAATGAAACCTTTTTCGAAATCAGTGTGGATGACGCCGGCGGCCTGCGGCGCCGTATCGCCCTTGTGCATGGTCCAAGCACGGACTTCTTTGGGTCCGACCGTGAAGTAAGTTTGCAGGCCGAGCAAATCGTACGTCGCGCGGATCAACCGGTTCAACCCCGGCTCCTGCATGCCCGTATCGGCCAGGAACATCGATTTGTCCTCGTCTGACAAGTCGGCAATTTCCGCTTCAAGCGCCGCGCAAATGACCACGACCGGCGCATGCTCGCTTGCTGCGTACGCTTTGACCTTATCGAGCAGCGGATTGTTCTCGAAACCCTTGTCGTTGACGTTGGCGACGTAGATCGCGGGCTTCGCCGTCATCAGACACAATGGTTTCAGGAGAAGCGCGTCTTCTTTTTCGAGCTTGAGCGCGCGTACCGGCTTGCCCTCGTTCAGCTGGGCGCGCACCTTTTCGAGCAGCGCGGCGAGCTTGATAGCTTCCTTGTCGCCGGCTTTGGCGGTCTTGCCGGCGCGCTGAATGCCTTTTTCAACCGTATCGAGGTCGGCAAGCGCGAGTTCGGTCTGGATCGTCTCGATGTCGGACACCGGATCAACTTTGCCCGCGACGTGCACGACGTTGTCGTCGACAAAGCAGCGCACCATGTTGATGATGCCGTCGGTCTCCCGGATGTTGGCGAGAAACTTGTTGCCGAGGCCTTCGCCTTTCGAGGCGCCGGCGACGAGACCGGCGATATCCACAAATTCGACGACCGCCGGAATCGTTTTTTCAGGCGTTGCGATATCGACGAGCGGCTGCAACCGCCGATCGGGCACTTCAACGATGCCGACGTTGGGTTCGATCGTGCAAAACGGATAATTTTCCGCCGCGATGCCGGCCTTGGTCAGTGCATTAAACAGGGTCGACTTGCCGACATTGGGCAGGCCGACGATTCCGCATTTGAGGCTCATGATTTCCGTCGAGAAAGGTGAAGGCTAGGTCCGGCAATGCGCCGGCTCCGGGAATTTATTTCGAATCAGGCAATAACTTTTTAAATAGCGATTTCAAACCACTCTTCTTTTCCGGCGCGCTCGCGGCGGGCCCGGCTGGCGCTGCAGCGACTTCTGTTACGGCCGGCGCGGCTGTGGGCGCTGGGGCGGTTGCAACGGTCGCTGCGGCGGAAGCAGCTTGTGGCGTCGTTGTTTTTTCGGTTTTGGGTTGTTTCGCCGGTTTGGCTGACCTGGCGGGCTTGGTTGCTTCGCTCGTTCCAGCTTTCTCGACCGGTTTGTCAGGCGTGTGCAGCTTCAGCATCGCGCTTTGCAAGTCGCCCTGGACGATGAGCGGCATGATGTCGAGCGCGCGGCCGATCGCACCATCGATTGCAGTACGGTCGTCGGCATCCGGTTTGTTCAGCACGTACTCGGTCACTGCGTGTCGGTCGCCAGGATGACCGACGCCGATACGCAGCCGCCAGTAGTCGTGAGAACCGACGCGCGCGGAAATATCGCGCAGGCCGTTATGGCCGGCGATGCCGCCGCCCTGCTTGATCTTGGCGACACCGGGTGCGAAATCCAATTCGTCATGCACGACCAGAATATCGGCCGGTGCGATCTTGAAAAAACTGGCGATCATCTGGACCGGACGTCCGCTCGCATTCATGAACGTCTGCGGCATCAGCAACCAGACGCCGCTCGGCGCGTGACGCCCGACCAGCGCCTGGAACTTGGCGTCCTTGCGCATGGCCGTACCCGTCTGCGCCGCAAACCGCTCGATCAGCCAGAAGCCCGCATTGTGCCGCGTGCGCTCGTACTTTTCGCCGGGATTGCCGAGTCCGATGATGAGTTTCATTTTGAATAAGCCCGCTGGTCGTTAGAGTCGTAGGTGGCAACTTCGCTCGAATGCCGCCGAAAAAAAACCCGCCACCGCCGGTTCGCACCTCGCGAACGCAGCATGGCGGGTTCCATTCGGCAACAAGGCCGAGTTGTTCCTACTTGCCGCCGTCTTTCTTGCCGCCGTCTTTCTTGTCGCCAGCGGCATCTTTCTTGTCGCCGTCCTTGCCGTCGGCAGCCGCCGCCGCATCGACCGGGACCTGGCCCGTGATCTGGGTGACCGGCGCCGAAGCTTCTTCCTCGACCGCGACTACTTTCGGCACGTGCACCGTGACGACCGCGGGGTTGTCTTTCTTGACGCGGGAAATCGGCTCGACGCCCTGCGGCATTGCGATGTCGTTGATGTGCAGCGAATGACCGAGCTCGAGCTTGTCGAGATTGATCTCGATGAACTCGGGCAGATGGTCGGGCAGGCACTGGATGTTGACTTCGTTCATGATGTGGTTGACCACACCGCCGCCGACTTTGACGCCGGGGCAAATCTCGGCGTTGATATAGTGGAGCGGTACTTTCATGTGGATCTTCTTGTTTTTATCCACGCGTTGAAAGTCCACATGCAGAACGAGTTGCTTGAACGGATGCATCTGCACGTCGCGCAACAGCACTTGCTGCTTTGCGCCTTCATAGGTCATGTCGAGAATGGATGCATGAAACGCTTCCATCTTGAGATGACGAAACAACGCGTGATGATCCAGTTCGACCGCCTGTGCCGCCTTGTCGGCGCCGTAGACGACGCCCGGCACCTTACCCGCGCCACGCAGACGGCGGCTCGCACCCGTACCCTGCAGTGTGCGCGGAAACGCAGTAAATTCAATCTTCATTTAAGTCTCCACAAATTGGATCGTCCGCGACCAGATGATCCAGGTTCAAAAAACGGCAATCCGGCGAAATGCCGGCCGCCGCGCTACAACACTATTCAACAAACAGCGAGCTGACCGAGTCTTCGTTGCTGATGCGCAACATCGTCTCCGCAAGCAGGCCGGCAATCGACAGCACGCGAATGCGCTTGCATGCCGCGGCCTCGGGCGACAACGGTATCGTATCCGTCACCACCAATTCATCGAGCGCCGAGCTTGATATACGCTCGATCGCTTTTCCCGACAGCACCGGGTGCGTGCAATACGCAATGACTTTTTCCGCGCCGCGCTCTTTTAGCGCGCGCGCTGCTTCGCACAAGGTGTTCGCCGTATCGACCAAGTCGTCGACGATCACGCAGGTGCGACCTTCAATTTCGCCGATGATGTTCATCACCGTCGCCACGTTCGGCCGCGGCCGCCGCTTGTCGATAATCGCGAGGTCCGCTTCAAGCCGCTTTGCCAGCGCCCTTGCCCGCACCACGCCACCGACGTCAGGTGAGACGACGACGAGATTCTTGAAATCGTGCTTCCACACATCGCCGAGCAGAATCGGCGCCGAATAAATATTGTCGACCGGGATATCGAAAAATCCCTGGATCTGCTCCGAGTGCAGATCCATTGTCAGCACTCGATTCACCCCTACCGTCGCCAGCATGTCGGCGACGACCTTCGCGGTAATCGCAACCCGCGCCGAACTCGGCCGCCGGTCCTGGCGCGCATAGCCCATATACGGAATTGCCGCCGTCACGCGCGCGGCGGATGCACGCTTTAACGCATCGACCAGTACCAGCACTTCCATCAGATTATCGTTCGGCGGCGAGCAGATCGACTGCAGCACGAACACATCCTTGCCACGCACGTTTTCCAGAACCTCGACCATGACTTCGCCGTCGCTGAAGCGACCGACCTTGGCCTTGCCGATATGGATATTCAGGTGCTGCACGACATCGGCCGCGAGCTTCGGCGTGGCGTTGCCGGTAAACACCATTAAACGGTCATACGGCACGGGCGCTTCCTTTTGTCCCTGAATCGATAAGTGGCTGGGGAGGTAGGGATCGAACCTACGAATGCCGGAATCAAAATCCGGTGCCTTACCACTTGGCGACTCCCCAACGCTGAAACCTTTCACGGCGCGCATGCATGCGCTCACCGCTTACTCGCACATCTCCTGCAATGGATGATAATGTAAACCCTGCGCAATCACCCCGCGCATTGTCGCCGGCAATTGATTCAGCACTACGCGCGCGCTTTGCTCGGTTTGAAATTCGGCAAACACGCATCCGCCTGAACCGGTGACGCGCGCACGACCGAACTGCTTTAACCAGGCCAGATGTTCGGCAACGACCGGATACAGCGCGCAGACCACTGTTTCGAGATCGTTTATCCCCGATACATCCGAAAAGGGCGGTATTTTAGTCGGAATCGAATCCCTAATCAAATCCGGATGTTGGAATACGCAGGCGGTCTTAACTTCGACCGGTGGAATCAGCACCAGATACCACGCCGGCGGTAGTTCAAGCGGGGTCAATTGCTCACCGATGCCCGCGCCCAGCGCCGCTTGTCCAAACACGAAAACCGGCACGTCGGCACCCAATTCCAGCGCCAGCGCCTGAAGCCGGGCCCGCGGCCAGTTGAGGCCCCACAAACGGTTTAACGCAATTAACGTCGTCGCGGCATCGGAGCTGCCGCCGCCGAGACCGCCGCCGAGCGGCAGGCGTTTTTCCAGCGTGATGTTGACGCCGCGCTGTACACCGGCTGTCTTCTGCAAAAGGCGCGCGGCGCGCAACGTCAAATCATCGCTATCGGCCACGTTGGTAAGCTCACGCGTTCGCGCGATGACGCCATCATCACGCATCTCAAAGTGCAGTGAGTCGTTGAAATCGATGAAGCGAAATACCGTCTGCAGCAGGTGGTAGCCATCGGCGCGACGGCCGGTCACGCGCAATAGCAGATTGAGCTTGGCCGGCGCGGGATAAGCGCGCGCCGCGTTCATGGCGTGCCGCGCGACAAATTATCGATCACCAACCGGATGTCGGCATCGTTGCCGACGATTTCCAGGCGCGAGGGGCGCGCTGCGTCAGCCGTCGGATAATTGAAAGCGATCTGCCAATCGTCTTGTTTCAAGCGCGCGATACGTTTCGCACCATCGCGCTCAATCGCCGCCGGCGGCAGGTTGGGCGGCGCTTCGCCGAATACCCAATAGCGCAGACCGTCGACCGGAAAGCGCCAGCCAAACGCGCTTTTGGTCAGGCTCTCGATGGAACTCGCGCGGTATTGCTTCTGGTCGGACGCGGTGAGCGTCGCACCATCAGCCCCTGCTTCGAGAAAGCCAACCGTCTGGCCGAGCGGCGTCGTCAGCCAGATTTCATCGCGTCCATTCGTCTGCTTCCAGCGCAGCGAACTCGAAAATCCGCGCTCCTGATATTTGACCGCAATCCGGCCTGCCAGCTCGAACGCCGGCAGCGAATCGATGACCCGCGGCGGCGAAGCGCACGCTGCCAGCAGCAGCGCGCACACCGCCGCGCAGCATTGAAACTTGAATTTCATTCGGGGCGATCCGGCGCGACGGCGCCGAACTCAGGGAGAAAACTTCTTGACCGTCGCCGACAAGGTTTCGTTGGCGGGATTGTCTTTCTGCGCGGCGGCCCACACTTTTTGGGCTTCGTCCTTGCGGCCGTCGGCCCACAGCACTTCACCGAGATGCGCGGCGATCTCGGCATCCGGCCGGATGTCGAATGCGCGCTTCAGGAATGTTATCGCCGCTTCGTTCTGGTTCATGCGGAAAAGCACCCACCCCATGCTGTCCATGATGAACGGGTCTTCCGGCGCGAGTTTCAGTGCCTGCTCGACCAGCGTGTATGCCTCGGGCAGCCGCACATTGCGATCCGCGAGCGTATAGCCGAGCGCGTTATAGGCATGCGCATAATCGGGCTTCATCTGAATGACTTTTCGCAGGTTCGACTCGAGCACGTCGATGCGGTCGACTTTGTCAGCGGCCATCGCCTGGTCGTACAGCAATTCAGTCGAATTGGGGTTTTTCACGATCGCCTGGCCGAGCAGATCGAACGCGCCGCGATAGTCGTTCGCATCTCGCAAAAGCTGTGCTTCGGCCTGCGTGAACTGCACGCGCTCGGCGCCGTTACGGCCGGCGTCCTGCAGATACTTGCGCGCGTCGCCGATTTTCCCCTGCTTCGCGAGAATGCCCGCATAGCGCGCGCGCGACGGCACATACTGTTCGCCGCCATTGACGCTCGAATACCATTTAAGCGCGTCGTCCGGACGCTTGCGCTCTTCGTTGACCTGACCGAGATAGAACCGCACTGCGTCAAGATCTTTGTAATCGGTCTGTAGCGCGTGCTGCAACTGGGTCTCCGCGGCGTCAAGATCGTTCAACTGCAGGGACAGCAGCGCAACCGCCATCGTCACATCGGCGTTGTCCGGGAATTCTTTGAGCAGCGTCTGGAATTCGGTACGTGCTTCCGTATATTTTTTGTCGGAGACCAGCAGCCGCGCGTAGCTCAAGCGCACATCCATCGCGCGCGGATGGCTCTTCACATAGCTTTGATAGTAAGCGAGCGCCT
>JAQGMI010000066.1 GCA_028292435.1 Betaproteobacteria bacterium
CGCGGCAAACAGGACTGGCAACTCGAACCCCATTCGATCTGGTACCCGCGAACCACCGGGATCTGGCAGACCGTCTGGTTCGAGCGGGTTGCACGCACCTATATAGAATCGCTGCGCTGGACCCCGCACGTCGAGGGCTTTGCGATCGAAATTGAAGCGCGGATCGCCGGCGATTCCGCTACCGACCTGTCGATCACGGTTTCGCTGCATCACAAGAACGAAATGATCGCGGAAGACAGTTATCGAATGTTCGAAGCTGAAATCGACCGGCGCATTGCATTGTCCGACCCGGGCATCGACGATTTTCGCAATGAATTATTATGGAGTCCCGAGCGTCCCACGCTGATCGACGCCGAGATAACCTTGCGCAGCGGCGGCAAGGTGATCGACGAGTGCCGCTCTTACACGGCTTTGCGATCCGTCAATGTCCTGCGCGACCGCTTTATGCTGAACGGGCGTCCGTATGCGCTGCGCATGGTGCTCGACCAGGGTTACTGGACCGACACGCTGCTGGCACCGCCGAGCGACGAGGCATTGCGCCGCGACGTGCAGCTCGCGAAGGCAATGGGATTCAACGGCGTGCGCAAGCACCAGAAAATCGAGGACCCGCGCTATCTTTATTGGGCGGACAAGCTGGGCCTGCTCGTATGGGGAGAAATGCCTTCGGCATATCGTTTTACCGGTCTTGCAATCAATCGCCTCGTGCGCGAGTGGACCGAAGCGATCAATCGCGATTACAGTCATCCCTGTCTCATCGTGTGGGTGCCGTTCAATGAATCGTGGGGCGTTCCCGAGTTGCCTTCGGTCGGCGCCCATATCGATGCGCTGCAGACGCTTTATCACCTGACGAAGACACTCGATCCAACGCGCCCGGTGCTCGGCAACGACGGCTGGGAAAGCAGCGCCACCGATATCATCGGCATTCACGATTACGATTCCGATCCCGAACAACTGCGCCAGCGCTACGCCGCTGAAATCAGCACCGAGCAGCTGTTCGACCGGCGGCGGCCTGGGGGCCGCGTGCTGACGCTCGACGGCCATCCACACCGCGGCCAGCCGATCATGCTGACGGAATTCGGCGGCATCGCATACGCCAAGAATCCGCCGACAGGCGTCAAGCAGATTTGGGGCTACTCGGTCGTCAAAAGCGACGCCGCATTCGAGCGCCGGTTTTCCGAATTGCTCGAAGTCGTGACGCACACGGCTTTGTTCAGCGGATTCTGCTACACGCAGTTTGCCGACACGTTTCAGGAAGCCAACGGTCTGTTGAGCGCCAATCGCGAACCGAAAATTCCGCTCGCCCAGATTAAAAACTCAGTGATGCTGAAACACAGCTACATCGCCGGCCAGGTTTGATGCACACGCTCGAACTCACCAAGCCGGATGGCCGGTCACTTACGCTTTACAGCCGCCGCCCGCTGCCGAGCGAACTGCGAGCGCCGAGTCCGTTTCCGCGCCCGCTCGAAGCGCAACCTCACCTGCGCTGGCATCCTTTGCGCGCCGAGTGGGTGACCTACGCAACGTATCGACAGGACCGCCCTTTCCTGCCGCCGGTCGCATATAACCCGCTTGCGCCGACGGTCGATCCGGCCGCGCCGACTGAAGTGCCGGACGGCGACTGGGATGTCGCAGTGTTCGACAATCGCTTTCCTTCACTAAGCCTTGGCGCCGACCTGGCACCCGAACTCATCGTGCCGACCGCGCCGGCCACGGGCAAATGCGAAGTCGTCGTCTATTCGCGCGACGCCACTGCGTCGCTGGGCAGATTGCCGCTCGCTCATATCGAACTGTTAATCGAGGTCTGGGGTGAGCGGACGCAGAGAATCGCGCAGGCGGGGCCGATCGAATACGTGCTGCCGTTCGAGAATCGTGGCGCCGAAGTTGGCGTCACCCTGCATCATCCGCACGGCCAGATCTACGCATACAGGAACACCCCGCCGGTCCCGAAACGCATGTTGGACGTAGCGCTTGATTACTACGCAGCGCATGGACGAGGTCCGCTCGCAGAGCTGATTCAAGGCGAGATCAAAGCATCGGTGCGAATGCTATACGCAGGCGAACACGCCGTTGCATTCATTCCCGTGTGCGCGCGTTATCCGTACGAAGTCTGGATTGCGCCGATTGCCCCGGTGGACAGTTTTTCGGCGCTGCTGCCGGTTCAGCGAGCCGATCTCGCTCGCGCGATGAAAACCGTGCTGTTGAAATACGACGGCCTATGGCAGCGGCCGTTCCCTTACCTGATGGCGTGGTATCAAGCCCCCACCGATGGTCGATCGCATCCCGAGTGTCATCTTCATGCGGAACTGTATCCGCCGTATCGAACCCGCGACAAGCTCAAGTACCTCGCAGGAACCGAAATTGCCGCCGGATTTTTTGCGATGGACGCACTGCCTGAAAACAAAGCTCAGGAGTTACAGCAAGTCAAAGTCGATATCGATGGCCCGTGAAAGCATGAAGACGTTTGCCGAGATTTACGGCGCGGCACCTCAAGCGATCGCGGATGCGCCCGGCCGCGTCAACCTCCTTGGCGAGCACACCGATTACAACGACGGCTTCGTTTTGCCGACGGCAATTCCGCAACGAACGCAGGTGTCGATTTCGAAAAACGAACAAGGCATTTTCAGAGTATATGCGGCGCAGTTCGACGACGCGGCGCAATTTTCGCTCGATAGGCCGCCACAAAACCACTTTGCCGAATATGTGTACGGTTGCGTGATGGAATTACACAAGCGCGGCATCACGGTGCCTGCGCTCGACATCCACGTCGATTCCACGGTGCCGATTGGCGTCGGTTTGTCTTCAAGCGCCGCGCTTGAAGTGGCGACTCTGCGTGCTTTGAAGACACTGCTTGACCTCGATCTTGACGACATAGCGATTGCACGCGTCGCGCAGCAAGCTGAGATCAATTACGCCGGCCTGATGTGCGGCATCCTCGATCAGATTGCCTCAAGCCTCGGCAGCACGGGCACCATGTTGTTTCTCGACACTCGAACACTCGAGCGCCGCCTGCTTGCGCTGCCGGCGGACGGCGAAATTCTGGTGATCCACTCGGGCGTGAACCGCACTCTCGCTGACACCGGCTACAACCAGCGACGCTCGGAATGCTTCGAAGCGGCCCGTCAACTCGGACTTTCAAGCTTGCGCGACGCGAACCTCAAAATGATCAACCAACTGCCAGCGGCATTGCAGCGGCGCGCGCGACATGTCATCACCGAAAACGAGCGCGTACTCGCTGCGACAAGCGACGTTGCGGCGGCGCAATTCGGCAACTTGATGAACGAATCCCACCGCAGCTTGGACACCGACTACGAAGTATCCACGCCCGATGTCAATCGTCTCGTCGCGCTTTTACAACAAGAGCCGACTGTATTCGGCGCCAAAATGACAGGCGGCGGCTTCGGCGGTGCGTGCGTCGCTTTGTGTCGTCAAGGGCGCGCCCGCGACGTCGCCGAAAAAGTGATCGGCCTTTACGCTACACCGGATATTCATGCATCGCTGCTGGTGCCAATCATCGGCGCCGGGCCCGCTCAAGTGTTTAGCGTCAATCGGTAAAAAATCCAATTGACGCAATAAACCGGCCAGCAGGATCCGTTATACCGCCAGCATGAAGTACGGGAACTCAGTGACTCCCTTGCAGTCATTATTAGGCAAATGGCGTTGCAATTGAACGCCTCGTGCGACGGCGCCTTGGCGTCCTGGCCGCACTCGATTTTTATAACAACGCGTGATTAGGCCGCCACTTTTGCAATATCCGACTGACGGCCTTTCGAAGGACGCTTAAATTGGCGCTCGACTTTGATTACTCACAAGCGTTTTCCCGCAACACGGGCTGGCTGACCCGGTCGGAACAACAACTGCTTAGGACCAAGCGCATAGCGATCGCCGGCCTCGGCGGGGTCGGCGGCGCGCACCTGATCACTCTAGTACGACTCGGCATCGGCGCCTTTCACCTCGCGGACTTCGATACTTTCGACCTGCCGAACATCAACCGGCAAACCGGCGCGGGCATGCACAACCTGGGTCGTAGAAAGACCGTTGCCCTGAGCGAGATGGCACTGGACATCAACCCGCGGCTTGACCTGAAGGTGTTTGCCGAAGGGGTCACCGGCGGCAACATTGCGAGCTTTCTGGATGGCGTCGATCTGTACGTCGACGGGCTCGATTTCTTTGCTTTCTCGGCGCGCCGGATGGTCTTTGCGGAATGCGCCAGACGCAAAATTCCGGCCACCACGGTCGCTCCGCTCGGCATGGGTGCAGCGCTGTTAAATTTCCTGCCGGGACACATGTCGTTCGAAGAATACTTCGGCTGGGAAGGCTGCAGCGAACTGCAAATGGCATTGCGCTTCCTCGTTGGCCTGTCGCCGGCGATGCTACAGCGAAATTACCTTGTCGATCCGTCAACAGTGGACTTGAACGCGCGGCGCGGGCCATCGACCGGCATCGCCTGCGCGCTGTGTGCCGGCATTGCATCCACCGAGGCGCTGAAAATACTGCTGCAGCGACCCGGCGTGCGCGCGGCCCCGCACGGAATGCAGTTCGACGCTTATCGCAACAAGACGGTCAGAACCTGGCGGCCGTGGGGCCATCGCAATCCGTTGCAGCGCGTGTTATTAGCGATTGCGAGCCGGCAATGGGGAGTTCCGTGAGTGCACGAAATGCACCGGTGATCGAGAAAATACTCGACCTTGCGCGCTGGGCGCCGAGCGGCGACAACACGCAGCCATGGAGATTCGAGGTCACCGGCGACTTAACGGTGACTATCCACGGTTTCGATACGCGCGAGTACTGCGTCTACGACTTCGACGGACATCCGAGCCAGATTTCGCTGGGCGCCCTGCTCGAAACGTTACTCATCGCGGCGAGCAGTTACGGCATGCGCGCCGAGATCGCGCGCCGGGAAGACTTGCCCGCCGCCAAGCCAACGTTCGATGTTCGCCTGATCACAGATCCGCTCGTCAAGCCAAACCCGCTCGTCGCCAGCATCACCACGCGCACGGTGCAACGTCGCGCAATGCGATGGTCGCCGCTCTCTGTCGCGCAGAAAAACCAACTCGCGGTTAGCGTCGGCGCGGGCTTTCGAGTGGTGTGGCGTGAATCGTTGACAGAGCGCTGGCACATTGCGCGCCTGCTGTTTGGGAACGCCGGCATTCGATTGACGATGCCGGAAGCCTACGAGGTTCACCGCAACGTGATTCAGTTCGATTCGAAGTTCAGCGACGACCGCATACCGGACCAGGCCATCGGCCTTGATCCGGTGTCGACACAGTCGATGCGATGGATGATGAAAAGCTGGCGGCGGATAAACTTCTTCAACACTTTTCTCGGGGGAACGGTGTTGCCGCGCGTCGAACTCGATCTGATTCCTGCGCTCGCATGCGGCGGCCATTTTGCGATCGTGCGCGCGCAACCGCCCTCCACGATCGACGATTTCGTGCAGTCGGGCGCTGCGATTCAGCGCTTCTGGCTCACCGCGACTCAACTCCAGCTTTTCATGCAGCCGGAAATGACACCGCTCGTGTTCGCCTGGTACGTCGGCGCGGGAAAAAAATTCTCGAGCGTTCCCGCGCTCTGGGACCGCGCGGTCGACCTGACCCGTCAGTGGTCAGACCTGCTCGGCGCGGACGTATTTAACGGGGCGGTTTTTATCGGCCGCATCGGCGCGGGACCGCCGCCGATCGCGCGCTCTCTGCGTAAACCGCTTACCGCACTAATGACCAAATCGCCATAAACTAGCGAACGCCTGCTTAGTGAGGGCGATTCACTTTCGTACGCATCGCGCGGTGGATCCAGTCTTCGGCGCCACAGCTCAAAAAATACGGATACAGCGATTTTTCACTCGCGCAGTAACCGCGCCCGCTGTGGCGGTCGATCTGCTCGCGCATGTAATCGAGTTCCACGTGCAGCAAAACGGCCGGCGCATTCACCCGCGGGCAGGTGCGCAGCTCGCCAATTTCCCTGAACCCGAGCATGCGCTTGTAAAAGCCGGCGTGACGCGGATTTACTTCGATGAATGCATCGTGCACGCGATGAATGACATGCGCGTAAAGGTATGCAAGCTGGAACAGCGACGCCATAAGTTCTTTCGAACCGAATCGCGGATCAACCGCCAGCTTGGATACTTCACATACCGTACGGCCGTTTTGACGAATCGCATCGATTTCTTTTGCATAGAGCGCATCGGCCAGCAAACCCGTTTGCCGCGAGTCGAGCCTCACCGTCAACGTGCCCATTATTTTGTCGGAGTCGTGCGCATCGAGCGTAATGGTGTTTTCGCGCCGCGGCATATTGACCACGCCATCGGTTGTATAACCTTTTCGCGAATACATTTCCTTGACCAGACTGTTGGTGTCTGCATATTCGAATACGGTGGCTGCCCTGCGCACACTGAATTCATCGCATTCAAGTGCGCATTCGGGCTTGCCGTGCCTCATCTCCAGTTGAAAAATGAAACGTTGATCATGTTCTGAGATGCGCGGAGGTGCAGCGGATTTATACGCCAGTTGAGTCATCATTTACTCCTGTTCGTTTTTAATCAAATCGAGCGGCGCGCTCACGCACGCCTGCCTCGATTACGCCGTTGTCTTTCCGACCGGACACGTGCGATCCACATGGAAGCGGACCTGCTCCCTTCAGCGTGCTGTGCTCTCTGCGGACGGCTCAGTTTTTTGTCATGAACCGCTCGTCGCGCCGAGCATCTCCTGTCGGTGAACAAATATTACCCGCATAAGATTCACATGAAAACGATTTTCTGAGATTGTCCTACATGCTGTAGGAAAAAAATTCCCTCTGCGCGAGGCTCCGCCTCGGAGATGCGGCCTACATTGTGTCTCCGTCTGACGACATGCATGGGTTCTCGAATTGCATGCGGCACGCGAATGTCTTTCTCAACGCAGAACTGGATGCTTGCCGCGCGGTCACTTTCTCACTCGCGTTCGAGTTTATTTTTTGTAAGACGAACGGCCGAATTGTCCTATATGAATATAGGGATGCGACCTACAGATTTTTTTCCATGTCTGCACGGATAATTGCGCGTCAAATCACATTAGTGGGCAGACTGCTCAGCGGCTCCGGCGAATATGTCAATTCACTCGATCGATACGCGCAACGTACCCTCCGCCGGTAGCCAACCATCTGAGGAAACGCAGTCCGGGGGGCTGACCACTAATTCAGATTCTCTCTTGTACGTGTTGACTACCGTCGAGCTGTCCGTCGGTAAGGAGACGCGTCCCGGAGAGGTTTTCACGTCATCCCGTCTGACTGTTGTTTTTCATAAACCCCCCTGCCACTGAAAGGAATCACCATGCAATTGAGGAAATATTTTGCGGCCACGTTTGCTGCGTTGCTCTTGACCGGAGCATCCGTAGTAAATGCGGCAATCCCGTTAACGCCGATTGACGTTACCTGGAATCCGTCGGCGACGCCGATTTCGAATGCGCCTGCCTTCACGTTTGACAATATCGTGCTTAACACTTATCTGACCATCGATGTGACAGGGGGCACGACTTTTACCGATACGGGGTTCCTGAAGCTGGCGATTTTCACCAACGACGGGCTGCCGACATCGGTTCCTAATGCCGGCTTTCCGTCCGGTACCCCTTACAGTCTATATGTGCAGTTCACAGGCACCGGAACGCAGACGGCAGGCGTTCCCTCTACGGGGAGCTTCACCGCCCTCACGTACAGCTTGATCGGCGCGCCGGGGGTAACAACGTTCTCGCAAGCGGCTAACGGCAGCTTTACCGCCGTCAACGCTGGGCCCGCGATTACGTTGGCCACTGGTTCGCTGCTCTCGCCCGGCACAAACTCGTTGACGGTTGACCCCGGAACCGGCCTGTTGCTGCCGGCTGCCGAGGTGACCGCATCGTTCATTCCGAATCCTGCGTTCGCGGGCTTCTTCGTCAATCCGCCTGCGACAACCCAGTTGACGGTGACGGCGGCATTCACGAGCACGGGCACAGTCGTCAGCCAGTCGACGACCGGCAACACCACTCGCTTGTCGGTCAACGGCGGTGGCGGCAATGCGACGCTTGCAGTCGCGGCGATTCCGGAGCCGGACACCTATGGCATGCTGCTGGCGGGTCTTGGTTTGATCGGCTTCATTGCACGTCGCAAGTCCAAGCGCGAAACCGCTTGATTTAATCAGGGGTAATATCGACAAAAGGCCGGATGCGCAAGCATCCGGCCTTTTTACTTTTAGAATCGGCGTCTCCACTGCAGACCATTCACATTCAGGCAGCGCAACTGTATGGCATGATGCGGCCCATGGCGCTCAAAGCAACTATCTGCAAGGCGACGCTGCAAATCGCCGATATGGACCGCAACTATTATCAGGATCACGTCCTCACCATCGCCCGACATCCATCCGAGACCGACGAGCGCATGATGGTGCGCGTTCTCGCCTTCGCTCTGCATGCCAGCGAAGGACTGGCATTCGGCAAGGGCCTGAGCACGGACGACGAACCTGACCTGTGGCAAAAAGATCTCACCGGATCGATCGACGCCTGGATCGACGTCGGGCAGCCTGACGACAAGCGGATACGCAAAGCCTGCGGCCGCGCTTCAAAGGTCTACGTGTATTGCTACGGCGGCCACGCAAGCAGAATGTGGTGGGATCAGATTGCGGACAAGCTCGAGCGCACACGCAACCTGACGGTCAAGGCGATCGCCCAAGGCTCGAGCAAGGCAATTGCATTGCTGGCGGCCCGCGCCATGCAATTAAATTGCACGATTCAGGACGACCAGATCTGGCTTGGCGACAATAAAGAAACCGTTCAGGTGACAATGGAAACGGTCAAGGCGCTGTCGCCATCCGCCTATTAGGTGACCCGTTGGCTTACCAGGATCTAATCGCTTTTCAAGAAAACTGGAGTCGCGCGGGCGCGTTCCTGCGCCATTAATTTGCTGCCAAGCACTTTAATCACGCGCAGTGCATCGGCGCTGCCCGGCTCCGCCAGCCGCGACGCCCTGTAATTCTGCGTAGCAGGCGAATACGTTTCGGACGACCGCACGCCGAGCCACTGCTGGCGTTCACGCAACTCGACATCAAGCACGAGTTCGTCGCAACCTGGTTTACGTAATTGCCAACGATTGCTGATGGCAGTCATTGCCCGATTCAAGTCGCGTGCGCATGCCTCTGCATTAGCGGCGTAATTCGCGTCGGACTGGGGTAAAAACACATATTGAATGCCATCGCCAACGTGTTTACCGCCGGTCCCAAAATGCTGGCGGCAAACAGGCGCCATGGCAGACCAGATTTCGTTGATAAGCCCGAAATATTCATCGAGCGGAAGCTCGGCCCGCAATTTCACTGCGTTGCGAAGCTCAGCGGTCAGCTCAATAAAAGCAGTGTACGCCGGCATTTGTTTCCGCATCAGATCGTGGACAACGATATTGCGGCGCGAAATAAACTCGAGCACGTTCGGATCGGTTTCGCCGTCAGGCACGTGGATGATCAGAATGCCCTCGCGAAAATAAATACCATAAACGCGCCAGGCTGCGGCCTTGCCATCGCTGCCGTCGATACGGCACGGAAAGTCAACGACCATCTTGCGCGTGCCGTCTCCCGACTTGTCATAGCAATCATTGATGAGTTGAATGGCGTCCTCACCGAGTTTAGCTGCCATCATGACAAGCGCCGTCCTGGAAACGCGTGATTTTGACAGCGCAACATAAAGCCGGATGAGTTCATCGCGCGCGCTCGCGGCTCTCCGATCGGTCGCCGCCAGAATGTGAAATATATTGCGTGATTCGGTGCCGGGCGGCACGACATCAAATCCAAGCACCTGCTCTCGCGCCGCTTCGTTGTACCAGTTCAATTCGAAGTTGCAGGTCAGCATATAGGCGGGATGGGCAATATCGTCGAGCGTGGGCCCTGTGCGCAAGGCCGCACTTTCAGCCAGAGGCAGCGGTTGGGACCCGCCGCTTTCGAAGTGATCCGGCGACGTTGCAACGCTGAGCGTTTCCATTAGTTCTGCGGCCATGCTTCCCATTTTTCTGATCCCTGAGTGAGCAGCGGTGATGCGAATTAATCGAAACGCACGCCGCGGATTTCCGTGATAGGCAGGTGCGCAATCTCGCGCAGCTTTTCGTAGCGCTCGGACTTCAGATCCAGCAAAGAGCCGAGCTGCGAATAGGACGAGACGACGAAGTGCTCGTTGCCGTCGGCGGTGCTTCGCTTGATGCCGAACTCGATGCGCTTGCGTTCCTCGGTTGAGAGCTTGCTGACGAAATTTTTGGTCGCCCAGATCGCGCCGAAGCGCGCGAAGTCGCTCAGGCGGGCAGCATGATTGATCGTGTCGCCGAGCACGGCGAATTCGACACTGGTCGCCGACTGAAAAGTGCCGAGCCACTCCTGCCCTTCGTGCAAACCGGTGTTCAGATAAAGCTCGTTGAGCCAGTTTTTGCGCAATTGCCATTGCTTGCTGATCTTGCGCATCTCCTGCCGGATTTCCTGCGCGCACGCGAGCGCATTGAAGATGTAATTGCTGTCGGGCTGTGGAAAAAAGTAGTACACCATGCCGTCCCCGACATGCTTGCCGTGCGTTCCGTAATAGCGGCGGAACACCGGGGTCATCGCCGTCCAGATCTCGTTGATGAGTTCGAAGTATTCCTCGGGCGGCAATTCAGAACATATCTTGACGGAGTTTTGGAGGTCAGCAACCATGACTGCGAGCGGCGTGAGAACCGGCAGGCGCTTGCGCAGGAGATTCCGAATGACAATATCGCGGCGCGACAAAAATTCCAGCAAGCCGGGCTCGGCCTGTCCCGCGGGAATGTGAACAATCAGGATGCCCTCGCGGAAGTAGATGCCGTAGGCTTGCCAGCCTTCGGTTTCATCGCCGGCACCATGAAGTGCGTAAGGTACTTCGACGACGGTTTGCCCGGTCACCGTTGCGGCGTCGTCGTACATGCCGTCGATCAGTTCCACGTCGGCTGGGGCCATGTTTTTAAGCAACCCAATCACGCTGGCCTTGGACAGGCGCGCCTTGGCGAATGCCAGATGCAGCCTCAGTAGCGGATTGCGCCGGGAAAGATCCTGCTCGGCGAACGATTCCATCAGCATGAGGAAAATGCTGCGCGATTCGCTGCCAGGCGGCGGCGCGTCGAATCCCAGGATCTTCTCGCGGGCGACTTCGTTGTACCAAGTCACTTCAAAGTTGTAATTGACCATGTACGACGGATGCACGATGTCATCCAGCGTCAGCTGTAACCCGCGCGTTGGCTGAACGATGTCATGACCGCCGTGTGATGCCACGACCGGGTGCGACTGGCGCCCGGATTCCCCCTTTGCACCGTCCTGCCGCCCTCCCAGGCGCACTGCGATTTCCGCCATCGACAAGCCCTCCGTTTTAAGTCGCCGAACGTCTTCGATCCGCTCCAGGACCGAGTCTGGAAAATACCCAAGCGCCGGGGCTTCCCCCTCCCCGACGGCCGGCTGTCTAACCAGTGGTCTGGACAGTATACCGATGGAGATATAGTTATTTAACGTTGCTCTTGAAATACCTGTTTTTAATAGTATTTCTTTGCTTGAAATCACGTTGGATACCTGTTCTAACGGCCGGCACATGACTGTCTAAATAGACTGTCTAAATCAATAGTTATACAGATGATTGACGTACGTCAAGTCCGGTTTGCGCACGGACGAGCAATCGTCGCCGAGGTGTTGCGACGGCGCGACAGGTCGGGACCAGAGACGACCGAAAAACCCGGAAACGAGCCGCTATCCCGGCCCTGCCCGACCGGGGCGTTGCTCGCGGAGGCCTGCCCTATTCAGGCTTGGCTTTGGAAGCTTTGACCACCTTGGCCCAACGGTCGATTTCCTCGCGCAGCAGGCGGCGGAAATACTCGGGCGTTTCCGCGATCGGATCGGCCCCCGTCTGCGCCAGTCGGGAGCGGAAGTCTTCCTTCTGCACGGCTTTGACGACGACGGCGTTGAGCGTATTGACGATGTCCGCCGGCGTGCCGGCAGGCACGAGCACGCCGTACCAGGTCTGGGTGACGAAACTCGGAATGCCGCCTTCGATCATGGTCGGCAGGTCCGGCAGCAGCG
>JAQGMI010000009.1 GCA_028292435.1 Betaproteobacteria bacterium
GCACTATCGGCTTGCGCAGTTTCGGCAGTATTTCCAATGACGCTTTTTATCAGCGTCCAGAGCATGGTTTTGCCATTTCCGAAAGATGTCGGGTGACATCTGAAATCACTGGGTTCCATTCGCTCTGCCGCGCTTGGCGAAACAAACGCACGCTCGAATACCACGGCATCGACTCGCCATGCTGGCCGTAACGCCACTCGCATGCCGCTTGCAGCATGACCCACGCCGGCGTCCCGAGCGCGCCAGCAAGATGCACAACTGCGGTCTGCACGCTGATCACGAGATCCAATGCCGCAACCAGCGCCGCTGTCTCGTCATAATTGACGATTGCCTCTGGCCAATCGTGCAGCATCAACCCCGGATTCAACTGACGAAATGGCTGCAGATCCGCCCCGGCACTCCCATATTGCAAGTTAATGAAGTGACATCCCTGCTGCTGCAAGATCGGCAGCCAGTCAACGACCCGGGTCGAGCGGTTGGCACCCCGAGTTGATGGCGCGCCGCCTGTCCATGAGATTCCAACCTTCAAACCCTTACCCAGAGCATCCAACCGCGCTTTCCAAAAATCGGTTCGCGAAGCCTCAGCGCGCAGAAAACCAGCCTGTGGTGGAAATTCTTCGGCGTTCCTGCGAACCTGCGCCGGCACGCTGCCGATGGCGACTTGATAGTTCATGCCCGCTGCTTCAGCCGTTCGCAAAAGCTCCGCGTCACCGCTTTGCATCACCACCATCGCCGGCGCGAACGAGCGCGTGAACAAGGAAGCAAGCGGACGCGCGCATTCGATCAGACAACTATCTGCGCGCTTCAGCAGATCAGGCAAACATGATGCAAACATAATCTGATCACCAAGTCCCTGCTCAGCATAAACGAGCAGCTTTTTCCTATGCAATGACTCGCCCTGCCATTCGGGAAGCGTGATTGCACGAGATATATAGTTACCACCTGCAAGTTTGCGAGCTTCATAGTCCCGCCATCCTGTGTCGAAGCGCCCGAGCTTCAGCTTGGCGAGCGCACGGTTTAAGCGCGCTTCGTGCATGTCCGGATAGGCCTTTACAAGGCGTTCACAAAGTTTCAACGCCTCGTCGGCATTCCCCTCCTGCACAAGAACGGCGCCGTAATTGCACAGCACGTCGGGGTCCGCTGGATCGAGGGAGAGCGCTGTTCGAATATGCGCCGCGCCCTGTGCAAAGTCGCCGGTCTGATGGGTAAGCATATAACCAAGGGTGTTATGGGCCGCGACGAAATCGGGCTTTATTTCGATCGCCTGCTCAAGATAACGCACTGATTCGTCCAGTGCGCCGACTGCACGCGTCGCCAACGCCATATTGTAGTAAGCCTGCGGGAAGCGCGGTCGAAAATGCGCAGAGAGCACGAACGCGTCAAGTGCATCCTCATACTGGTGCGCCGCTAAATAACTCAGCCCAAGATTATTGTGAGTGTCTGCATCGTCGTGCCGGATCGCGATCACGCGCTTGAACCGGGCGATTGCCGTCGTGTAATCTCGCACCGAATAAGCTGCAAGTCCTGCTTCGAAGTCGGCGTGCGCAGCAAACTGATTTAACTTTTGCTGCTCGGCCTCAGTTGGTGCGATGGCGTCAGCATTTCGCGATCGCGGCGTCAGCAACGAAAACCAATCGCGAATGCTCATCGCAGGACTTTCGCCACGCGAGTCATGGTTGGTTCCGGCCACGCAATTTAAGTGCAAGCTCGCTTGCAACATGCGCCATCACCGGCTCCCAACTCTGTCCGGGCGCGCAGCGAAACAACCGCATCGATGGATACCAAGACATGGTCTCGCCGCTTCGCGGGTAGCGCCACTCAGGACTGCTCGGCAGCAAAGTCCACACGGGTATTCCCAAGGCGCCGGCGAGATGGGCGACGGTGTTATCGACAGTGATGACCAAATCAAGCGCGCCGAGCACGGCGGCCAGCTCGTCGATGTCATGAATGGCCGTGTCAAGTTGAACCACGCTCACACCCGATTGCTCCTGCAGCTTTTCAAGCTCGACAGCCACCTCGCCATATTGCAATGAGTTAAACTGGGCGCCTGTAACACTCAATAACTGCGCCCATGCCTGTAAGGGAATGGAGCGCACGAACTGTCGCGATCGCAACGTGCCGCCGCGCCATGCAATGCCAATCTGCAAATCGCCGTCCCGTTCGAACTGCTTCCGCCAATAAGTAACGCGATCGCGATCGGCGACGAGATAGCCGGCCGGCTTGGAGAAAGCAGATACCCCGGGACGAAAATACCGCGGCAGGGAACCGATGGAGACCTGACAATCGATGGGCGGCACCTTATTCAACCAATCTGTTTTATCGCTCTTCACGCCGCCATGAACGTTCGCCTTTGGAAACGACCGCGCGAACAACGATGCAATCCTCGTATTGCACTCAATCACGCAATCCCCGGCAATTGACAGCAGATCAGGTATGCACGATGCAAACATGATTTCATCGCCGAGCCCTTGCTCCGCGTAGACAAGCACCCGTTTACCAGCGATCGATTCGCCCTTCCATGGCGGGTACCTGAACGATCGTGCCGGCTGGCCGTCGTTGAACCGACGCTCGTACGCATCCCAGCCGGCGGCGTAATCGCCCTTCATCAGTAGTGCATAGCTGCGATTAATTACGGCATCTGCAAAATCGGGGTCTAGCGCGAGCACGTGATCGTAATTGGCGATAGCGTCATCGAACCGGCCAAGATCACGCAGCGCATGTGCGACGCATGCGTGAGTTTCGATGATGCCGGGATTGATCGCCAACGCGCGTTCGAAATGCGCGAGTGCGTCGCCGGGTTGCCCGGTTTCCAGCACCAACAATCCCAGATTGTGGTGGGCTTGAACCATATCAGGTCGAAGTGCAAGCGCGGCCGCAAGGCGTTCCCGTGCTTCGTCGTAATGACCGGACTTATATAGCGCATAACCAAGGAGACAAAGGGCGTCTGCCGACGCCGGCTTCCCGCCCACCGCTTGCCGGTAACAATCGATCGCAGCATTCCAGTCGTCACTCGCCTTGAAAAGTCCGCCTAACCTGAGCCAGGCGGCGCCGTCGTGCGGTTCTACGACGGTCGCTTTACGATATGCAGCGATTGCCGCATCTGTACGCCCTAGCCCGGACAATGCCGATCCCAATGCAAGCCACGCATCAAGCGAACGCGGCGCGAAATGCACCGCCAATTGAAAACTATCAGCGGCATCTTCAAGGCGTCCCTGGTCGAAATAAGTCGACCCGAGTTCAAGATGAGCAGGCGCGAAATCGTGCTCGAGTTCGAGCGCGCGCAGCAGGCAGCGCTCGGCTTCCTGGTATCGCAAGCTTTGCCGCAACTGCATCCCCTGATTTTGCAGTCCGGCAGCTGTCTCCTGGCTCGCATCAACCATGCATGGGCTCGATGAGATAGTTAACGGCATGCACGTAATCGAATTGGTGTTTGACCGAGTATTGGTGCGTCTCCAGCCAAGCGTTAAACCACGGCATCTGCGACCGGAAAACTTCGATCATGATTTTCGGCCGCGATTGAGCAATGACACGTTCAGCCCCCGCCAGCACTTCGAGCTCCATTCCCTCCACGTCGATTTTCATGAAATCGACTTTAGCTGATATCAATTTATCGAGCGGCACGCATTTAATGGTGCCGTGTGCTGCGCGGACGAGCCGCGTGGCCCCGAGATTCGTGTTTGCTTCACACGCGAGTTCATACGCACCGGCGGTCGCAGCAATGCCGATGCCGAGCTGACCAAGGTCGGCGTTACTCACTGCATTTTCGCTGAGGTTATGCCGCAACGATGTAATCGCACCAGGATTAGGCTCAAGCACGAGGATGCTTCGCGGCCGCATGAACCGCGCGTAATAAACAACGTGATTGCCTACGTAAGCACCGACCTCAACGATCGCGGCGCCGGTGCCGACCCAGCGTTCGATGTATTCAAGTTCGCGCAGTTCGAAAAAACCATGTGTTAAGAAACGCCTGTGAATCAGGTCAAACGGGTTGCGGACAAAGAATCGAAAATCTTCGCCTCGATACGTAAATTCGGCATGGAAATCGACTTCCTCGCATTTGACGGCGATTAAACGCTCGATTGCGGCACGGCGCTCACTTTTACTGCTCGCACGCGGGTCTACGCTGCGGTCGCCGGCGCGACTATAAAAGAAAGGGTTTTCTATTTTTATGCAGCGGTATTTTGACCAAAGACGCAGGTAGTAGTCGAATTCCGATGCTGCTCCCAGGTTGCGGTCGAATGGCGTTGCCTGCGCCACCGCTGTTTTAACGAAATGGCCGATTTGTAATGTATTGAAGGGATCGTTGGACAACAACTCCTCCATGCGCGTCATTGTCCTAAGCTGGCTCGATCGTGGTAGGCCGCCCTCTTCGTCGGCGGCGAGATCATAAATCGCGCCCCAGATCGCGTCGTGTTTTTCCAATGCGCCGGCGACATTCCTGAACGCGTCTCTCGACAGCACGTCGTCCGCATCGAGGAAAAACACCCATTCGGCGCCACACCTGCCCGCGAGCTCGACGCCGCGATTGCGTGCGCTTGCCGCGCCGAGGTTACCGAGACAGTCATCGACTGGAATGTGAACCACTTCAGCAAACGGGCCACGCGTCGCGTCGCTCGCCTCTTTTACCGACTCGGCGGCATCGAGCGCGTATAACTCGTGACCTGGCCCGACCGGCGTAATAACGGCGCACTTCAATGGAAGAGCACGCAACATCGCAGTGTACGCATAAACAAATCATACTCGATGCGCTTGCGCGCCGCAGGCGGCTGACGGCGCAGACTTTTTCGTGCCCGATGATGCGGCTAGCTTCCCGGTTTGTCGCCGCTTTTGCAATATGCAGCCGCCACGATGTGGCCGACATCGTTGTCGGGCCGGGTCGTCGCCCACAGGTTGACGCTGCGGATGTCAGTAATTTCACCAAGACGATCGGCGAGCGCGACCGTTTCGTTATCGTCATCGATGGCATAAATGCGATACCCCGACTGCTTCAATCTGGCTTGAATCGCCGCGGACGACGCCGAATTGTCGGCGGCCACAACAATGTCCGGCGTCGCCCGGGCAACGATATCAGCGATTTCAGCAAAGACGTTTAACTGCAACGCCGCGGGGCCGAGCCGGATTAAGCGCCGCGCTGGCGATTCTGCCGCCCATATCAAATCCTGCGTCTTATGAAACCCTTCGAACGCGGTCACGTTGCGCACGCCATTCATAGCGAGATTCAATTCAAGTCGCAAAAAGTCGGCCTCGATTGATTCGAAGCAGCGGATTTCGGCCGCCGGCGCGGCACGCGCGGCAAGTAATGCGTAATAACCTTTGCCGGCTCCGATATCTGCGACCAGCGGCGCGTCTGCCGCGAGCACCTGCCACAACCGGGTCGTGGCGGCCTGATAGTCGCCAATCCAGCCAAGACTTAAACAGACTGGATCGTCATTGTTGCTGAACAAAGCGAAATCGCCGCCCGCACAACCGCACACATCAACCAATCCCGAGTAAGGCAGCCGCGAGGCAAGCAGCTTGAGCTCATCGCCACGCATTTCACCTCGCGCCCGGCTGAAAGACTGCGCTTCTTCGCTGCAACGATTCAGCGCACTGGTCGAGCGGTTTGAATGCGGTTTCAGGCTTCGCGCCTGCGCGCCGGCTGCCAGTTGCGCGGTCGCCGATATGCGCCATTGATCGGAAGTTGCGGCCCGCGGTCCTGTCGAATGCCGGTCGGCACGATTCACCGACAGAACTTCAGGGAGTTTGATGCAACGGTAATCCTTCCATGCCTTGAGGTAGTAGTCGAAGTCTTCGCCGGCATCCATCGCCTCGTCGAAAGGCAACGTGAGCGCAGCGCTAGTACGCACAAAATGCCCCATGTACAAAGTCATAAAAGGATCGAACAAGAGCAGCTCATCGAGCGATCGTAAGGTCATCGCCTGGGGAAAGCGGATATGGTGTTCACGCTCGTCAGGCGATTTGATCGCCATGAGCCCCCACACTGCATCGAACTGATCGGCATGTTCCTCAAAAATGGAAAATGCTCGCGGCGTCATCAGGTCATCGGCATCGAGAAAAAATATCCAATCTGCCCCTGCTTGCTGCGCCTGCTGGGTGCCGTCATTACGGGCTTTGCTTCGCCCAAGCTTGCCGGCGCTGTCGTCCACGAAGTAAAACTCGAGTTCGGAAAACGGGCCCCGGCTCTCGCACCATGCCGCCTCGATCGAGGATTTGCATTCCCGTGCGCGTTCGACATGCCCCGGGCCGACCGGTGTGACGGCCGCACACTTCAGGCGCCGGCGTTTTGGCAGAAACCAGTTTCTCATCCGGATACCATCGGATTAAATCGCGGCGAACTTGCAGTTCATAGGAGCAGTTCAAGCATAAATGAGCACTTTAATTATTCGCGCTGCAGCGCGGCGGTGACCTGTGCGAGCGCGCTTTTCCAGTCGCCCGGTGTCTGCTGCCGGTGGAGACTCACCGCTGGATACCAGGGTGCGGCGGTTCCCCCGCGCGACCAGCGCCAATCTGCGCTGTGACAAAGCAGCAGATGTGTCGACACGCCAAGCGCGCCGGACAGATGGGCAACGGAGTTATCTACCGTGATTACCGCATTGAGCGCGCGCAGCAGCGCCGCCATTTTGTCAACGTCAGCCAGCGCCTCGTCGCAATTGATTACCGGAGCACCGAATGGAAGGGCGAATTCCGCCAGTTCAGGGCCGCCGTTTCGCTGCAAATTGATAAACGTTATACCTGGCATGCGAACAATGGCCGCGAGCTCGCCGAGCGGAATCGAGCGCAGGTCACCGCGCGTCCTGCGTGTGCCCCCACGCCACGCGATGCCGACATTTAAATTGCCGGCCTTATTCACTAAAGGCGTGCGCCAGCGGGCTACGCGTTGCGCGTCGGCAACGAGATAACCCTGGTGTCGTGGAAAGTCGGCGAGCGATTTACGCAGCAGCCGCGGCAAGCTGCCGATGGCGCACTGTGCCTGGATATGCGGAAACTCGGCGAGCCAGCGACGGTCGCCATCGCGCATAGCGCCATGCACTTTTGCCGCCGGAAACGAACGCGCGAACAACCCGGCAAGCCGCGGCTCGCACTCGATCAGACAATCGGGCTGGCGTACCAGCAAATCGGGTATGCACGACGCGAACATGACTTCGTCGCCCAAACCTTGCTCGCCATATATAAGCAACCCAGCGCCGGTCGCCAGTTTTTCTCCATTCCATTGAGGAAATGGAAAATTTCGTGGAGCGGCGCCCCGCCCCCTCGCATTGCGCATTTCATAATCCGGCCAACCACGCAAATAGTCGCCGCTAGCCAGCAGCGCGAGTCCGCGATTCCAGCGGTATTCATTCTCCCCCGGATAGGCAGCGATCAGCTTCTCATAGTGGGCAATCGCCGCACTTACCTGACCTTGCTCCTGAAGTGCGAGGCCGAGATTCGCTTGCGCCTCGACGCCGCCCGGGTCGAGTTTGATTGCGCGCTCAAAATACTGTTGAGCGCGACGGGGATCGCCTATTCGGCTTAAAAGCAGCAAACCGAAGTTTGCGCAAGCTGCCGCATCATCGGGACTGCATTCAAGCCCGCGCTCATAGGCTCCAACCGCACCCTCGATTTCATCGCATTGTCCGTGTATCCGCGCTGACTCGAAGTGGATCCCGGCGTCGAGCGGTGCGAGGCGCGCAGCAGATCGAATGTGTTCAAGCGCGGCGTCCAATTCGCCCGCTTCTTGCATAAGGCGTGCAAGGCCGACGCGTGCTGCGACGAAGTCTGGTGCGAGTGCAAGCGCGAGATGGAAGCAATCGCGCGCGTCGGCGGCTTCGCCCAAGGCCAGATATGCCTGTGCCTGTTCGGCAAGCAACTCGGCATCCGTGGCAACAAAGCTCAATGCGCGCTCAAAATCGGCGACCGCTTCCTTGTGTTGGCCCATGGATTGCAATGCACGCCCGCGTATCCGATACGCGGCCGCAAAATCGCCTCGTAATGCAATCGCTGTTTCGGCATTTTTTATTGCGGCTTCGGCATCGCGGCCCAGCAAGGCGAGGCCCGCCTGCAGGACGGCCGCCTCCGCAGGGTCATTGGATTTAAGCATTGTTAATTCGCGCTCGAGGCCTGCACGATCGGCGGCGTCGATCATTTCCCAGCCTCGACAGAACAAGGCAGTCGGTCGATAGGTGTCCAGACGTGCCGGCGCTGCAACTACCGTCCGCGCCTCGACGCGGCTCGCCACAGACAACCACCAGTCACGCAGTGCGCGCGTCAGCATGCCGGTCGTTTGTTCGCATGCGCCCGTGCGTCATCGACGCTGCTCGACGTACAGCATGTCCTGCAATTCGCGTCGCCAGTCGTCTGCATATTCGCATTCGCGGAATTCGTCGAAATAGGGTCCACCCAGCGTGTAATGCACGAGTGCAGCGTCTTTGCTGCGCTCGTTATATCCGACCAGATGGTTCCAGCGCGCCGGGATCTGACCGATCGAGTTGTCGTCCTCAAGCCATTTGAACTGGTGCAATTCGAGTCCTGAAGCGCGGTTTACATACTCCGGCGACAGTGCGCGGCAGCGCGCATTGTTAAAAAGCATGACACTGGACCAGTTCTTCTTGTTGTATGCGGTCTGTGGCTGGTCGAGAAACTTTACCGACTCCTTTGGCACATGATTGTGCTTGGCCACCATTACTGCATAACGCTCATCACGCAGAGCATAGAGCTCGGCGATATCCTCGAGCATCAGCATGTCGCAATCCATGAAGACCGACCAGCCGGAATAGCCTGACAAGAACGGCGTCAGAAACCGCGAAAACGAAAAATCCGTCGACTGCAAAGGGTGGCGCTGCCGCGTCAATACGGATTTAAGCTCGCTCAGCCTGAGCGGCGCAATAGAGACCGGCATCGATGCGCGTTTATGTATGCTATGAGCAAGCACGCTGTATGCAACGGCCTCGCGCGGGTCGTAGCCGATAAAAACATTGATCATTGAATTAGCGCTTTTTCATTGAGTTGCCGTGACGTCTGTGCGCCTGCTTGATAGGGTCGCGCAATTTCTGGTCATCTCGTCCAGAGCGCGCCTTACATTGCCGATCACAGCACCCCATTCACCGAACGCAGGTTGCCGAAATATGCGCAACGAAGGATACCAAGGCATTTCTTCGCCAGCAATTCCGTATCGCCACTCGCAGCCGTACGGCGCCATCACCCACACCGGCCTGCCAAGTGCGCCTGCAAGATGAACCACCGCTGTATCGACACTGATCACCAGATCGAGCGCCGCGATCACTGCCGCGGTATGTTCATAATCCGTACGCACTTCATTCCAGCTATGCACCGTTACTCCGCATTGCAGGTGCGCATCGGCGAGTTCGGCAGCGCACGCGGTATATTGCAGGTCGACGAAATGGGTTCCAGCGGTTTGCAAGATCGGCAACCAGTCGACGAGCGGCATCGAGCGCATGCGCCGCTGCAGTGAATTCGGCTTGCCACCCTGCCATGAAATACCGATTTTGAGTCCGGCCCCCAATTCCGCAAAGCGCGATCTCCAGCTGGCGGCGCGCTGGGCATCGGCAATCAGGTATCCCGCGTGCATCGGAAATTCGGCGCGCGATTTACGAAAAAAGACCGGCAAACTGCCAATTGCACATTCCAGTTCTACGCCGGCGGCCAGCACGCTCGCGGGAACTTCGCGAGCGTCGTTTGCGGCATATACGGTCGCCTGTGGAAACGAGCGCTGGAACAACGTTTCGAGTTTGGGCGAACACTCGACCATGCATCGCGCGCCGGCCGCTGTTGCGTCTGCGATGCACGATGCAAACATGATTTCATCGCCGAGCCCCTGCTCGGCATGCACCAGAAGCCTTTTGCCGTTGAGCGGCTCACCGCTCCATTGGGCTAACTCATTGCCGCGGCGCGGCCACTCGGAATTCAACTTGCGCAATTCATAGTCAGGCCATGCTGAATAATCGCCTCGCGCGAGCCGTGTCAATGCCAGGTTAAAGCGGGCGTCGGTAAAATCCGGCTTAAGTTCAATCGCGCGCGTAAGTTCATGCGCTGCTTCGACCAGGTCGTAGCCATCAACGAACAACGCATTGCCCAGATGGAGATGGGTTTCCGCCAAATCCGGCCGCAGTTCTACCGCCCGACGGTAAGCGTCGATCGACTGCTGAGATCGCCCGAGGTCGCGCAGCGTATAGCCCAGTGCTACGTAAGCATCCACGGATACGGGTTGCAATTCGATCGCCCGCATACACGATTCGAGTGCCACCTCAAGCTCGCCAAGCTCGCGCAAAGCACCCGCCAGGCCGCTATGAAGTTCAGCCATATCGGGGCGCAATTCAAGTGCGCGCCGGAACGCAGTCGCCGCCGCTTGAAAATCGCCGTTTTTACGCAGGGCGTAAGCAAGACCAACTGCGGCGGAAGAAAGTTCGGCGTCGACTTTCACTGCGCGCCGATAATGCGCAACCGCAAAGGCTGAATTTCCCTGCGCGGCAAATGCGTCCGCCAAGTGACAAAGGAGCACCGCATCGGAGGGCGCACGGGCGACCGCCCGTTGCAAAAGGTCGATTGCTTCAGCGACTTGACCGCGCGATCTCAGTGCATTGCCCAACAGATGCAACAGGTCCACGTTTTCAGGAGCGTCCAGCAACAGCGCCCGATATATTTGCTCTGCGTCGGCAAACTTTCCCGCCCGTTCAAGCGTAAACGCCAGTTGTATGCGGTCGACGTCCGGCAGCGCGCTACTCGTTGCATTACCCGCTGGCTGTTTGGGCCGGCGACGGCTGCGTGCGAGTAAATTCGTGATCAGCTTGCCTATCACTGATTTTCGGTCCGAATCATATTAATGTTTGTCAGAGAGCACGTTCACCGGCCCGGACTTGCTCCAACGAACTGGCGACTTGCGCGATCACCGCATCCCAGTGGCCATATTCCGGTTGCCGGAACACGCGTACGGATGGGTACCATGGCATCCCGGCGCTCGATGAGCCGTAGCGCCATTCGGGACTGTAAGGCGCCATGACCCACACCGGCTTTCCCAGCGCCCCGCCGAGATGGATTACCGCGGTACAAACACTGATCACCAGATCGACCGCCGTCACCAGTGCCGCCGCTTCCTCGTAATCTGTGCGAATTTCTTCCCAACTATGTACGCGAATCCCTGTCTTCAGGTGCAGGTCGTCAAGCTGCGGGCCAAAGTCCACGTACTGCAGATCTATGAAGTGAGTGCTTTTCGCTTGCAGTATCGGTTGCCACCCCGCAAGCGGAATCGAGCGCACCGGGCGGCGTGAGCGGTGGGTGCCGCCTTGCCATGAAATGCCGACCTTAAGTCCGGAGCCCAATTGGTCAAGTCGTTCACGCCAGCGTGCGACGCGCCCTCCATCGACTTGCAGATAACCTCGGTGCGGCGGGAAATCCGCGCTTGTCCGCCGAAAATGCAATGGCAGGCTACCGATCGGAATCTGCAGATTAATGCCGCGCTCAAGAATTTCTGCAGGCAGCGATCGATCGCCGGTCATCGAATACACCTTAGCAGCGGGAAACGACCGCTGAAACAACGTTTCGAGCTTGGGCGAACTCTCGATTATGACATCCGCCCCGGCGGCTATGACGTCTGGAACGCAAGATGAAAACATGATTTCGTCACCAAGCCCCTGCTCTGCATAGATGAGCAATGTTTTACCGGCCAATGCATCGCCATCCCAGCGCGGAAATGCCGTCGGCCGCTGCGAGCGGTCGGCATTCAGGCCGCGCAGTTCATAATCGGGCCAACCGCGCGCAAAATCATGCTGCAATAGATACGCAAGCGAACGATGCCAGATAGCGAGCGGATAGTCCGGTTTCAACGCAATCGCCTCGCCGTATTTTTCGATGGCTTCGTCCAGACGCCCCAAGTCCTGCAACACAATGCCGAAATTGTTCAAGAACTCCTCGTCGGCGCCGATTTTTAGCGCTAGTTCGTAATAGCGCAGGGCCTCATCCGGACGGTGCGTTTTTTGCAGCACGAGTCCGAGGCATTTCAGCGCCTCGAAATGAAGCGGCGTGTTTTGCAGTATGCGCTCAAGCAATTCCTGCGCTTCCTCATAACGCTCAAAGTGAAGGTGTGAAAGCGTCAGATTTTTGAGCAAATCCGGGATGTCAGGAGCGAGTTCATAAGCACGCTTAAAATGATGAAACGCGCTTTCATTCGAACCCGCGGCTTGCAGGAGCAGCCCGAGATTGCAATGCGCGACCGAGTTGGCTGGATTCAGGTCCAGTGCACGCTGATAGCTTGCCTGTGCCGCAGCCTTGTCCTCCCGCATCAGAAACACATTGCCGCGCGCCGCATGCGCTTCAGCGCTGGCAGGGTTCAATGCCAGCGCGCGATCGAGATGGTCAGCGGCATCGACGAGCCTGCCTTGTTCGCCAAGTAAGGCGCCCAGCAAGTAATGCGCGTCGGCGCTGCGCGAATCGTTTTTAAGCGCGCTGCGATAGGTCGATTCCGCGTTATTCGGATCGCCTGCCTGTTGATAACGGTAACCTCGCTGCAGCAGTTCATCGGCAGCTATCGGCGGGCGCGCAAATAATCGCGCAATTAAATTCGTCAGGATCACTCTGTTTTGCCAGTGGCACGAGCTTTGCAGCAGCATGATAATACATCAGACGCCGTGCTATTGACGCAGCAATGGGTCGCACTCGATAATGCAACGCATTGTTCTACTAAGAAAATTCAGGGACGCCCGGCGGTTGCATTAATACAGCGTGCGCCGTTAACGGTCACAAATTGACTATGAATGTCTTCCGTATATTGTGGTGGCCGTGGCAAAACTACCGGCGCCGCACCACAGCCAAAGACAGTGCGTCGCCCAGCCAACAGCTGACGCTTGAAGCATACGAAAAACTGTCACCGCACAAGGTTGTTTCCGACGGCGCGACTGAAGTCGTTTATGCGACGCCCAACGTATTCACGAGATGGCGCGTCGATTCACTGTTCGCGAAAGAGCCTGATACGATTGAGTGGATCCGCGGATTTGAGCCGGACGCTGTCTTCGTCGACATTGGCGCCAACGTCGGCATGTACACGGTGTGGGCCGCAAAAACACGTCACGTTCGGACTTTTGCGTTCGAACCGGAATCGCAGAACTACGCACTACTCTGCCGCAACATCGTCATGAACGGCCTTACCGACCGAGTCACCGCCTATTGCCTGGCGCTGAGCGATACCGCGAGCTATTCGTTGCTTCACTTGAGCGAGTTTCAGGCTGGCGGCTCCTGCCATTCGTTCGGCGAAAAAATCGACCACCGGCTCGAGCGTCGCGACACGGCATTGTCGCAGGGCTGCGTATCGGCGACGCTCGATACACTGGTTGCCGAAGGGGTGGTGCCGATGCCCAATCATATCAAGCTCGACGTCGACGGCCTGGAGCACAAAGTCCTCGCCGGTTGTCGCACGATCCTGCGCGACCCGCGCGTCCAATCAGTACTGGTTGAAATCAACACGAACCTCGAACTGCACCGCCAGATCATCGCCGACATGGATGCGCTCGGGTTCAAGTATTCCAATGAGCAAGTGGCTGCGGCACAGCGGACCGAAGGCCCATTTAAAGGCGTCGGAAATTATGTCTTCATCCGCTGAAGAGCATGTGCTGTATCAGATTGCCAACGCGCGGATGCTCGAGTATCCGTATGCCCACATTTACGTTGAAGACGTCTTTCCGGCAGATTTTTACCAGGCGCTGCTTGAAAACTGGCCGCAGCAATCCTCTTTATTGCCTATTGATGAAACGGGACGCGTGCCAAAAAACGCCTACCGTGAGCGCTTCGTCATGCCATTCAATGCCGGCGAAATCGAAAAGCTCAACGCCGAACGCCGCCCTTTCTGGCAGAGTTTCGCAAGCTGGCTGCTCACGCAGCGATTCATGACGGCGATGATCGACAAATTCGAGCCTTATGTGAAATCCCGCTTCGGCGACGACATTTACCAGTGCGGATTCGAAGCGGATTCACTCATCGTGCGCGACGTTACAAATTTCAACATCGGCCCGCACACCGATGGCCCGCATCGCCTGCTTTCAATGCTGTTTTATTGCCCGCCCGATGCCAGCCTGAGCCATCTCGGCACGTCGATTTATGTCCCGCGCGACCCTGCATTCGTTTGCCCCGGTGGCCCACATTATTCCCACGCAAAATTCCATAAGGTCAAAACGATGGAGTACAGGCCGAACTCTTTGTTCGCATTCATCAAGAACGACCGTTCGTTTCATGGCGTCGAACCGATTGGCGACCCCGACGTATTACGCGATATATTGCTATATGATGTTCGTGTATTCGCGCCGGGAAAAAAAGATCATGCGGCGGGCGCGAATGCGGGCGTGGGATTCTTAAAACGCCTGCTTGGCGGAAATCGCAATTAACAAATTATCTTAGCGGAGCATGCTCATGGCTTTATTCGGTTCAGTTTCGAGCAAGGATGTCGACGGCTTTGCCACCGGTCTCGCGCAGGAGCTTGCCAAGCGTTACCCGCCGGCGCTCGACAAAGGCAACGAACGCAAGATTTCGCAAAAGCGCCTTACGAGCATTCTCGAGGACACTTTTTCGCGCGCCATCGAGTTCAAGCGGGAACACAACCTGGGTGTTTACAAAAAAGCGCGGCTCGGCAATACATTTCGCTGGGAATTACAGGAAATGGGCTATAGCAAGAACTTCGTCGAAGTTGCGACTGAAGGCCTGATCGTTTACATCACCAGGAAGTAAATCGCGAGCAGCGTTGACCGCGCCCGCATGTAATCGTCACGCCGCCGGCGGCGATGCGTAACCCGGCACTTTGCTCAGGTCGATTTCGTCTATCTGATGGCGATCCATGCATTGTTCGGCGTAGGTGAGATAGACCTTCTCCCACATGAATACGTCGAACAGATCCGGATCGATATGACCGTTCAGTTTGAATTTCCCGAGGATAAACAAGGACTCGGACAAGGTCTTCCCCTTCTTATATGGTCGGTCTTTGGCGGTCAGCGCTTCGAAGATATCCGCGATGCCCATGCAGCGGGCCTGCACTGACATCTGATCGCGCGTGAGGCCGCGAGGGTAGCCTTTGCCATCCATTCGTTCATGATGACCACCCGCGTATTCCGCGACATTTTTTAAATGCTTCGGCCACGGCAGCGCTTCGAGCATCTGGATCGTCACGTCGATGTGATGATTGATGATCTGGCGTTCCGCGCCGGTCAGGGTGCCCGCGCGTATCGTCAGGTTTTCCACCTCGTCGGCGGTCAGAAAATCGGTTTCATTGCCTGACACGTCGCGCCAGCGGTACCTGGAAGCTATCTGCTTGACGCGTGCGAGGTCCTCGTCCTTCATCGCTTCGCCGCCGATATTGCTGTTGCGCAGAAACTCGCGGTCTTCTTCAATGCCGCGCAGCTTCAGCTCAAGGTCGCGGGCTGCGTGCTGTGCTGCCTGCGAATTGTCCTTTCCTCCCGACTCCAGCGTCGCCTTCAGATACAAAATTTCAGCGTCGCGCTTGATGACCTCGAAGCGCGTGTCGACCAGGTGGATGCGGTCGTAGATGGTATGCAGTTTCGTCGCCTTATCGACGACGTGGACCGGCGTGGTTACTTTGCCGCAGTCGTGCAGCAGGCCCGCAATTTTCAGCTCGTAGCGGTCCTTATCATTCATGTTGAAGTTCTTCAGCGGTCCGATCGCGCATCGATTGACGGCTTCTGCCAGCATCATCGTGAGGGTTGGCACGCGCTCGCAATGACCGGCCGTATACGGTGACTTGTCGTCAATTGCGGCATTGATGAGATTGATGAACGACTCGAACAGGTTTTCCAGATGATTGATTAGTAGCCGGTTGGTCAGTGCGATCGCAGCCTGGGATGCAAGCGATTCCGCGAGTTGCTGATCTTCCGGAGAAAACGGACATACCTCGCCATTGGCGTCCTTCGCGTTCAATAACTGCAGTACACCGATGATCTCGTTTTCGTGATTTTTCATCGGCACGGTCAAAAACGACTGCGACCGATAGCCAGTCTTCTTGTCGAAGTTCTTGGTGCCGGAAAAATCGAACCCTTTCTCGATATAGGCGTCCGCAATATTGACCGACGTATCGTGGTGAAACGCGTAAGCGACGACCATTGTATTGACGGCCTGGCCATCCGTCTGAAAGAGATTAATCGGCGGAAACGGGATCGCTACACCGGTAGTTCCGCCCATCGCAATCTTGAGCGTGTCATTGCGCATGATCTCGAACTTGAGTGTCCGCTCATCGGTTACGCGATACAGCGTTCCGCCATCGGCATTCGTGATTTTTTTTGCCGCAAGCAAAATCGCCTCGAGCAGGCGGTTAATGTCAGTTTGCTTGGAAAGCGCGACGCCAACCTGATTCAGCTGTTCGAGACGCTCGAACAGGTTCACAGAATCCGGCGGCCGGTGCATCTCGTTCATCGCTTACTTGATACAAACCGCGCGCACGCAAGCCATATCGGTTACTCCGGCCAGGACTTTTTCAATCCCGTCCTGCTTCAGAGTGCGCATGCCTTCCTCAAGCGCCGTCGCCAGCATTTCAGCCACGCGCGCATGCTCTTGAATATTTTTCTTAACCGCGTCCGTGCCGATCAACAGTTCGTGCAGGCCGACGCGCCCCTTATAGCCGCTGCCGCCGCAGGTATCACAGCCGGTGGGCGAATTGACCATGATTTCGCCCTTTTCATTGCCGTAGTCCTTAATCCAGCCTTGCATGACTTTTTCGCGCTCCGCCTTCAAATCCTTCTTCCACGACGCAGTATTTAACATTTCAGTCTGATATTCTTCCATCAGCAAATTCAATTCTTCCTGAGTTGCAGCATGGGGCTTTTTGCATTTGCCGCACAAGCGCTTAGCCAATCGCTGCGCCAGAATTCCGAGAAGTGCATCTGCGAAGTTGAACGGGTCCATGCCCATATCCAGCAAGCGAATAATGGATTCCGGCGCAGAATTCGTGTGCAACGTGGCGAACACCAAGTGGCCCGTCAGCGATGCCTCAATACCCGTGCCGACCGTTTCCTTATCACGCATCTCGCCGACCATAATGATGTCAGGATCGGCCCGCAGAAACGCTTTCATCGCGATGGCGAACGTGAGGCCGGCCTTCGGGTTCATCTGTACCTGGCGCAGGCCACGCTGCGTAATCTCGACCGGGTCTTCGGCAGTCCAGATTTTCGTTTCAGGCGTGTTCAGATAACCAAGGACCGAGTGCAGCGTCGTCGTCTTGCCCGAACCTGTCGGACCGCACACGAAAAAGAGGCCATACGGTTTTTCTATCGCCGCTTTACACTGCTGCAGGTTGTAATTGGAAAGGCCCAGCTTATCGAGCGGGATGGGCTCGCCGGCGGCCAAAATACGCATCACGATATCTTCGACGCCGCCTTGGGAAGGAATGGTGGCGACACGCAGTTCGATGTCGAGCGGCCCAAATTTCTTGAACTTGATCTTACCGTCCTGCGGTTTGCGCCGCTCGGAGATATCAAGATCGCACATGATCTTCAGGCGCGCCGCGATCGCATTACGATAAGCCGCGGGCACTGAGATGTAATTATTGAGCGTTCCATCCTTGCGAAACCGGACCTCGGTTTTGCCCTTGCCGGGATAGGGCTCAATGTGTATGTCGGAAGCACCCTGCTTATACGCGTCGACAATGATCTTATTGACGAGTTTGACAACTTCGTTGTCGGATGCAGCCGACGCCACGTCCTCATTGTTGTCTTCGAGCGATTCATCATCTTCAAGGCCTGACAGCAAATCGCCGATATCGGTGCCGTCGTCAACGTTGCCGACGCCTGCCGATCCACCATTTGCGCCGAAGAACAAGTCGAGTGTAGCGATAAATTCGCGACCGCAGCAGACGCGGTAAACGATTTTGCTCTTCGGGTATACGTTACTGACAACTCGCGAACCCCGGATTTTTTCCGGATCCGTCGTCAGAATCATGATGCCGTCTTTCGATTCGTCGATTGGTATCCACAAGCTGCTCTCGACGAATTCTCGGCTCATGTTTTTCATGAGATCCATCGGCTTGACCCGGTCGGCTTTGTGCGCCTCGTAGGGCACTTCGAAATAAGCGGCCAGCGCTTCGCCGATGGCATTTAATTTGACCTGAAACTCATCGATCAAAACGGTTTCAATGTCGAGGTTTTTGCGCCGCGCAGAGCGCGTCGCGAGTTCGAGTTCTTCCGCCGAGATCACCGCATTCGAGACCAGGTGATCATATTTGCCCTTGACGCCGGCCACGGGCTTTTGCCGCTGGCGCGCGGCAATTGCGAGGGTTTCGGCAACGTGGGTAGCGCCTTCTTCCATGACCGGCGGAAACGGTTGCCCGCTCTTCGAATTAATGAGCTGAAGCACGCCGATCAATTCCTTACTTTGCGCCTCGATCACCGGCACGACCAGCATCTGCTTGGTGCGATATCCCGTTTTTACGTCGACTTGCTTCAGAAAATTAAGCTGCGGACTGTAAGTTTTCAACTCCTTGTCGTCATAGACGTCGCGGATATTGATCATTTTCTTATGCACCGCAACAAAACCCGCAATGCTCTGCTCAGCGATTGGCAGCTTCAGGTCTTTGAACGAGTTCAGGCCTGTTTTGACCTTGGAAACGATTGAGGTCTTGTCTTCGCTGACGAGATAAATCGTGAGCCGGTCGGCATTGAACAGGCCGCAGATGTCCTGACTCAGCTCCAGCATGATTTCGTCGAGATTGCTGGTCGCGTGAATGCGGTTGGTGACGGCTTGCAGCGCCTTGGAGAAGTTTAATTTCTCGGCAAGATTGTCCGGCGCAACCGGCTTCGTTTCGAGTACGCTACTCATGGCGGCTTGATCCTTGGTCTAGCACTCACACCAATGCAGAGCCATACGGCAGACCGGCCCCGCGCTCATAATTCGAATATCTGATTGTTTTCGAGCATGTGCGGGCGGAAGTCGCCAGCGCATTCCATGATTTCCTGCATCGTTACTTCAGACTCGCCCGGCTTCAAGTGCGTGATGTAAATTTCCGCCTTGCGCTTAAGTTTTCGCAATTCTTCCGCGAGCATGCTCGGGCACAAGTGCTTAGATGCAACCGCCAGTTCGCGCTCGCGGTTGCAAAATGCGGTCTCGATAATCAAGTAGCGAAGATTTTCGATCTTATTCACTTCATTCCATAACGGGTCATGCTCAGTGGTGTCGCCCGTGAACACGAGGCTCGCGCGGCCGGAATCAAGCCGATAGCCAACTGCCGGCACCACATGATTCGCTGGCAGCGGTGTTAGTTTTCGACCCTTCACTTCGACGGTTTTACCGAGCGCGACAGCTTCATAGCGCAGGAACGGTTTCTTTGCGTCGGGAATCTGGGTGAAGTCCGGCCACAGCTTCCAGTTAAAGAGGTGCTGGCGCAAAATTTCAAGCGTCGGCTCGATTGCATGCACGGTAATCGGCGTGTCTCGCATCCAGCCAACCGAATCGACCATGAACGGGATCGAGGTAACGTGGTCGAGGTGCGAATGCGTCAGAAACACGTGGTCGATGCGCGACAACTCTTCGATCGTGAGATCGCCTACACCGGTCCCGGCATCGATCAGCACATCGTCGTCGAGCAGCATCGAGGTCGTGCGCAAGTTACCGCCGATGCCGCCGCTGCAACCAAGTATCCGAAGTTTCATCGATGCTATTTATTTCGTCTTGAACGTAAACGCACCATCCCAGCCTTTGCCGGGCGGATTTGCGCGCAAGTAGGAAATCCTTTCCACGAATGTCTGACTATAGAGCAGATTGCCCGGCATCTGTTTTTGGAGATTAAACAACTGAAGTTCTGCCTGGTCCCAGTCCTGCGCGCGATAGAGGCGTAAAAACTGAGTGTACAGCTTGATTTCCTCGAGTCGCGCCTTGTCGACCTTCCCCTGCATGCCAAACGGCTCGAATATGGCCACCGCTTCGTCTTTGCCTTTCACACGGACGCGGTCAAGCTCCCGAAATACGACCTCCGGGACGGCGTCCCTGGTCCCTTCGCCGACTATGACATCAGCGCCGTATTCTTTGGTGATACCCTCGAGACGAGATGCCAGATTGACCGCATCGCCCATGACAGTGTATGCGGTGCGCAGTTTCGATCCCATGTTGCCCACGCTCATGCGGCCAGTGTTCAGACCGACGCCGATGCGGATTTCCGGCCAGCCGCGGGCCCGGAATTCAGGCTTGAGCTTATTTAGGATTTCGTGCATTTCAAGACCGGCCATAATGCCGTTACGCGCATGGGCCGGATCAGCGAGCGGCGCGCCCCAGAATGCCATGATGCAGTCGCCCATGAATTTGTCGACCGTGCCGCGGTGCTTGTAGATTACCTCCGTCAGCGGAGTTAGGAATTCGTTCATCAGCTGTGATAGCTGTTTTGGGTCGAGTCCCTCGGAGATGGTGGTAAATCCGCGCACGTCGGTGAAAAGCACCGTCATTTCGCGGGATTCGCCTTCCATCGAAAAACTTTCCGGATTGCGCGCCATTTCATCAACGAGCTCGGGGGGCACGTATTGGCCGAAAAGCCCGGTAATCTGCCGTTTGCCGCGCGTCTCGACGAAGTAGCCGTATGTCATATTGAGCGCAAACAAGAGTGATATCAGCATCAATCCCGATGCTAACGGCAGCACCAGATTGCCGACGTGGAATACCAGCACATTGATTGCCAACACGCCCAGCATTACCACGATCGTCACCAGCAGCGATCGCAGCGGATTAAGCAGCGGCAACAAAAACGCCATCGCGAGACCCGCAATCACCAGCGACACGAATTCGGCGCCAATCACGTAAGGCGGCTTTTGTTTAATGTTGCGGTCGAGCATGCCGGAAATCATATTGGCATGCACTTCGACGCCGGGATACACCTCCTCGACGGGGGTTGCTCGCAAGTCGAGCAATCCAGGGGCAGATGTGCCGACGAGCACTATCTTCCCCTCTAACGATTTGGGATCGGCCCGCTCGTTCAAAACATCGACTGCTGATATATAGTTAAAACTGCCATGCTTGCCGCGATAGGGAATCAGCGCCGTGACCAGTTCGTCAACAGGAATGCGCAACGGGCCCAACTCAAGCCATTCCAATCCAGAATAATTCTTCGACCAGATCTTGTCCGCCGGATAGCCGGGGATGATGTTTTGCCCGCCGATAATCATACGAACCATCGCGAGCGACAGCGGCTCATAGTAACCGCCGTCAAATTCAGCCAGCATGGGCACTCGCCTGATAATGCCGTCGGGATCGGGATCAAGACTGAAGTGGCCTGCGCTGGCGGCGCTCTTCTGCAGCTCATTCAGGTTTGAGGTGTATCCAGGAAAAACCGCGAAATTAATCGTTTTTCCCGCGAAAGTCCCTGCCGGCAACACAGCAGGGGGCAATGCGCCCTTTTTCGCGTTTTCTCCATCAAAGCGCGTAAATGCATAGCCGAGGACGACGGGGCGGTTACGCATATGAGCAGCAAAAATTTCATCGTATTCGAGCTGCGGCTGCAATTGCTTTAACGTCGCCTGAAATCCGGTCACATCCTTTAATTCTTTTTGCGCGAGCTGTTGCAACACCTTCAGGCCGGAGCTCTCGTCGCGTTCTGCAAACACAATATCGAAGCCGACGATAGCGATTTTGTAATGGTCAAAGAGCTTGTCCAGCAAAACCGCGAGACGGTCGCGCGGCCATGGCCACCGGCCCTCGCCGCCTTTTTCCTTCTCGGCGAGACTTTTTTCATCGATGTCGAGAATGACGATGCGCGGATCGATCGTGCGGGGCATCGTGAGCGCCAACCGCGTGTCGTAGACGACGGCCTCAAGACGCTCGACCAGCGGCAAGTGATAATATTTTGCCGCGTTGCCGAGAAAAACCAGCACGAGCAGCAAGCCGAGACCGATACGAACGAAATGTTTCTTCAAACCGCCTCCTGTGCCGCCATTCGCCGCGAGCCGCGAGCAACGGCGCCGTTTCCGATCGAAAACAAGCTATTCAAGCAAGGCCTAAGCTGCCATTACGCTGGCGCGGTCGCCGAGACGCGCCAGCGACCCGCTCATCATTTTCGAGAATCTGATTGGAAACACATTGCGGCACGCGGGCGGGGATTCCACGCCAATCGCTAGCCGTTCTTGAAAAAGAACTCCATTTTCACCCCGGCCAACTCAATCACATCATGATCGTTCAGTTGATGCGCCTGTGCGTCGAGGGCTTTGCCGTTGATCACCGGGAAGTTCGCGCCTTCGACGTGCGTGATGAAATAACCGTGGGGACGCCGCGTTATTACTGCGACCTGCACGCCAGGCTTGCCAAGAGTCGTCAGGTTTTTCGTGAGTTCAAGTTCTTTGCCGGCCGATGGACCCGTCAGAATCTGCACCGCTGCCAGTTTTTCAGGTGGTTTGGGCGCTGCCGTAACGGTTGCCTGTGGCCGGCTTTGTTGAGTCGTGGTTTGCGTCGCAGTTGCGCTGACCTGGGTGTCGCCGAATCCGCCGCCTCCAGGACCGGGCGACATTTTGCCGAGCGGCGCACGCAACACCATGGTTTTTTCGAAATCGGCAACTGAGGCAGCGCCGGTTGGCGCTTCGCTAACGAATTTCAGCTTGTATTTGCCGATTTCGATGACGTCATTGGTCTGCAAAATATGTTTTTTGACGGGATTGCCGTTTACCAGCGTACCGTTGGTGCTCCCCAGATCCTCGAGAAACGAATCATTAAGAATCGTCACGATCAGAGCGTGCTCGCCGCTGACGGCAAGATTATCGATCTGAATATCGTTATGCGCTTTTCGGCCGATAGTGAAGCGTTCCTTATCAAGAGGAACCTCCCGAATCACCGCGTTATCCAAACTCATGATCAACTTCGCCATGGCAATATCCCTGTAACCTTATTATCTAAACCAAGCCTTCAATTTGGCAAACCACCCGGTGGGTACTGCAAAATCACCGAGTATCCGCACCAGTATCACTGAAATGTTATCGCGTCCGCCGCTATCGTTTGCCAGTTGCACAAGCTGCTTCGCGGCCAGCGGCAAATTCGACTGCAGCGTACCCAGGGTCGAATGAATGTCTTCATCCTGGACCATGTCGCTCAGACCATCGGAGCACAGCAAGTAAATATCGCCCGTTTCGACAGTATAAGTATGAATCTCGGTCTCGACTTCAGGGTCGATACCGACTGCCCGGGTGACCAGGTTCTTGTTTTGCGAATAGCGCGCTTGTTCTTTGGTGATCATGCCGCTGTCGATCTGCTCCTGCAGCAGCGAATGATCGCGCGTCACCTGTTCAAAAACGTCCTTACGCAGCCGATAGAGGCGCGAGTCTCCGATGTGACCGACCGTCATCCGGTTATCGAAAAAAAGCGCCACGACCAGCGTCGTGCCCATGCCCGCATATTGCGGCTGGCTTTTTGCGGTCTGGAATATCGCCGCATTTGCCTTGGCGGAGTTCTCACGCACGAATTTTTCGGCGAGGGTTTCACCCGTACTGTCGAGGGCGTGCGGGTCGCTGTTTTCAAGCGCCTGCTTCATTTCGGTCGTCAGCATGGCGACCGCGATCCCGCTCGCGACTTCGCCGGCGTTGTAGCCGCCCATGCCGTCGGCCAGCACGGCCAGCCCGATTTCAGCATCGGTGCCCATGCTGTCCTCGTTATGCGAGCGCACCATGCCCGGATCGGTGGCGGTTACGACTTCGAGTGCTGTGCCGAGATTAGCGATCATGTCTCTAAATTCCGATATCGACTATGTCAGACTTACCGGCCAGGCCTGCCCCGCCTTCGGCCATGCACGCCCTGATTGCCTGCGAGAGTTCATCGCCGGTCTGGAAACGATCTTCTGGCTGTTTCGAAAGCGCCTTGTTGACGATCTCGACCAGGCATTGCGGCAAAGTCGGCGCGTGGGTGAGGATGTCGACATGCGGTTCATTGGCGATTTTGAACATGAGTTGCGCCATCGAATCGCCCTGGAACGGGAGGCGCCCGCAGCTCATCTGGTAGAGCGTGACGCCGAGCGAGAACAAGTCGGAACTGCCTTGGATTTTTTTACCCGACAGTTGCTCGGGCGACATGTAGCTCGGCGTGCCCAGCACCATGCCGGTTTTGGTCTTAGACGAATCGGTGATGCGCGCGATACCGAAGTCAGTCACTTTCACCGTGTCGCTTTCCATTTCATACATGATGTTGGCCGGCTTGATGTCACGGTGCACGACGCTATTGGTATGCGCGTATGACAGCGCTTCGGCTACGCGCGCGACGATGCTCATGACTTTCGGCAGCGGCAGTAAGTTGTCGGGCTTGATGTAAGGCGCCAAGTCCTTCCCTTTCAGGAACTCCATCGCGATATAGGCAAGATCGTGCTCTTCGCCGGCATCAAATATCGTCACGATATTCGGATGGTTCAAACGCCCGGCGGTTTCAGCTTCGCGGAAGAACCGGTCTTTAACGTCCTGCAATTCATCGGCGTCGAACTCCTGCGACAGCGCCATCGTTTTAATTGCGACGACGCGGCCGATCTTGGGATCCTTACCGAGGTACACGACGCCCATCGCGCCTTTGCCGAGCTCTTTCTCGACCTGATAGCGGCCGAGCATCGGCTTCTCAACGCCGCCGCCCGGCAGAATGACGGTGCCGCCGGGATGGCCACCGGTGCCGCCGAGAATGACAGTCTCGGACATCGCTTTAGCTCGGCCGACGCGTTCAGCGATATCCTTGAACTTCGGATTTTTCTCGGCAATATATTTGAACGCGTTTTCCGCCTTGTTGAATTGGCGCTTGCGCTCGTAGTCGAGGGCGAGGTTATAAATGAGGTCGAGCACCGAATCGTCCGGGGGCAATTTCCGGAAATAATCAAATGCAGTGTCAAGCTGTCCCTGCCCTTGATAACCCAGGCCCAGCATGCGGTGGCTCTGGGCGAGGTCAACGTCCGAGCGCGCCTTGCTGCGTTCCGTAATGAGGAAGCGCTTCGTGGTCAACGCGAGGTGGCCGACGACAAGCAATGTCACCGCCGCCATCAGCTGAATCCATACCAATTGCGTGCCCATCAGGACGAAATGCGCGACCAAGAGCGTGACGAATAGCGACGCGGTGCAGATAGCGGCCATGCCCGCCTTAAGCCGCGGCAGCAAGCCAATCAGATAGGCAGCGATGAGGACAAATATGAGCTTCTCGACCCATGCACCCCAAGAAGGCACAACAAAAAAATCTTCCTTCATGATGCTCGATACCGAATGCGCCAGCGTTTCCACCGGCGCCATCCGCGGCGAAATTGGCGTCACTTGCGAAATGCCGAGGCCGGTGGCTGTCGCGCCAATCAAAACGATTTTGTCCTGATACTTCGAAGCGGGAATCTTGCCGGTATAGACGTCAAAAAATGAGTCGATGGGAAACGCCCGCTTGTCGCCGGAATCGCCGTAAAAGAACGTATACATGCGCAATTCAGGATCGGTGCGTACGCGTAGCTTGCCGATGCGCACATCCTCGCCTGGCTTGGCCTGGATGTCCGCAACTTGCAGATTCAGGTATTTCGCAACCAGCATCAAAGACAGCGACGGAAAAAAGCGGTCGTAGTAGCGCACGATCAACGGCTCGGCACGCGTCGCACCGTCAACGTCCTGCTGGGCATTCAGGTGACCGATGCCTACCGCAGTCGTCGCGAGTTCGGGTATCGGGTAAGCCGGATTGATCCCGGGAGGCGGCAGGACCTCGGCGTTCTTGTCCTTCATCAGCATGCCGTTGGCGAGTATGCTTTCCGGCAGCGGCTTATCGGGATTGCCTTGCGGCTCAAACGGAAACTGCTGGAACACCATTGGCAACAGCACATTGCCGGATTTTTTAAAGCTGTCGGCCAGCCGCTGATCCGTGTTTAGCGCGCCGGACGCTTCCGCGAGCAGAGCCTCCAGCTTCTCCGCATCCGGGTCATGCGAACCTTTGAATTTTGAAGCGGCGTATGCCTCGTTCAGCTTGTTGATATAGGCGAGGCCGGCGTCAACCTGCGGCTCAAAAAAGAAAGCGGTGTATCCGATCGTCTTTGCTTTGGCGTTCGCCAAAATGTCTGTCATCTTCGCGTGTACATCACGCGGCCACGGCCAACGGCCGATGTTGGCGATGCTTTGATCGTCGATGGCAATGACGGCGATCCGGTCCGAAGGCGTGCGCGACGCCGACCGTACGCCGAGATCGTACGCCTTCCGCTCAAGACTCTGGATGAGATCGCCGCCCGCCGCGATCGCGAGTACGAGTGTAACGACGAGCCCCAAAAACCAATCCGACTTCCAGAAAGTCAAATTTTTCATCCCTGTACCTAGCTTTTATATTTTTATTCTAATGAGTTATCGCGGAAGACTGAATTATTTTACGGCATTTGCTGTCAAGTGTATGATTTTTTTCATAAGTGCATCGAAATCCAGTTGCGTTTTGTAAAAATGCGCTTCACCGAATCAGCATTCTCTCTGCTTGACCGCGGTTGCACAAGCAATGGTCGTACCGGCGATTTTTTCGTTCGCAAGTCAGCAGGTTAGTAAGCGCTTGCGGAAAATAAAACGACGCGCTCAACAATAAAAAAGCCGCCCCTTGGGACGGCTTTTTTGACTGTGGCGAAAATGCCGCGTCAGGTGCCGAGCACGGTGCCGGCGATCAAACCACCGCCCTGCGCCACCTCACCACCTGCGAGCTTTTTGCCGTCCTCGAACCGGGCCTTCAACACTTCGATGACGCCGCCCTGCGCCGTGACCTTGAAACTCTGTGCCGTAACGTCGGTGACCTCGCCAATCTTGCCGGCGACATCGGCAAAGCGCCGGAACAGAACCTTCCGCGCGTCAAATATTTGCAACTTTTTGCCGTTGTGCGTCGTCCACGCGGCCGGCGCGGGATTGCAACCGCGAATTAAATTAAATACGTGATCAACCGGTTTGGCCCAATCAATCTTCGCTTCCGCCGAACGGCACCAGCCTTCATAACTTGCCTGCGATTCGTCCTGGACGATTTCATGATGTTTCCCGGCGACAATCAGATCCGCTGCTTCGACCATCGCAGCGACGCCCATCGGAAACAATCGATCGAAATAAACCGATCCCAAAGTGTCGTCGGGGCTGATCGGTGTTTTCTTCTGTAGCACCACTGCTCCCTCATCGAGGCCGTCGGACGGACGAAAAATGGTCAATCCCGTCTCAGTTTCGCCTTTAATGATCGGCCAGTTGATCGAACTCGGACCGCGAAATTTCGGCAGCAGCGAAGGATGGTATTGGATCGTGCCATGACGCGGAATCTTGACGAGTTCCTGCGGCGCAAACTGTAAAACGAAGGCCATGATGCCGATGTCGGCGTCGGCCTCCTTCATCGCCTGAATTGCTTCGGGCGCTCGCAATGACTTGAACTGATGCACCTTGACGCCTTTTTCCTGCGCTGCGGCGCGTAAGGCATCCGCGCGTGCGCCCTCCTTTTCCGGGGCGCAAAACACCGCCGCGACTTTGTCGCCGCGCGCGAGGAACGCCTCTAATACCGCTTTACCAAAATCCTGCTGGCCGATAATTACGATTTTCATTGCGCCTCCATCACTTGGTTTTCGGTGGCAACGAAAAGGCGCCGGCCTGCTTCTTGGCTGCGATCTGCCCGTCGTTCCAACCTAACACTTCCTTGAGCACTTCGTCGGTGTGCTCGCCGAGCGTCGGCGAACGGACGATTTTGGCCGGCGATGCCGACAATTTGATCGGCATGCCAACGTTGTACCACTTGCCGCGCTGCGGATGATCGAGTTCAACATACATATCGCGACCTCGTACATGCACGTCGTCTGCAAGATCCGCAGTCGACATGATCGGCCCGCAGGGCACATCCAGCGGGTTCAGGATTGCCATGAATTCGCGCTTGGTGTAATTAGCGGCGAATTTCTCGATCAACTTCCACATGTCGGTCTGGTTTTTGCGGCGATCGCCGATCTTGGCGAAACGCGCGTCAGTCGCGAGATCGGGACTGCCAACGTCCGGACCGATGCGTTTTGCAAGTCCATCCCACACCGCTTCCTGCACGACCACGTAGATGTAATCGTCGGGGCCGCCGGGCTTGCATTTGATCGCATTGCCGAGCTGACCACCGCCCGAATCGTTACCGGCACGCGGCGTCGCGTGCAGACCGGCTGTGGGCCGCGAGTATTCGGACAATTCCTGCCGAGTAAGGCGCTGATGATCGCGCCATTTCACGCGGCACAGGTTCATCACGCCGTCCATCATCGCGACTTCGACGTATTGCCCCTGACCGGTCTGGTCGCGCTGACGCAGCGCGGCCAACAGGCCGATTGCAAGGTGAAGGCCGGTCCCGGTATCGCCGATCTGCGCGCCCGTTACGAACGGCGGGCCTTCGGGCACGCCGGTCGTGCTCATGGCGCCGCCCATTGCCTGCGCCACATTTTCATACGCCTTGAATTCGGCATATGGCCCGCTCGAGCCGAAACCCTTGATCGAGCCCATTACGATGCGCGGATTCACTTCATGGATTTTTTCCCAGGTGAAGCCGAAACGGTCGAGCACGCCGGGACCGAAATTTTCCATGATGATGTCGCATTTCTTGAGCAACTCGACGAATACTGCCTTGCCGTCGGGATTCTTCATGTTCACGGTGATCGAACGTTTGTTGCAGTTCAACATCGTGAAATAAAGACTGTCCGCATTGGGCACGTCCCGCAACTGGCCGCGCGTTGCGTCGCCATTTGGCGGCTCGAACTTGATGACATCCGCGCCCATCCACGCGAGCAACTGCGAGCACGTGGGTCCCGCCTGCACGTGCGTCATATCAAGAATGCGCACGCCTTTTAATGCTTCCATGCTGTTCTCCAAAATTCTGCGGCAGGAAAGATCAGCCGCCGTTCTCTCGTGATGTTATTTCTTTTTAGCGCTTTGCGGGTTCAGGCTCGTGATGCGGCCGCTCTCAGTACCTGCAGTTTCATCAATGGCGGCATTGATAAGCGTCGGCTTGCGTGAGCGAAGCGCTTCTTCCATCGCTTTGCGCAATTCCGCCGGATTGGTTGCATACACGCCAACGCCGCCGAAGGCCTCCATCAATTTTTCGTAGCGCGCATTTTTGACGAACACGGTGGGCGCTACATCGGGGCCGCCCGTCGGATTGACGTCGGTACCGCGGTAAACGCCGTTGTTGTTAAATATTACGACGCAGACCGGCAGGTTGTAACGGCAAATGGTCTCGACTTCCATGCCGGAAAAACCGAATGCGCTGTCACCTTCGATTGCGATGACCGATTCGCCGGTAACAACCGCGGCGGCAACGGCGAATCCCATGCCGATGCCCATCACGCCCCAGGTGCCGACATCGAGCCGCTTGCGTGGCTTGTACATGTCGACGATGCTGCGCGTGAAGTCGAGTGCGTTGGCGCCTTCGTTGACGAGGATTGCGTCCGGATTGGCCTTGATGATGTCGCGCATGACGTTGAGCGCACTGTGAAAATTCATCGGCGTCGGATTCTTCGTCAAGGTCTCGGCCATCTTGGCGAGGTTCTTGTCCTTACGTTCCGAGATTGCACCGAGCCAATCGGCTGAAGGCCGCGCCCAGCCCGAGCCGATGCCGCCGAGCAGCGCCGACACACAAGAATCGATATCGCCAACGATCGGCGCATCGATCGCCACGTTGCTATCCATTTCCTGCGGCGAAATGTCGATCTGAATAAACTTCTGGCCGCCCCAATCCTTGGGCCCCTTGCCGCCCCAGGTCTTGCCTTTGCCGTGCGACAACAACCAGTTCAAGCGCGCCCCGATCAGCAGCACGACGTCGGCGCCGGGCAGCACGAACGAGCGCGCTGCAGCCGCCGATTGTTCGTGCGTATCGGGCAGGATGCCTTTCGCCATCGACATCGGCAGATAGGGAATGCCCGTCTTTTCGATGAGCGCGCGGATGTTGGCGTCGGCTTGCGCATAGGCGGCACCCTTGCCGAGCAATATCAGCGGGCGCTTGGCGGCTTTCAGCAAATCGAGCGCGCGCTGAATAGCGGTCTGGTCCGGAATCTGGCGCGGTGCCGGATCGACGACTTTGATCAGCGATTTTTTGCCCGCCTCGGCGTCGAGGGTTTGCCCAAACAGCTTGGCCGGCAAATCAAGATAGACGCCGCCCGGGCGGCCGGACACCGCGGCACGAATCGCGCGCGCGATGCCAACGCCGATATCTTCTGCGTGTAGAACGCGAAACGCGGCTTTGCACAACGGCTTCGCGATCGCAAGCTGGTCCATCTCTTCATAGTCACCCTGTTGCAGGTCGACGATCTCGCGCTCGCTGGAACCGCTGATGAGTATCATCGGAAAGCAGTTGGTCGTCGCGTTGGCAAGCGCAGTCAGGCCATTCAAGAAACCGGGTGCGGACACCGTCAGGCAGATGCCGGGCTTTTGCGTCAGGAACCCCGCGATCGCGGCGGCGTTACCCGCGTTCTGTTCGTGCCGAAACGAAATGACGCGGATGCCTTCGGCCTGTGCTTTGCGCGTAAAGTCAGTGATCGGGATACCGGGCAGGCCGAAAATGGTATCGATGCCATTCAATTTCAGCGCCTCGATAACGAGATGAAAGCCGTCGGTCGTTTCTTTTGATTGTGCGTCGGTTGTCATGCTGATATGCCTCGCGTTCTTGCCTTCATTAACAGGTATTTTGCACTGGAGATCCACCACGGAGGGCAGACCGGTCGCCACTTGATCGGGGCTTATGATTTACTCGCGTCTATCATAGGCGATTGCCCCTGAAATCACGCTTGACCGGGATCAAGATTCGCCAGTGCTTGCGCGACCCGCTTCCGTTTCCCCGGGGGCGCTCCACCGGGTCAGGGCTGGAATTCGCTATACTCCCCGCTCGCCGCGTCAGCTGCGACCGCCCTTATGCCTTTGCTCGCCCACCATCCCGAAGCCAAAATCGTACGCCTCCAATTGCGCCAAAACCTGGTGCTGCGTGCAATGACGCCCGCGCAGTGGGATGAGTTCGAACCGCTGCTCGATATCACCGATTATGCGAAGGGCGCACTGCTCGAAAATCAGGGCGACTCGTCGATGCAGCAGTATTTTATTCTCGACGGCATCTTAAAGCGCGTCGTATCGACGCCGGCCGGCAAGGAAATGATTCTGAGGTTCGCCGCCGAGACGGAAATCGACACCAGCTATGCGGCGTGGCGGCTTAAGACGCCGATCCCGTATTCAATCCGCGCGGTCACGCGGGTGCGGACCGCACGCCTGTCGATGGAGGACTGGAGCGCGTTCATGGAGCGGCATTCATCCATGAAAAGCGGATTTGAATTCGAAGTCATGAAGCTCATGAGCGAAGTCATGGCCCACACCATTACGCTCCACCTCCTTGATGCGCCGGGCCGCGTCGCGCGCTTCATGCGTAAACACGCCGCGCTGGTCGAGCGCCTGCCTAAAAAAGAACTCGCCGCGTATTTGAATCTGTCGCCGGAAACCCTGTCGCGCCTCAAAAAACGCGGCAAAATCTGAACCGCGCACCGGCTAGGCCCTAGGGCATAGGCCGCTCCAAGCCGGCGGGCGCACGTCGGCGCATTAGACTTCAGCGCTAACTCCCTGTTTTGCTGTTGTATCCGGCTTCCCTCCAGCCGCCAATGCCTCGTCCGGCATAGAACTTCCATCGTATTTTGCTTCCGGTCCCGTGCATCGAGAATGGTCTCAAGCAAAACATTTTCGTCGCAACGCATAACGGGAGGCAGCCATGGAACAAGTCGCTCAACAGGTAGTGCTCGAATCACATCTGTTCACCAAAGCCGCTGCGTTCGGGGACGCGCTCTGGCACATCGCGCAACGAGTGGCCGGAATTATGGCGCTGCTGACCTTCACTTACGGGCTACTTGCTGCTGAAGTCGAACTCGCGAAAATCGAGGCGATCAACGCAACGGCGTCACGTTAGCCGGAGAAAACCGGTTCAGGCTGCCGGCACCAGTTGCCGCGCGCGCAACGGCATCAAGACCCATATCGCCATAACAGCGGCCAACGCATTCATCCCCGCCGCGCAATAAAAAGTCAGCCGCCAGTCGATACTCGGCAACAAGGTTGCGCTGAACAGCATCGCCACCAACGCCGCCGTGCCTTTTGCGGTAAACAGTAGCCCGGCGTGAGTCGACGCGTAGCGCGCGCCGAACGTATCGGCGCAAGTTGCCGGAAACAAGCTATACATTGCACCCCAGCCGAAAAAAATCAGGCCGGTCATCAGGACGAACCCGACAGGCTCATGCCCCAATTGCCCAAGCCCGACGATTGCGAGCGCTTCGATGCTGAATGCAATGCACAGTGTGTGCTCACGGCCGAGACGATCGGACAGCGAACCGAGAATAGGCCGCGTAAGTCCGCTGAAGATGCGATCGAGTACCAGCGCAAACGTGAGCGCGGGCAGGGTGAGCTCAAGTATTGATACCGGCAGGTTCGCGACTTTGTAATCCTTGGCGATCGGCGCAAGTTGAGAAATCGCCATCAAGCCCGCAAGCACCGCGAGAAAGAACATTAAGTACATTACCCAGAATACCGGGACGCGCAGGATTTCGAGGGCGCCGTAGTTGCGCATTGCCTGAGGGTCAACCGGGACAGATGTAAAGTTGGCATCACGCGGCGATGCGATGAACGCGGCCGCAATGACGACTATCGCGCCTTGGCCAAGTCCAAAACAAATGAACGCACTCTCAAAGCCATGCGCCTGGATGAACGCATGAACCGGCAAGACGGTCGCCGCTGACACCGTGCCAAAACCAGCCGCCGTCAAGCCCACCGCGAGGCCGCGTTGCGATGGAAACCATTTGAGCGCGTTGCCGATGCAGGCGCCATAAACGGCAGACACACCCATGCCGCCGATGACGGCATTCGCATAAAGCACCGTCAGCGAATCGGCAAATGCGTTCGAGGTCCATGCGATGGCGGCGAAACATCCGCCAGCCGTCGTGACGACACGTGCACCGTAACGGTCGGCAAGATAACCCGCGACCGGCATGAGCCATGTCGAGCACAGAATGAAAAGCGTGAACGCGAACTGGATGTCGGCGCGTCCCCACTGAAATTTGGCATCGAGGGGATTGACGAACAGCGACCAACCGTATTGAAGGTTGGCCACCATGACCATGCAAACGATACCGAGCGCAATCTGCAACCAGCGGTCTGTGGTGCTGCCGATGCCGTCTGCTCGAGTAGGTCCCATGACCGGCACCGGATGATTAAGCGGCTAGTCGCCGCGCAAGCGGGTCAGGATTTTTGACAGCAACGGCCAGAACAACATGACAAGCGACAGGGTGGTAATGCCGCCGACCAGCCAGTTAGAAAAGAACACGCCAACTTCGCCCTGCGATATCAACATCGATTGGCGGAACGAATCTTCCGCGCGGTCGCCCAGTACCAGCGCGAGCACGAGCGGTGCCAGCGGATAATCGAGCTTTTTGAAGACGTAGCCGATCACGCCGAACAGCAGCATGAACCAGATATCCAGCATCGCGTTGTGCACGGTATAGGCGCCGATCGCGCAAATCACGATGATGATCGGCGCAATGATCGAAAACGGGATGCGCAGTATGGCGGCGAACAATGGCACGCAAGTCAGCACGACGATCAGGCCGGCCAGATTGCCGAGATACATGCTGGCGATCAGACCCCATACAAAGTCTTTTTGCTCCACAAACAGCAAGGGGCCGGGTTGCAGGCCCCAGATCAAGAGTCCGCCGAGCAATACCGCGGCGGTGGGCGAACCCGGTATGCCCAGCGCCAGCATCGGCAGCAGCGCACTCGTGCCCGCCGCATGCGCAGCAGTCTCGGGCGCGATAACGCCTTCGATCTGGCCGGTCCCGAATTTTTCGCCGTCTTTCGACACGCGCTTGGCGACGCCATAGCTCATGAACGAAGCCGGCGTGGCGCCGCCGGGCGTGATGCCCATCCAGCAGCCGATCAAGCAGCTTCTGAGTGAAGTGAGCCAGTAGCGGGGCAGCTTCTTCCACGTCTCGAGCACAACTTTCGGATTGATCTTGGCGGTTTTGCCCGTAAACGACAGGCCCTCTTCCATCGACAACAGAATTTCGCCGATGCCGAACAGCCCGATCACCGCGATCAGAAAATCGAAACCGCGCATGAGATCGGTGAAGCCGAATATCAACCGCAACTGGCCGGTCACCGTATCCATGCCGACCGCGGCAAGCCCGAAACCGAGCGTCATTGCGGCAAGCGTCTTGAACGGCGAACCCTTGCCCATGCCAATGAAACTGCAGAACGTCAGCAGATACACCGAGAAAAATTCAGGCGGTCCGAACTGCAGCGCGAACTGTGCGACGAGCGGCGCCAGAAAAGTGATCATGATGACGGCAACCAGCGCGCCGATAAACGACGACGTGAACGCGGCGGTCAGCGCTTCGCCCGCGCGGCCTTGTTGCGCCATTGGGTAGCCGTCGAAAGTAGTCGCGACCGACCATGGCTCGCCGGGAATATTGAACAGGATCGAGGTGATCGCGCCGCCGAACAATGCGCCCCAGTAGATGCACGACAGCATGATGATCGCGGAGGTTGGCGGCATCGTAAACGTGAGCGGCAGCAAGATCGCCACGCCATTGGCGCCGCCGAGCCCGGGCAGCACGCCGATGATGACGCCGAGCACGATGCCGATCATCATCAGAAGCAGATTGAAAGGCGTCAGCACGACCGAGAAGCCGTGGAACAGTGCGCTGATTTCTACCACCGTGCCCCCGCTTGCCGCGATGGGCGTTGTATCAATCGCATGTCAATAGCCCAGGAATTGCAGCGGATCGAAATCGCCCTTGAAAAGCGGGACCTTGAACCAGACTTCGAACATCAGAAAGAAACTCACATTGACGGCGATGCCGACGACGATACTGCGCAGCCACGAGTACTTGCCCAACCACGCCATGAAGATCGCGATGTAAACGGCGGAAGCCACATAGATACCCAGATACTTGACGCCGAGCACATAGATGCCCGCCGGTATCAAGACAGTCAACACGAGCTTGAGCGGGCCCCAACTGACAAAGATCCCGGAATCAGCCGGCTTGACGAGTATTGCCTGCACGAAATTCACCACGCTCGAGATGCAGATCAGGATGCCGATGTAAAAAGGGAAGTAGCCTGATTGCGGCCCGTCGCTGCCCCACTTGGACCCGAGCCGGTAACTGTCATAGATGACAATCGCGCCAACGGTAAACAACAGCACGGCGACAACGAGTTCGACGCTGCGCATCGAAATGCCCGGCTCGGCGGCCGGATCTTTATCTTTTGTCATTGCGAGGGCCAGTTTTTGTACGCCGCACGCTTTGCGCGAGCCGTCTACTCCGACGCCTCGCGCAATTCATGATGAAGAAAATCAAACTAGGGTTTCGCGAGGAATCCCGCTTCGCGCATCAGTTCTCGATGTGCAGCTTCGGCCTTCTCGACCCATTTCGCGTAGTCAGCGCCGCTCATGAACGTAGTATTGAATGCACCGTCTTCCATGAATTTTTTCCAGTCGGCGGTTTCGCGCACTCGCTTAAAGAGATCGACGTAATAATCGACTTGCTCCTTGCTGGCACCGGCCGGCATGAAGATGCCGCGCAGCATCACGTAATCGGTCGGCACGCCGGCTTCTTTGCACGTCGGAATGTCGTACCACGACATGGTGTCCGTGACCTTAGTCTTGTACGGCATGCGCGTGTCATCGAACACGCATAGCGGGCGCAATTTGCCGGCGCGCCACTGGGCGACCGCCTCGATCGGATTGTTGACGCTCGAGTCGATGTGCTTGCCGACCAATTGCACCGCGACGTCGCCGCCGCCCTTGAACGGGATATAAGTGAATTTGACGCCGGTTGCTTTTTCGATCGCCACCGTGATGATTTGATCTTCCTGTTTGGAACCGGTGCCGCCCATCTTGAACTTGTTCGGCCCGCCTGCTTTCACCGCGTCGAGATATTCCTTGGCGGTCTTGTACGGCGTCTCGGCATTGACCCACAGCACGAACTGGTCGAGCGCGAGCATGGCGACGGGTGTCATGTCTTTCCAGCTGAACGGCACGCCGGTCGCGAGCGGCGTCGTGAACAGGTTAGACAGCGTAATGATGATCTTGTTGGGGTCGCCCTTCGCTTCCTTGACGGCGAGAAATCCTTCCGCGCCGGCGCCGCCGGATTTATTGACGACGATCAGCGGCTGCTTCATCAAATTGTTCTTGGTGATGACGCCTTGCAGCAATCGCGCCATCTGGTCGGCGCCGCCTCCAGTGCCCGCCGGCACGACGAATTCGACAGGCTTGGTGGGCTCCCATCCGGCGCCGAACGCCGGCGCCATGACCGCAATTGCACTCAGCGCAAAGATCGGTAGCACGGCGAGTCGAGTAACCATCGCTTTTTTCATACTTCCTCCATGGCGTTAAATGAAACGGCTCCCGTTTTCAATTTTTTTTATTCTGCTTCCAGACTACGACCGGCGGAACCGCCTTAGATTCAATTCGCGCATGACGCATCGACAAGCACTTGGGAGGTTCGCCTCATTTCACCAGCACCAGCGGAACCTCGATCAGTTGGAGCACTCTGGAGGCGACCGACCCCATCAGCATATTGGCCGCAGCGCTCATGCCGCGAGTGCACATCAAAACCTCGTTGACCTGTTCTTCCTTGGCGAAACTGGCAACATACTCGGCAGTCTCGCCAACGCCGACGTGATACGAGTATTTAAGACCTGCCTGATCGAGCATGGCACGCGCCGCCGTCAGCGCCTTCATGCCCTCTTCCTGGTGAAGCTGTTCCGCCTGTCCGTGCACGCCGCGCACGGTCCCGGGAAATGGGCGTTGCACATTGAGAAGTTTAATGTCGAGGGGTTCCTTGAAGAGCGCCGCCTGCCGGATTGCCAGTTCGACGGCGCGCAGACAGTTGCTCGACCCATCGACCGGCACCAGGACTTTCAGATTCCTGCCTTCGCCGGTTGCGGCCGCGCCGCCAGCAGGCGTGATTTCCGTTTTGCTATGTCCCGCGCGCGCAGTCATGATTTTGCCTATGAGTATCACGAAGGCCGCGCCGGCGATCTGCGCCCAGCTGAGGTCGCCGACGACCGGCAGATGAATATGCATCCACGACATATTGACGTCGATCCAGTCCTTGAGCGCCGGATCGGTGATGAGCATCTCACCCGCGACCCAACCTAACAGCGCCGCGCCGCCGGTGATGATGACCGGATAACGGTCCATCAATTTAAGGATGATCGTGCTGCCGAAAATGATCAGCGGAATGCTGATGGCAAGACCCAGCATCAACAGGATGTTGTCGCCCTTTGCAGCCGCCGCAACGCCGATGACATTGTCCAGGCTCATGACGAGATCGGCGATCAAAATCGTGCGGATCGCCGCCCACAGATTGCCGCTCGACTTGATTCCGTCTTCGTCCCCTTCTTCCGGCACCAGCAGTTGTATTGCAATCCAGAACAACAACAAGGCGCCGACCAGCTTGAGATAAGGAAATTTGAGCATCTCGACGGCGACGATTGTCAAAATCACGCGCATGACAATTGCGGCGACCGAACCCCAGATGATGGCTTGCTTCTGCTGGTGCGCGGGCAGCGAGCGCGCGGCGAGCGCGATCACGACGGCGTTGTCGCCCGACAGTACGATGTTGACGATAATGATCTGGCCAAGCCCGACCCAGAATGCGGGATTGGATAAATATTCAATCATGCTGACTCCTCGGCTCCGACTGAGTTATTTTTGGTTTGCTTCCTGCGAGAGGTCGCAACTATACACGGGGCAAGCGGACGCGTCACGAGCGGGGGGTTCCTCGAAAAACGCCGCACCTGCCCCTCCGAAAATGCGTTAAAACAATCCGACGACTTTGCCATCATCCGTGAGGTCGATTTTCTCGGCCGACGGAACTTTCGGCAGGCCCGGCATGGTCATGATATCGCCGCATACCATGACAACCAATTCGGCGCCGGCAGCAAGCCGCACGTCCCGCACATTGATGATGTGGCCGGACGGCGCGCCGCGTACTTTCGCATCGGTCGAGAACGACGACTGCGTTTTGGCCACGCATACCGGGTAATGCCCGTAACCGTCTTCCTGCAGCTTCGCGATCTGGCCGCGCACTTTGGCATCGGCGGTCACTTCTTTCGCGCCGTAAATTTTGGTCGCAATCTTGTTGACCTTTTCCCACAGTGTGTCTTTGTCTTCGTACACGTATTTCATCGGCGTCGGCTTGGTTTCGATCAGTTCGACCACTTTGCGCGCGACGTCCGCCGCACCTGCTCCGCCTTCAGCCCAATGGCGGGCGACCAAAACCGTTGCGCCGAGCGCTTCGACTTTTTTCTTGAGCAGATCGACTTCGGCATCGGTATCGAACGTAAAGTGGTTGATCGATACGACGCAGGGCAATCCGTAGTTCACCGTCACGTTGTGCACATGGCGTTCGAGATTGGCAATGCCTTTTTCGAGCGCCGGCAGGTTTTCCTTGTTGAGTTCCTTGAGATCGGCGCCGCCATGATATTTAAGCGCGCGGACCGTCGCGACCAGCACGACTGCCGACGGCCGCAGGCCGGATTTTCGGCATTTGATGTCGATGAATTTCTCAGCGCCCAGGTCGGCACCGAAACCGGCTTCGGTTACGACGTAGTCCGCCAGCTTCAACGCGGTCTTGGTCGCTATCACGGAATTGCAGCCGTGCGCGATGTTGGCGAATGGTCCGCCGTGCACGAACGCGGGATTGTTTTCGAGCGTCTGCACGAGGTTCGGCTGCAGTGCGTCCTTCAAAAGCACCGTCATTGCGCCGTGCACGTTCAGGTCGCGCGCATGCACGGGTTTCAGATCGCGGGTGTAAGCAACCACGATGTTGCCAAGCCGCGTCTTAAGATCCTTGAGCGAATTCGCGAGACAGAAGATCGCCATCACTTCGGATGCAACGACGATGTCAAAGCCGTCCTGGCGCGGATAGCCGTTGCCCGGGCCGCCGAGACCAACCGTGATGTCGCGCAGCGCGCGGTCGTTCATGTCCATCACGCGCCGCCATGCAATGCGCCGCACATCGATGCCGAGTGCATTGCCATGGTGAATATGGTTATCAAGCGTCGCGGCGAGCAGATTGTTCGCCAGCGCGATTGCATTGAAGTCGCCGGTGAAATGCAGATTGATGTCTTCCATCGGCACGATTTGCGCGTAGCCGCCGCCGGCTGCGCCGCCCTTCACGCCGAACACGGGACCCAACGACGGTTCGCGCAGGCAGATCAGCGCTTTCTTGCCGATTTTGTTCAGCGCATCGCCGAGCCCTACCGTGGTGGTCGTCTTGCCTTCGCCGGCCGGCGTCGGGCTGATCGCCGTCACCAGGATCAGCTTGCCGTCTTTTTTCTTCGCCAGGCTGTCGACGTATTCGAGCGATATCTTCGCCTTGTAATGACCGTATGGCACCAGCTGGTCGTCGGGAATGCCCAGCTTTTCGGCGATCTTGGTGATGCGTTGCATTTTCGCCGCTTGCGCGATTTCGATGTCAGACAAAGCCATGGTGCTCCACCTTTTGCAGAATGTATGAGATGCGTTTTTTTAGTCGCCGGTCGGCGTGGACTCGGGAATATAGGCTGCAGCCGCTGCTTCGGCCTTGACCGCAGTCAATTTTCTGCCTTCAGCTTACTCTGGTTTCACGTGGGCATCCCGCACGACCTTGCCCCATTTGACCCGCTCGGCACCGAGATAACGCGCAAATTCGGCGGGCGCGTCGGCGACCGGCTCGAACGCGTTTTTGAGCAGCGCCTCCCGCATTGCCGGCGCGTCGACGATCGCCTTGATTTCGCGTTGCAGGCGCTCCACGAGCGCACGCGGCGTGCCGGCGGGCGCAACCAGCCCGTTCCAGTTATTCGCTTCGTAGCCGGGCAGTCCCGATGCGGCTACCGTCGGCAATTCCGGCACGACGAGCGAGCGCTGCGCCGTGCCGATCGCAAGTGCGCGCACGCGGCCGGCTTTAATATGGCCTTGGACCGTGGTCAGGTTGGCAAACATGAGCATGAGGCGGCCGCCGATTAAATCCGTGACTGCCAGCGAACCGCCCTTGTACGGCACATGCACGAGTTCGATGCCCGCCATGCTGCGAAAAAGCTCGACCGCGAGGTGACTGGCGCCGCCGACGCCGCTCGAGCCGAAAGTGTAAACGCCCGGCTGCGCTTTAGCCGCTGCGACGAGTTCCTTCACGTTCTGCGCCGCTACGGCCGGATGCACGACGAGCACATTGCTCGTCGCCGCAATATTGGTGATCGGCGCAAAGTCACGCTCGACATCGAACGGCAGCTTGGCGTACAACGCGGGCGCCACGGTCAGCGGCGGCGTTGCCATCAGCAGCGTGTAGCCGTCGGGCGCTGCGCGCGCGACGATCTCGGTTGCTATCAAGGTCCCGGCGCCGGTGCGATTATCGATGACCACGGCTTGACCGAGCGTCGCCGTCATCTGCTGACCGATCATGCGGGCAAGCACGTCGGTCGAGCCACCGGCCGCGTATGGCACGACGATGCGCAATGGCCGCGACGGATACGTTTGTGCCGAGACGACGCCCGCAGCGGCGAGCGTGAGTGCCATGCAAATTAGCCGCGTGAACTGCTCAGGCACGAGACAGTGTGCCGCCGTCAGGCGCGATAAATCGGCGCCGGCTGTGTAAGGTACGACAGCAGGATGTGATAGGCGATCGCGTAGTTGACGGCTTTGGTGCTGTTGTGCGCGATGCCCGGCATCACCGCAAACTGCTTGTCCGGATTCGGCAGCAGGTTGAAGAATGCGAGCAGGTCATCCATTGACGCGATGCCATCAAACTCGCCGCGCATGATCAGCGTGGGTGCGGTAATTTTGCGCGGATCGACGAGCGGCAGGTTGGCGCACATGTCGACATACGTGCCGGTCGGCACCGAATCGTCGAGCGCCAGTATCTGCGCCGCGTACGCGTCAATCACTGCCTGGTCGGCGCCGCCATCGTGATCGCGCGTAAACATGGTTTGCACGAATGCACGGTCGATCTTGCGGCGATTGTTTGCGCGATACTCGGCGAGCTTTTTGGTGCGCTCGGCGAGCGTCGGGCTGCCTTTGCCCGTCCACACGAATGCGCTCAGCACCAGTCGTGCGACACGCTCGGGATGCCGCTCGGCGTAGAGCGCCGCGCGCAATGCACCCGATGAGCTGCCGTAGAAATGAAATTGCTGAGTGCCTCGCGTCTTGACGATGTAATCGACCGCCGCTTCGAGATCGTCCGCGCCGTTGGCGACGTCGCAATTGATATCGCGATGCTTGGACGAACGACCGTAGCCTTCCATGTCGATGCACCAGGTGTCGAAACCGCGACGCGCGAACCAGTCCATCATCGATGCGTCAGGTTTGCCCGGCATTTGAAAATCAAAACCAGGCGTCGATGCCATCGACGAGCCATGCACGAATATCAGCGTGCCCCTGCTCGGTTCGACCGCCCTCTTCTCCCATAGGAAAAGCTTGACGTCGCGTTTATGCGTCCAATGCTCTTTACCGACTATCGGTGCGGCTGTCTGATCCATGCGCTACGCCGTTAGCGGAGTTTTGAGCAACTGTCCGCCGCCGTAGCTCGACGATGGCGTCAACTCGCCGCCGCGCATGAGCTTGACTGCGCAGTACTTGAACTCCGGAATCTTGCCGAATGGATCGAGCGCCGGATTGGTCAGCAGATTCGCGGCCGCTTCGTAGTAGCAAAATGGCACGAACACCGCGCCCCTCGGCGTGCCGTCGTCGGCACGCGCATACAGCGAAATAATGCCGCGCCGCGACTCGACCGTGATCACGTCGCCGGGCTTCGCGCCCAGCGCATCGAGATCAAGCGGATGCACCGAAGCGACGGGCACCGGCTCAATCGCATCGAGCACGGCGGCACGACGCGTAATCGCGCCGGTATGCCAGTGCTCGAGTTGACGACCCGTGATCAGCACGAACGGGAATTCGGTGTCGGGTTTTTCAGCAGCCGGAATGATGTCCGCCGGCACCAGTTTCGCGCGGCCGGTGGCCGTCGGGAACTTATCGACAAACACGACCGGCTGACCGGGGTCGCCTTCGTTCTCGCACGGATACGTGACGCACGATTCGGCTTCGAGCCGCTCCCACGTAATGCCGGCGATGGAATTCATCGCTTTGCGCATTTCATTGAATACGTCGCGCGCACCGCCGTAGTTCCAGTCGAGCCCCAGGCGCCGCGCAATTTCCTGAATGATCCACAAATCTTCTTTAGCGTCGCCGGGCGGTGTCAGCGCGGGACGGCCCATTTGCACCATGCGATCGGTATTCGTGACCGTGCCCGTTTTTTCAGGCCATGCCGTCGCCGGCAGAATCACGTCGGCTTGATAACAGGTTTCAGTCATGAAAATTTCCTGCACGACGAGGCAGTCGAGTTTGGCGAGCGCCGCGCGCGCATGATGCGCGTCGGGATCCGACATGGCGGGGTTCTCGCCCATGATGTACATGCCGCGGATGTTTCCCTCATGCACTGCATCCATGATTTCGACGACCGTAAGCCCGGGCTTCGGATCGAGTTTGGCGCCCCACAGTTTCTCGAACCGCGCCAAGGCGTCGGGATTGTCGACGCGCTGGTAATCCGGAAATACCATCGGGATGAGTCCGGAATCGGAAGCGCCCTGCACATTGTTTTGGCCGCGCAGCGGATGCAATCCAGTGCCGGGCCGGCCGATCTGGCCTGTCATCATGCACAGCGCAATCAGGCAACGCGCGTTGTCGGTGCCGTGAATGTGCTGCGAGATGCCCATGCCCCACAAAATCATCGAGCCTTTGGATTTTGCATAGACGCGCGCCACGGTTTTGATCGTCTCCGCGGGAATGCCGCATACCGGCGCCATGGCTTCAGGGCTGTAGTTGGCGACATTGCGCTTCAATTCCTCGTAGCCGATGGTGCGGCTGCGGATGAAGTCTTCGTTGACGAGACCTTCGTGCACGATGGTGTGCATCATGGCGTTTAAAAGTGCGACGTCGGTGTCGGCCTTGAACTGCAGATAATGCTTCGCATGGCGTCCAAGATCGCCGCGCCGGGGATCCGCATAGATCAGGGTCGCGCCGTTTTTTACCGCATTCTTGATCCATGTCGCGGCAACCGGATGGTTGGACGTTGGATTGGCGCCGATCACGAAAATCACTTCGGCGTTCGCGACGTCATTGACCTGGTTTGATACCGCGCCCGAATTAACGCCTTCCATCAACGCGGCAACGCTCGATGCGTGGCACAGACGCGTGCAGTGGTCGACGTTATTGCTGCTGAAGCCGGTGCGCACGAGTTTTTGGAACAGGTACGCTTCTTCGTTGCTGCCCTTCGCCGAGCCGAAGCCGCACAATGCGTTGCGCCCGGCGCGCTCGCCACCCCGATCGCGGATCGCTTTGAGTTTCGAAACGGCAAAGTCGAGCGCCTCGTCCCAGCTGACTTCGCGAAAATATTTCAGCGGATGGGCGGGATCCATCTCCATATCGGCCGATTTTCCAACGCCTTCCTTGCGGATCAGCGGTTTGGTGAGCCGCTGCTTGTGACCGACGTAATCAAAACCATAGCGGCCTTTCACGCACAGGCGATTATGGTTCGATGGGCCATCGCGGCCGTCGACCGACAGAATTTTGTTGTCCTTGACATTGAACGTAAGCTGGCAGCCGACGCCGCAGTACGGACAGACTGAATGCACCTGTTTTTCGGGCTTGACCATGCCGACTTCGCGCGCCGGCATCAAGGCGCCGGTCGGGCACGCTTGCACGCATTCGCCGCATGCGACGCACGTGGAATTGCCCATCGGGTCGTCGAGATCGAACACGATCTTCGAGTGCTCGCCGCGGAACGCATAGCCGATCACGTCGTTTACCTGCTCTTCGCGGCAGGCGCGCACGCAGCGCGTGCACTGGATGCACGAATCAAGATGCACCGCCATGCCGAAATGCGAAAGGTCGGCGACCGGCTGGTGACGCGGCGCGAACCGCGGCTTGCCGACTTTCAGTTTGCCGGCCCACTGATCGAGTTCGGAATTGAGCGTGTGGCGCTCCTTCGGCATGTCCGACAACAGCAATTCCAGCACCATTTTCTGCGACGCTACGGCGCGCGTGCTATTGCTCGTCACTTCCATGGCGGGCGCCGGTTTGCGGCAGCACGACGGCGCCAACACGCGCTCGCCTTTGATCTCGACCATGCATGCTCGGCAATTGCCGTCCGGACGCATGCCTTCCTTGTAGCACAGGCGCGGAATGTCGACGCCGAGACGCTGCGCGGCCTGGATGATCGTTTCGTGACCGAACGCGACGACGTCCTTGCCGTTCAATTTAAATTCGACCGGCATCGCTTCGTATTCCTGTTTGCTCATCGCAGTCATGGCTTACCTCATTCAATCTCGTGCGCAAAATGCTTGACGACACAGCGGATAGGATTGGGTGCTGCCTGGCCCAAGCCGCATATGGATGCGTCCGCCATCGCGCTGGAAAGTTCCTCAAGCAGCGGCTTATCCCAGCCCGGCGACTTCATCAGCTGCAGCGCCTTGGCCGTGCCGACGCGGCACGGCGTGCATTGGCCGCACGATTCGTGCGCGAAAAAACTCATCAGGTTGCGCGCGGCCGCGCTTGCGCTGTCCTTGTCCGACAAAATAATGACCGCCGCTGAACCGATAAAGCAGCCATAAGGTTGCAGCGTATCGAAGTCGAGCGGGATATCGCCCATGCTTGAGGGCAGAATTCCGCCGGACGCGCCGCCGGGCAGGTAGGCATAAAACTCGTGCCCCGCCAGCATGCCGCCGCAGTATTCGGCAATCAATTCATTGACCGTGATGCCGGCCGGGGCGAGATGCACCCCGGGTTTGTTGACGCGGCCCGAGACCGAAAATGAACGCAGGCCTTTGCGGCCGTGACGGCCATGTCCCGCAAACCAGTCGGCGCCTTTTTCAATGATGTCGCGTATCCAGAACAGGGTTTCCATGTTGTGCTCGAGCGTCGGCAGTCCGAACAAGCCGACCTGGGCGACATAGGGCGGCCGCAGGCGCGGCATGCCGCGCTTGCCTTCGATCGATTCGATCATCGCGGACTCCTCGCCGCAGATATACGCACCGGCGCCGCGGCGCAGATGGATCGGCGGCAACGGGCACGGCGGATTCTTTTGCAGCGCTGCGATTTCTTTTTCAAGAATGACGCGGCAGCCGGCGTATTCGTCGCGCAGGTAAATGTAGATTTCCGAAACCTGCGCAGCCCAGGCCGCAATCATCATGCCGTCCAGAAAACGATGCGGGTCGCGTTCGAGGTAGTAGCGGTCCTTGAAAGTGCCGGGCTCGCCTTCATCGATGTTGACCGCCAGCAGGCGCGGCGCCGGTTCGCTCCGCAGAATTCTCCATTTGCGCCCCGTCGGAAAACCGGCGCCGCCGAGGCCGCGCAGCGCCGAAGCTTCCATCGTCTTCAATATCTGTTCGGCGTCGCGTTTCCCGGCGAGGCATTCAGCGGCAATCTTGTAGCCGCCCTGTTTGCGATATTCGTCGTAACCAATGTACTTCGCGACGGCGCACTTGCTGCGGCCGGCTTTCACTTCGGCCGCGACCGTTTCAACCGTCGCGCGCGCAACCGGGTTCTGGCCGACCACCACCGCGGGCGCCTGTTCGCAGCGGCCGATACAGGGCGCGGCAATCACACGCACCTTAGCGCCAAGCGCCGAGCGCAAACGTTCAAGTAATGGCTGCGCGCCGCCAAGTTCGCATGACAGGGAATCGCAGACTCGCACGGTCAGCGGCGCGGGCTTCACGTCGCCTTCCTTAACCACGTCGAAATGGTGATAAAACGTCGCGACTTCGTAAACTTCAGCGTAAGCGAGGTTCATTTCGCGCGCGAGCGCGACGACGTGCGCCGCTGAAATGCAGCCGTAAGCGTCCTGAATCTTATGCAGGTGCTCGATCAACAAATCGCGCCGCCGGGGCTCCGTGCCGAGCAAGGCGCAAACTTCCGCCAGCGCCGCTGCGTCGACCGGCCGGCCCTTCGGCTTACCGCGTTTGTTCTTGCTCTGATTCGTAGCTTCCAACTCGACTCCTTCGCGCGCCGCGCCATGTTGGCAGTGCGCCGTTGAAACAAAATGCGCCCGTAGCTACAGGCGCATATCGGGACCTGCTATGGAACAAGCTGCAATTACTTCAACACCGTTTTTAAGAGCTTGCCCATGTGCGCCGGATTGCGCGTGACCTTGATTCCGCATGCTTCCATCACCGCCAGCTTCTCGTCGGCCGTGCCTTTGCCGCCGGAGATGATTGCGCCGGCGTGACCCATGCGCTTGCCCGGCGGCGCCGTAATACCCGCGATGAAGCCGACGACGGGCTTGCGCATATGCGCTTTGATCCAGCGCGCGCAATCCTCTTCGTCCGAGCCGCCGATTTCGCCGACCATGATGACCGCCTCAGTGTCGGGGTCGTCATTGAACATTTTCATGATGTCGATGTGCTTTAAACCATTGACCGGGTCGCCGCCGATCCCGACGCACGATGACTGGCCAAGTCCCAATTCGCGCAACTGCCCAACCGCTTCGTAGGTCAGCGTGCCTGAACGCGAGACGACGCCAACCGGGCCTTTCTTGTGGATATGTCCGGGCATGATGCCGATCTTGATTTCGTCGGGCGTAATCACGCCCGGGCAGTTCGGGCCGATCAGCTTCGTGCGCTTGCCCTGCATTTTGTACTTGGTGCTTATCATGTCGCGCACCGGTATGCCTTCGGTGATGCAGATCACGAGATCGAGGTCGGCTTCTACCGCTTCATCAATCGCGGCAGCGGCGAAAGGCGGCGGCACGTAGATGACCGAAACATTTGCACCCGTCTGTTCTTTCGCTTCCTTGACGGTCGCGAAAATGGGGATACCTTCGTATGACTCACCCGGCTTTTTGGGGTTCACCCCGGCGACGTAACAATTCGCGCCATTGGCGTATTCCTTGCCCATTTTGGTGTGGAACTGACCGGTCTTGCCGGTGATGCCCTGCGTCATCACGCGCGTGTTTTTGTCGATCAGAATGCTCATTTGCGTTTTCCTTTGCGCGCGGCCTTGCGCGATGCCGCGCGTTGCGGACGTTTCTTGGCAACCTTCTTCTTACCCGTCGGTTTGCGTTGTTTGGTCTTGGCGGTTGGCGAACGTTTCGCCGCGGCCTTTTTCGCGGGTCGCGATTTTGATTTGACCGCCGCGCGCGTCTTCGTTTTCGGTTTTGCTTTCGGTTTTGCTTTTGCCTTCGGCTTGGGCTTAAATTTGGCAGCCGGTTTCACTTTAGCCGCAGGCTTTGCACTACTCTTCGCGGCGCGCACCTTTCCGCTGCCGCCTGTCGCCTTCACGACTTTCTCCGCGGCGTCCGCCATGTTATTGCCTGAAATAATCGGCAATCCCGAGTCGGCCAGAATTTTTTTGCCCAGATCGACGTTGGTTCCTTCTAGCCTGACCACCAAAGGCACGGTAAGTTTTACCTGCCGCGCCGCGGTGACAATGCCTTCCGCGATCACATCGCATTTCATGATGCCGCCGAAAATGTTCACGAGGATTGCTTTGACGTGCGGATTCTTCAACATGATCTTGAATGCTTCGGTGACTTTCTCGGCCGAGGCACCGCCGCCTACGTCCAGGAAATTTGCCGGGCTGCCGCCGTACAGCTTGGTAATGTCCATCGTCGCCATCGCGAGGCCGGCGCCGTTCACTAGGCAGCCGATGTTGCCGTCGAGCGAGATGTACGAGAGGTCGAACTTCGATGCTTCGATTTCAGCCGGATCCTCTTCGTCGAGATCGCGCATCGCCACGATGTCGGGATGGCGAAACAGCGCGTTGTCGTCGAAATTCATTTTGGCGTCGAGCGCGATCACGTCGCCACTGCCGGTCAAAATCAGCGGGTTGATTTCCGCCAGCGAGGCATCGGTGGCATCGAAGGCCTTATAGAGCCCCTGCAGCGCAGGCCGCGCTTTGGCGACCGACGCGTCCGGAATTCCGATTTTGCGGGCGACTTCATCGCATTCACTGTTCTTCAATCCCGTGGCCGGATCGATGAATACCTTATGAATTTTTTGCGGCGTCTTGGCGGCGACCTCTTCGATGTCCATGCCGCCTTCGCTGCTTGCCATCAGGCACACGCGCTGGGTGACGCGATCTACAACCATGCCGAGATACAGTTCTTTTTTGATGTCGGCGCCTTCTTCGACCAGCAGCCGGCGCACCTTTTGCCCTTGGGGGCCGGTCTGATGCGTTTTGAGCATCATGCCGAGAATCTGGCCCGCGTACTGTTTGACTTCGATCGGCGATTTCGCGAGCTTGACGCCGCCGCCTTTGCCGCGGCCACCGGCATGTATCTGCGCCTTTACCACCCACATGCTGCCGCCGAGCTCCGCGGCCGCCCTGATTGCTTCGTCAACGGTAAAGCATGGAATGCCGCGTGGCGTGATCACGCCAAACTTGCGCAAAATTTCTTTGGCCTGGTATTCGTGGATCTTCATTTCCCGCCTTTTCGTTGCGTGCGTGCCGCGAATGCAACAGCGCGCCGGGGTTCGTAACTTAACTGCGGATGTGCCGACTGGCCTTGACCGCAGTCAATATTGCCGTTTGGGTAACTACAGATGCGCGCGGCCCGTGATGCCCGCTCGCTTGCTTGGTTTGCCCGCCCTTGTCGCGCCTCTCCTGCTCTCGCCAAAATCCCGCTTCGACAGTGTGAATGCGCGGGCGCAAGTATAGCTGATTCGTCTATGCGCTTCCGCCGCTGGGCCTCCCGCTCGCCGGGCTCGGGGAGTGGCATTCGCCGTCCGGCCGGGTGTCACTGCGGTAGCCGTGCGATTTTGCGACGCAGCAAGGGCTTTTGACAGCGTTCAATCTAGGGAATGCCGAGGGTGGCGCCGGGTCGGGAAACGTACAAAAAAAAGCGCAACCCCTTGGGGCTGCGCTGAGGTTCCACCAAAGGAGGAGGTTTTGGAGGATGTGCGCCGACACCTGAAAAGATGTCCAACGCGAAGCAAGTATGCCCGACAGACGACTTATTTGCAAGCGTTTTCTGCTGCTGTGCAATATATTTGCACTTATCTTTCTCTAACAAGGTTTAAACGTTTAAATATCAATGATTTGGATGAACTCGATGGAATTCGAGCTGCTGGCCGCCAGTGCCAGAATCAGCGCACAACCATGACCGGAATCTGTGAATACGTCAGGACTTTGCGCGTCTCGCTGCCGAGCAAAACCGCCGCCAATCCTTTGCGCCCATGCGAATGCAGAAGGATCAAATCGCAGCCGCGCGTTTGCGCCGTCTTGAGTATGGCGTCGTATGGATGGTCGCTCGTCTCGCACACCGTTTCGCAGGGTACGCCAGCCGCCGCGCAGACCTTGGAGATGTGGTCGAGGAAACCATCGGCGCGCGAACGCGCTTCTTTTTCGATCCGCTCTTCGGTTGCGGGATCGAATGCGCCCTCATAGGCAATCATCAAATGGTAGTCGGGTACCGCGTGCACGCCGGTCACGCGCGCGCCGTGAAATTTGGCGAGCTCAACGCCGATGCTGATTGCTTTCTGCGACAGCTCGGAACCATCAGTAGGGATCAGGATATGCTTGAACATACGACCCTCCTCGCGCTGCTTGGGTATCAGTTAAAACACATTATCAAACCGCACCGGCGAGGGCAAACGGATGCTTCGCCCGGCGCCTTTGGCTATTCCGGCGCAATGCCGGCCTGGGCCGCGACTTTGATCCACTTCGCTATTTCCGCGCGGTTGAACTGGTCGTATTCTTCGGGCGAACTCGCGACGACCTCAGCACCCTGCTTCGCGAGATTATCCTTGACGCGCGGATCACCGAGCGCTTTGACGAGCGCAGCCTGCAACTGATCGACGATTGCGCGCGGCGTATTGGCCGGTGCCATCAGGCCAAAACCGCTCGACACGACGAAGCCGGGCAGCCCTGCCTCCTCCATGGTCGGCGTGTCAGGCGCCGCGGCCGAACGCTTCTTGCCGGTCTGACCGATCATGCGCAGGCGGCCCGTCTGCACATACTGGATCGCCGCCGGCATGCTCGGGAACTGCATTTGCACCTGGCCGGCGACCAGATCGACCATCGCCTGCCCGGTTCCTTTGTACGGCACATGCACGAGTTTGATTTTTGCCATCGAACTCAAAAGCTCGGCCGACAAATGCCCGACCGTACCGACGCCGGCCGTCGAGTAATTAATCTGACCGGGCCGCGCGCGGGCAATCGCGATAAATTCTTTGACCGTCTTCACGGGCAGCGACGGGTGAACGACAAACGCGGTCGGCACGTCGGCAATGATTGAAATCGGCGTAAAATCTTTGACCGAATCGTACGGCAGCTTCTTGACCATCGCCGGGTTGATCGTGTGGCCCGACGAAACCATCAGGAACACGTAACCGACCGGCGCCGCGCGCGCGACCGCTTAGGTGCCGATTACGCCGCCGGCGCCGCCGCGGTTTTCGACCACGATCTGCTGGCCGAGCGCTTCGGACATGAACGGCGAAAATGCGCGCGCGATGATGTCGGTGTTGCCGCCCGGCACGAACGGCACAATCATGCGTACCGGCTTCACCGGATAACTCTGTGCATGCGCGGCGCCGGCGACCAGTGCCAGCGCCATCGCGCAAACCCGGATGCAAACAACACGTTTGACCGCCATTCGATTCTCCTCGTCAGACCAGCGCAATCCCGGCGCGAACGGCCGTGTTATTCTTGCTGGCGGCTCATTATAAAGAGCCGCCGCATGCCGTCCAGCGTGCTTCGCAATGTCTGCGGTTCCAGTTTTCGCAAATCTTTCCACTCTTACGTAATCGGACTTATTTATGGCACTCAGCATGATTTTGACGGGCGATCTCAACCTGATGAACGTCACCGACCCCGATGTTCCCTTCAAGCGCGTGGTCGAAGAGTTTCGTTCGACCGACGTCGTGCTCAGTAATTTCGAATGTTGTCTTTACACGCCGCCCGGCGCGCATTCGGTCGACACGTCGGAAGGTTTTTTTGCCGATCCCAAAAACGGCGGCGAGTCCTTAAAGCGCGCAGGCATCCATGCGGTCGGCATCGCGAACAACGTCAATTACGGCGACGCGGCGATCGTGTCATCGATCGCGCGGCTCGACGAACTCAAGATTCCACACACCGGCGCGGGCGCCAACCGTTCGGCGGCACGCGCGCCGGTCATACTCGAGCGCGGCGGCTTGCGCATCGGATTTCTCCAGCGCACGTCCGTTTACTGGCCGACAAATCATGAAGCGGGTGATCATGCGGCGGGGGTTGCCGTCATTCGCGGCCATACCGCGTACCAATTGCCGCTGCACAAGACGCGCCCCGAGATTCCGCCCTGCAACCGGCCCGGCCTGCCGCCGATCATCAAAACGTGGGCCGACCCCACTTACCTCAAGCACTACCTCGAAGACCTCGCTGCATTGCGCGCGAAATGCGACATCCTCGTCGCGTCGTGCCATTGGGGATTGCATCAGGACGTGCTCGAATACATGCCCGAGATTGCGCATGCGGCGATCGACGCCGGCGCCGACGTCGTGTTCGGCCACGGGCCGCACTATTCGCTGCCGGTCGAAATGTATAAAGGCAAACCCGTCTATTACGGCCTTGGCAGTTTTTCGTTTCACACCGGTCACGGCGGTAAGAAACACGGCGACTGGGTGGGCATGATGGCGCGGCTCAAGTTCGACGGCAAATCAGTCAAAGACGCGACGTTCCAGTTCGTGCGCCATAACGACGCTAACGAATCAGTCTTATGCGCGCTCGCGCAGGAGCAGGCGACGCTCGAAGACATTCGGCAGCGCAGCGCCGCCTTCGGCACCAAACTCACGCCGCGCGGCGATCAAGTGGCATTTTCAGCTTAGCGCACGGCGCTCGCGCCGCGAAGTATTACGGACCTTCGTCGGCCGGATGGCGCAATTTGCGCGTGGGATAGATTTTGGCCGGATGCTGCTTGACCACTTCTTCGTCGATGTCGATGCCGAGTCCCGGCGCGGTCGGCAGTTCGATGTAGCCGTTCTTCGGTTTCAACTGGTTCGGCGAAATCTTGTCGCAGAACTCGACGAACGGCAGGAAATACTCGGTGATGATGAAGTTCGGCATCACCGCCGACGCGTGCACCGTCGATGACAATCCAAGCGTCGTCGAATTGTAGTTGTGCGGGGACATCGCGACCATGAACGGCTCGGCCATCGCAGCGATCTCTTTCAATTCGAGAATGCCGCCGCAGCATGCGACGTCCGGATTCAGAATATCGGCCGACCGCGCTTCGAGCAGCGGACGGAATCCCTGCTTTAGATAAGTTGCTTCGCCGATGACGATCGGCAAACCGGTCTCACGGCGGATTTCAGCGAGCCCTTCCGGGTTTTCTGCGATGCAGGGCTCTTCCATCCAGTACAGACCGAATTCCGCGAGCTTCTTGTTGAGCGGAATCGCGTGCATCGGCGCGAGGCGCCGGTGCTGGTCGATCAGGATGTCGACATCCGGACCGACAGCGTCGCGCACCGCCTTGATCACGGCGACCGCGCGCTTTTCATGTTCTTTCGGAATCCAGCTGCGCCACGGCGAGGGCAGCGGATCGAGCTTCAACGCCGTAAACCCCTGCGCAACGACCTTCTCCGCGGCGCGCGCGTAATCGGCCGGCTCTTTCATCTGATAACTCCAGCCGTTCGCGTAAACGCGGATCTTGTCGCGGCAACGTCCGCCGAGCAGATTGTAAACGGGCTGCTTGCATGCCTTGCCGGCGATGTCCCACATCGCCTGCTCGATGCCGCTGATCGCGCAGAATAACTCGAGCGAGCCGCGGCGAGCCGCGTAATCGTCGAATGCCATTTGCGTAAACTGCTTGATGTCGAACGGATTGCGGCCGACCGCATAGCGCCCGAGCGCGACCAACTGCGCCATGACAGCGGTATCGCGATCGTATTGCGAATACGCTTCGCCCCAGCCATGAATGCCCTCGTCGGTTTCGACCTTGACGAGGATCAGATTCTTGCGCCAACCGGGATGAACGGTGTACGGCTTTACCGCGGTAATTTTCACTGGTTACTCCTGAACGGGTTTTTTTGAGCGGCCGCGGATGTTTTCGCGTAATGCCTGCGGCTTGCGCGCATCGGACCAAGCTTCCATACTATGTTCGCACATTTAGCATAATAATTCTTACCGCCACGGGCGGCCTCGCGAGGAGGCAACATGAATGGAAGACTTCCGATCGGCTGTTGCCTGATGATTGCGGCCGCGTCTGCAGCGGCCCAAACTTTTCCCGCCAAAGCAGTACGCATCATCGTTCCCTATCCGGCCGGCGGCACCTCCGATATCCTGTCGCGGCTTTTGAGCCCGAAGCTCAACGAAGTTTTCGGCCAGCCGGTCGTGGTCGACAACCGCCCTGGTGCCAACGGCAATATTGGCGCCGACCTCGTCGCGAAATCGCCGCCTGACGGTTATCTGTTGATGCTGGCGGACCTGGGCGCGCTGTCGATCAGCCCCAGCATTTACAAGCTTCCGTTTGACGTGATGCGCGATCTGGCACCGGTGACCATGGTCGCTTATTCACCGCACCTGCTCGCGGTCCATCCGTCGGTGCCGGTTAAAACGACGCAGGAACTCATCGCGCTCGCGAAGTCGAAACCGGGCCGCATGAATTTCGCGGTGTCCTCGATCGGCGGCGCGCCGCATCTGGCGGGCGTCGCATTCGAAGCGCAGACCGGCATCAAATGGACTTACATTCCCTACAAAGGCGGGTCCGATGCAATTATCGGTCTCGCCTCTGGACAGGCCGACGCGATTTTCAATGGCATGCTCGCGACTTATCCGCATTGCAAATCGGGCAAGCTCAAATTGCTCGCGGTATCGAGCGCAAAACGGCTGACGTCGATTCCGGAAGTGCCGACGGTCGCCGAAGGCGGGTTAAAGGACTTTGAAACCGGCAGCTGGCAAGGCGTGGTCGCCGCGGCCGGTACGCCGAAAGACATCGTCGCGCGGCTCAACGGCGAAATCATCAAGGCATTCAGCACCGCCGAGATGAAGGAAAACCTGACGAAGCAGGGCGCCGAGGTTTACCCGATGACGCCCGAGCAACTGGGCGGCTGGCTCAAAAAAGAAATCGACAAGTGGGCGAAGGTTGTGAAGGCCGCCAACCTGAAGCTCGAGTAATCGCAGCGCCGGTAAATTGTTACGGCGCGCTCACCGTGCGGATGTACCAAGGGAACGAGTCCCAGCTCACGACTTTTTCCGTCCCATCGAACAAGGTTGCGATTTTTCCGCCGCCCGCCTTGTACGAAAACTTCTTGATGTGATCCGGCGGCGTGGTCGTCGGGTTGCGCATGATGTCGATCGCCTGATCGGTTTTGAATATCTGGAATTTCGCCGGATCATTCGGATAGTAAAACTTCACCTCGGCACCGCCTTTGGTCGCGGGTCCGCGCTCATATTCGACGTGCAGTTCCATGCGCTCGCCGCTCGCCGCCGCAAATTCCCAATCTTCGGCCCCGGTCATCGCGCCGCCTGACGCTGCCACGCTGCGCGACATTTTCGCGACGTTCGCATGCTGATACACGCCGAATGCGCCCGGCGCGTCGGCCGCATGCTCGGTCAGTCCATGGATAATTATCTGTCCCACCGCGCCGCCCGCCGTTTGTTTTACGGGAATCGCGAGATAGACCAGTCGCGCCGTTGGCCGCGCCGCCGGTTTGCCGTCGCCGCCCATGATCGCCATGCGATCGATGAAAATCATGCGCAGGTTGGCGTCCTTGGCGGGGCCTTGCGTCGCGATCACGGCTTCCCAGCCCGCCGGCAGCATTTTCGCGAGCACTGCATCGTTCACGTGAAAGTCGAGCTGATAGCGATGCTCGGCAGCCTGTTCGAGCACCGTCTGCGCGTTTGCAGCCGTTAGTTGCATTGCGAAATTTGCGACAGCGAACGCAGCCGCGACGATCGTGGATTTACGCATGGGCCTCCCCTTTTATGCACATTGCGGAACCGGCATCCTACCGCGCCTGACGTTAAACGCAATGTGCCGGCAAACACCGGGGCAAATCGCGGTGCGGTGGTTACTCGCTGCGCGCGCCGACGTTCAGCAACTGGCCGATTTTTTCCGATGCTTTCAGTCCGGACCCTGTCAGGACGAGCACGGTCGATTCTGCTGACGTGATCGCACCTGACTTCAGTAACTGGCGCAAGCCGGCTGCCCCGGCGGCACTCGTCGGCTCGACGTACAGGCCCTGATGCGCGAGCACGCCGAGTGCGGAGACAATTTCTTCTTCAGTCACCGCGATGATCCGGCCGCCGGACTCGCGCGCCGCCCGCAACACTTCGCGCACGCGCGTCGGCTTGGACGAAGCGATGCCTTCAGCGATCGTGGTCGAAATCGTCGTCGGTACAAGTTCTTCGCTGCCGGCTTCATATGCATTGAAATAGGGCGCGCAATTGGCCGCCTGCACGCCGAACAAGCGCGGCACCCGATCGATTTCACCGGCGCGTTTCAATTCGGCGAACCCGCGCTCGCAGCCACACACGTTGCTGCCATAGCCGACCGGGAAGACGATGTTGTCGGGAATGCTGAAGCCGAGTTGCTCCCACAGTTCGTACGCGAGCGTTTTGGTGCCTTCGAGAAAGAACGGCTGCCAGTTGTGGCTCGCGTAAAAAATCTCGGTCGAATAGCGCAGCGCCGCGTCAGCGACATCCTGGCGCGAACCTTTGATTGTGACGACGTCGGCACCGGTCGCCGCCATCTGCGCGATTTTCGGATACGACGCCGTTTCCGGCACGAGAATGCGGCTTTTCATGCCGGCAGCCGCCGAATAGGCGGCGAGTGACGCGCCTGCGTTGCCCGATGAATCTTCGAGCACGCTCGTGATGCCGCAGCTTTTCAGGTAAGTGATGAGCGTCGTCATGCCGCGGTCTTTGAACGAACCGGTCGGCATCATGAATTCGAGTTTCATCGTCACGGGCACGCCATCGAGCTTGCCGCTGACGATTGGCGTCCAGCCCTCGCCGAGCGTCACGGCATTTTGCGCGTCGACGAGCATCGCTTTGGCATAACGCCAGACCGAGCGTCGCGAAGTATCGATCTCGCTGCGCGTGAGCCCCGGCGCATCGCCAAGGTTCAGGTAAGCGCCGCCATCGCCGCACCAGCGCGGTTTGTCGAGCGGGTAGGTCGCGCCGGTCGCGGAATCGACGTAATTCATTGTTTCAGAAATGCGCGAGTCAATTCGTGCACGCGAGCGACGTCATCCATATTGTTGTAGAGATGCAGCGAAAACCGCAGCACCCCGCGCCGGATCGACAACTTGACGCGATTTTCACCGAGCCATGCATAGAGGCGGTTGAATTTGTCGTCGTTGCTGCCGTAATGATTGTCGTCCATCGTCCCCACGGTCACGATGTGCGCGAGATGCGCGCCGGGTTTGCCGCCGGACACCGGCAGGCCGAGATCGAGGAAACCCTGGGCGAGCGCATGGCCGAGCTGCGTGACATAGCGCTCAACCTCAGGCGTGCCATGAGTCAAAATTTCGGACATTGCCGCATCGACGGCGGCGGCGCCGACGAAATTATAGTTGCCCAGATCGAAGCGGCGCGCGCCGGGCATCAGCTTGAACGCTTCATTGCCCATCGACGCTTCGTGCGCTTCGCCGAGATCGACGCCGAAGCGCGCCAGGTACGCCGGCTTCAATTTTTCCGCCCACTCGCGGCGGCAATAAAGGAAACCCATGCCGTAGAGCCCGAGCAGGCCTTTCTGCGTCGACACGGCCAGCGCGTCGATGTTCGATTTTTTGACGTCGGTATGCAGCACGCCAACCGATTGCGCGCCGTCCACGAGAAACAGAACGCCGCGCTCGCGACAGGCGCGGCCGAGCTTGTCGATGTCGGTGCGAAAGCCGGGCGCAAAAGTGACCGTCGACACCGTGACGACGCGCGTGCGCGAATCGATGCGCGCGATAATTTCGTCGGCCGGGATATGCCCTGCGACGGGTTTGACCGCGCGCACTTCAAGTCCGCGCGAACGCAGATTGAGCCACACGTACACGTTGTTCGGATGCTCCAAGTCAGGACATACGATCACGTTGTCGCCCGCCTGCCACTCAAGCGCGGTCGCGATCATATTGAGACCTTCGGAAATGTTCTTGGTGAAAGCGATTTCGTCCGGCTCGGCGTTGATGAGTTGCGCAAACTTGCCGCGCGCGCGCTCGATCAACTCGAAAAATTTCACCTTGTCGCCGCCATTCATCATGCGCTCGTCCAGCTGCGCGTCGGCCGCGGCGCGCACGTTGCGCGAGAGGACGCCGCGGCCGGCGAGATCCATATAGGTCCAGCGTTCGAGCGCGGGATAATTGTTGCGCGCGGCGGCAATGGTGCTGAATTCGGTCGCTGGCTGATTCATTCTTGAGTTCCTTATTCGCTAATGGTCGGTCAGTTCGTCTCGTGCGGCCAAGATCATATATTGTAACAACTCTGAGATTTGCACATGGATGGATGCGGGCACGCGATCTACAGTGCCTGACGAGTAACCTTCCTTCGCGGAAATGCCGCCGGCGCGGCCGCATGCCTGCAACACTTCGGCCGCAAGTTCCGGCGTATGCAATAACGCTGGCTGATCACGCATAAATGCGAGCGTCGCTGCAATCGCGTAAGCGCCCCAATTGCTCACGAACGTGGGGAATACATGCGTCACGACCGAAGTCGCGACGTTGCCGCCGCCGCAGGGGCACGCGCAGAGTTTGCCATTCGGCATGTTGCGCGCAACGGCCGCAATCGCACCCGCCCCAACCTCGTTGCCGAGATCGAGCAGGGAGATCGCTGGAATACCCCGGCGCGCCGCTTGCTCTAGATATGGCTCGATCTTTCCACAGAGGTGCGAAATGTCGCGACCCGCGGAGTTGTGATACACGCCGGAGTCATTTGCGCCCGGCTTTTCTACCGCGATTACTGCGGCGATGCGGAATTTATCGAACAAACCAGCTGCCGCAATGCGCGCCTCGTCCATGTCCAAGGACAGATCAACCATGGAGAAACGGCGTGGATGCGACGCCGCTTCCTCCGGCTTGTATTCGCGCAAGCCGGCTGCACGCACCGTCGCGGCCACCAGATCGCGATGCGCTTGCTCAGTCAACAGCAGCGGCTTCACGTCGAACGCGCGCTCGAGCGTGCGCGCGAGTACGGCGATGCCCGGCGGACCATCTGCCTCGCCCTGCATCCACAGGTCGAGCGTGAAACCGGTCGTGAGAAGCACGTGCATGCCCGGGAGGCATGCTCGCATGAGCGTTTTCGCGATCTCGTATGAAAGGGGCGCGCCGCCGCTTTGCACGCGCGCGGCATCGTAAAGTTCGCGGATGATGGGCCGGGTGGTGACGGTCCTGAACTTGCCGCCAATCTCCGTGGTGACGAGGCGGTCGACCTGCTCCGCTACCGCCATTGCGTTGGCGTCGGAAAAACTCATGCGACCCAGGGCCGGCGCGTGCCGATCATGCTGCAAACGCCAGCTGCGCGGCGTCGCGCGCCTTGTTGTGACCGTCCCAAATGCGCGCCGGGATACAAATACGGCCCTCGAACAGCTTGCGGCAAGTGCGCAGCAGCGTCGCCTCTTCCAGGGAAAAGGTGGCGCCGATCTGGCGCCCATACGACTCGACCTCGATCGCGCCGCCGGGATGCTCAATGGCGATCACCTGCCTGCCTGTACCGCTAAGCTTGGCCAACCGGTGCGCGACAGTACCGGGAAATATGCAGGCGGTCGACAGCGCCATGGAGCCGGTCACCGAATAAGTCGCGTGGCAGTTGAAAGGCACAAAATCGCGTGAGGCGATTGAGCCGCCGGCGCGCGGCGGCGCGACCAGCACCGGCTTCGGAATTACGAGCTTGCTGCAATCGCCCAAACCCATGCGATGACCTGCTTCGACACGGATTTTTTGCAGTCGCGCAATGAGCCCGGCGTCCAGATCGAGTTCGGCCTTGCTCTCGTAACCGGTCTTGCCGACTCCGGCGGCCGGCACGATCACCATCGGCACGGCCACGTCGATGCAGGTGACTTCTATGCCGTCAATCAATTCGGTCGGTTTGCCGGTTGGGAGCAGCTTGCCCGTCTTGCTGCCGACCGTGCCCGCAAAATTCTGCTTCACCGGCGCCGCCGTGCCCGGCACGCCGTCGATCGCGACATCGCCCTCGTACGTCACTTCGCCTCCCGGCGTTTGTATCAGCACATCGATTTTCGAATTCGTGTTGATGTTGAATATGCTGATGCGGGTCTCGGGATCCTGCGCCTGGACTATACCCATCTCCAGCGCAAACGGGCCGACTGCTGACAGCATGTTCCCGCAGTTGGACGAGTAATCGACGATGTCCGATTCCGGATTCACTTGCACGAACAGGTAATCGACGTCAATTGCCTGCCGCGCGGATTTTGACACCACCGCAATCTTGCTCGTCAACGTTTCCGCGCCGCCAATGCCGTCCACCTGACGCCTGTGCGGCGAGCCCATCGCCGTAAGCAGAACCCGATCGAGCGTGACCCGATCGCCCGGCAACTCGCTCGCAAGTATGAGCGGCCCTTTCGAGGTGCCGCCGCGGTACAAATACGCGGGAATTTTGGTCATCATGAGTGGCCGGCCTTGATCAGGCCGCGGATTATATCGCCGTCGCTACTCGAGCCGGATGCCCGCGTCCTTGGCGACGCGGCCCCAACGCGCCACTTCCGCCGCAATCATCACACCAAGTTCCTGCGGATTCGCGCTAGGCGTCGCTTCGATAATTGCTGCCGAAAAACGATCGACCACCTCGTGCTGCGCAAGTATCTGCGTAAAAGCGCGATGCAATTTCGCCAACACCGGGGCGGGGGTGTTGGCGGCGCCGACCAGTATGTACCAGTTGCCGACGACGTAATTTTTCACGCCTGCTTCCTGCATGGTCGGCACCTCGGGCGCGAGCGTTGAACGTTTCGCCGAGGTCACGGCCAGCACCCGCAGCTTGCCGCTCTTGATGAGCGGCATCACGCTTGGCGCCGTCGCGACGATGCCTTGGACCTGCCCGCCCATGACCTCGGTCAGCGCGGGGCCCGTGCCCTTGTAAGGCACCGTGGTCACTGCAATTCCGCTGGTGAACGCGAACAATGTGCCAGCCAGGTGCGTAATGCTGCCGCTGCCCGAATTTGCCATTGCAAGCCTGCCTGGTTGCGCTTTCGCAAGCGCGATAAATTCCTGCACCGTCGCAGCGGCCATGCCCGTGTGCACCACAAACATGAGCGGCGTCGTCGCCACTTGCGTCACGGGCGAAAAACTCGTTATCGGATCGTAGCCGGGTTTGCTGTAAATCGAATTGTTGACCGCAAACGGCGTATCGGCCAGCAACAGCGTGTAACCGTCGTTGGGAGAATTGGCAACGAGCTGGGTGCCGACTAATGACGCGGCGCCCGGGCGGTTGTCGACGACGCCGTTCTGCCCGGTAACCTCCGGAAGACGCGATGCGAGCACGCGAGCGACGAAGTCTGAACCACCGCCCGGCGCGAACGGAACGACGAGGCGTATTGGCCGCTCGGGAAACACAGGCGCCGCTGCAAACGACGCGCCGGCCCAGCAAGCTGCCATCAACACTAATATGCGTTGCATAAATGTCTTCCGTTAAAGATGCCAGCCGGCGCACCGGTCGCTTAGTTCAAACGAGACAGCCCCCGTACCGCAGATCGTCGATTCAATCCTGTGAGGCGTCTCGGTGAAGCCCATGCTCACTTCCACTGTCTCAGGTGCAAGTGGCCCGATTAACCGCCGCCCCCCGCGTTTCCCTATCATATGAAAATCATCTACCTGCCCAGCCGCTCTTCTCGAACGTCGCGCTCGTTTGCGGCAGTTGCACGTTTGCCGGACTCGCCGAACCCGCCGCCCGCCGGCGTCGTAATCCGCAGCACGCTGTCGCGCGGCAACGTTAGTTCACCCGCGGCTGCAGGGAGTCTGCGTTCACCGGCGGTGCCGGGGTTCAGTATGAATGCGCCGCGCGCGCCTTCGCCGCCGCCTTTCAAACCGCGCGCCGGCACGTTCTGCCGCTCGGACGACAAGCTGACCACGATGTCATCGCCGAGCACACGGTAATCGCGCACGACGCCCATGCCGCCGCGAAATTCGCCGGCGCCGGCCGAACCTTCCCACAGCGCATAACGCTCGACGCGGAATGGATACGCATGCTCGAGCGCTTCGACCGGCAGATTCGACGAGCCCGATGCATGCACGCGCACGCCGTCGACGCCGTCGCGATTCGACCGCGCGCCCATGCCGCCGGCGAGCGTTTCGTAGTTGACGAAATAATTGCCGGTTTTCGGATCGGTGCCAGCAAGCACATACAGATGATGCGGCCCGCTGCCGGCAAGCGCCTTCGCCGGCATTGCCTGCGACAGCGCATTTGCGATCACGTCGCCCAATACGCTGGCTGAAATCGAACGGCAGCCGATCGCCGCAGGCGGCACCGGCCCGACGACGCAGCCGGCGGGCGCCGCAATTTTGAGCGTGCGGTAGTAGCCGGCGTTGGCCGGGACTTCGGAATCGAGCAAGCTCTTGGCAACGGTATAAACAGTCGCGAGCAGCGCGCGATACGGAATATTGCGCGCGCTTTCGAGCTGCTTGTCCGAGCCCGTGAAATCGAAATCGATGCGGCCGCGGCCGACGGTCATCGCGAGCTTGATGCGGCAGCGCTCGGTTTCGGTGTTGCCGTCGAGAAAATCTTCAGCCTCATAGCGGCCCGCCGGCAGGCGATTAATCGCCGCGCGGAAACGCTTTTCGGTGAAATCGAGATAGGCGGCTATCGTCGCAGCCGTGTCGTTGATGCCGTAGCGCTCGAACAACTGCAGCACGCTCTTCATGCCGACGTTATTAGCGGCGAACTGCGCTTTCAGGTCGCCGATACGCTCGTCCGGCGTGCGCGAATTCAGCAAAATGATATCGATGACATCGCGATTGAGTTCTCCGGCGCGCATGATGCGCACCGGCGGCACGCGCAGGCCTTCCTGGTAAATGCTCTTGCACACGGCCGCTTCCGAACCCGGGACCATGCCGCCGACGTCGGCGTGATGCGCGATGTTGGCCACGAACGCGACGATTTTCCTGCCGATGAAAACCGGCGCGATGATGTTGATGTCGGGCAGATGCGTGCCGCCGCCGTTGTACGGGTCGTTGGCGACGAACTGGTCGCCCGCCACGATTTCATCGAGCGGATAGCGTTTGAGGATTTCATCGACCGCGCCGACCATCGAGCCCAGATGAATCGGTACGCGCTGGGCGAGCGCGATGACCTGGCCTTGCGCATCGAAGATGGCAGTCGAGCAATCGGCGCGTTCCTTGATGTTCGGCGAGAACGCCGTGCGCATCAGGGTCGCGCCCATTTCTTCGGAGGTCGCCAGCAGATAGCGCGCGACGACTTCGGCTTTGATCGGATCGACTGCCTTCGCAGTTCTTCCACCATTCGTTTTCCTGCGCTGCTTTTTACTTTTCGCGGCCGCCATGATCACGACGCTCCTTTGATGTGGAGAGGTTCGACTTCCATATGCAGGTAGCCCAGCTTGTCATTGCGCATTTTGGCGCGCGGCGGGACCACCGTCGTCGTGTCCATCTGTTCGACGATCGCCGGCCCTTCAATCCGCGCGTTAACCGGTAGCTTGTCGCGGTCATACACAGGCGTCGTGACGAAGCCGGTTTCCGGAAACCACACTTTGCGCTTCTCGATCACCGCTTCTTTTACTGTCGTGCGCGCGGCCTTGTGCTTCTCATGCGTCGGCGCGTGCCGCTCGACCGTCACCACGAGCCGCAAATTGACCACTTCGACCGGCTGCGCCGGCATGTCATAGCCGTAGATCGCCTTGTGCCGGCGGTGGTATTGAACGATCAGCCGTTTAAGCGATTTCCCGTCGAGCTTGCCGTTTTTCACTTCGAGCGACAGCTCGTAATTCTGGCCGAGATAGCGCATGTCCATGAGCCATATGTACTTGGCCTTCGCATTTTTGCCGGCTTCGCCATGCAGCCAGGCATCGCCGCGCTCGCGCAATTCAGCGAAGCCATAATTGAGCGCTTTGATATTCAGGTCGACCGCGACGAGCAGGCGCGTCAGGCTGAAGTCGCCGCGAACGTCGGCGTGCAGCAGACCGAGCGCCGACAGCAAACCCGGTCGCGGCGGCACGAGCACGTTACGGATGCCCATGTTGCGGGCGACGTCCGCCGCGTGCAGCGGTCCAGCGCCGCCAAACGCGACCAGCGTGAAGTCGCGCGGATCCACACCCTGCTCGACCGAGATCACGCGCACTGCACCCATCATGTTGACGTTGATGATCTCGATGACGCCCGCCGCGGCGCGAACCAGATCGACTTTAAGCGTCGGCACCAGCTCATCCTCGAGGACTTTGCGCGCACGATCGGCATGCATTGCCATGCGGCCGCCGAGCAAGGATTTAGGATTCAGGCGGCCGAGCACGACGTTCGCATCGGTGACGGTGGGTTTCGTGCCGCCGCGTCCATAGGCCGCAGGTCCCGGCACCGCACCCGCGCTTTGCGGTCCGACTTTCAAGAGCCCGCCGGCATCGACCCACGCAATGCTGCCGCCGCCCGCGCCGATGGTATGAATATCGATCGTGCGCGTGCGCACGGGAAAGCCGCCCATCTCGCGCAGGTCTTTCTTCGCCGGCTCGCCGTCGCGAATCAGGCACACATCGGTCGACGTGCCGCCCATGTCGAACGTGATCAGGTTGCCGATGCCGAGTTCAGCACCGAGGCCGACCGAACCGACGACGCCGCCTGCCGGTCCGGAAAAGAACGTGTTGACCGGCAATCTGCGCACCGCGCCCGGCGTCACGGCGCCGCCGTTCGATTGCATGACGCGCGGCGCGATCTTGATGCCGAGATCGGCGACGCCGCGCTCGAAGCGCTCGAGGTAGCGGTCCATGATCGGCATCAGGCTCGCGTTTACCACGGTCGTCGCGAAGCGCTCGAATTCGCGGAATTCCGGCAGCACGTCGGACGACGTGCACAAATAAGCTTCCGGCCAGAGCTCTTTCACCAGTTCGCGCGCGCGCCGCTCATGCGCGGGGTTCGCGTATGAATGCAGCATGCACACCGCGATCGCCTCGACCTTTTTATCGCGCAGCACGGCAACTGCCTTGCGCACGTCGTTTTCGTCGAGCGGCGCGACTTCGGTGCCATCCGCCGCAATCCGCTCGCTGACTTCCAGCCGGCAATCGCGCAGCGCGGGCGGCGTCGGTTTCAAAATATCGAGATTGAAGTAATGCGGCCGGCGCTGGCGCGCGAGCTCGATCACGTCGCGAAAGCCAGCCGTCGTCAGCATGCCGGTACGCGCGCACTTGCCTTCGAGCACCGCGTTAGTGCCAAGCGTCGTGCCGAGCACCAGAAAGTCGACGTCTTCGCGCGGCAACTGCGCGAGTTCGATGACTTCGGCGATGCCGTCAAGCACTGCCTTCGCGGGGTCGCCGGTCGTCGTCGGCAGCTTGTGATAGGTATAACGGCCGGTTTTGAGTTCGCACAGCACCAAATCGGTGAACGTGCCGCCGGTATCAATGCCGATCCAGATTGTTTTCACGGGAAACGCCTGTCGCGCAACGGTGGGAATTGGAATTTAAGCATGCAGCGATTAACATAACAATTCGATGTTTTGTGATCACTCATAGGTTTTATCGATGAATCTAAAATTGCGCCAGTTGCAGGGTTTCGCCGCGGCCGCCAGCCATAACTCTTTCAGCGCAGCGGCGCGCGAACTCGCGATGACGCAGCCGGCTTTCTCGCAGCTCGTGCGCGAGCTCGAAACGTCGCTGCGCGTGAAGCTTTTCGAGCGCACCACGCGCCGGGTCGAGCTGACGGAAGCCGGGCGGCGCTTTCTCGCCATGATCGAGCGCCCGCTCGACGATCTGGAAGACGCCTACCGCTTCGCGCGGGAATTAGCGGCCGGCACGCGCGGACGCATCGTATTTGCGTCGCTGCCGTCGGTCGCGTTCGGCCTCGTTACCGTGGCGCTCGCGCGCTTCAAGGCACTGCACCCGGCGATCACCGCGCGGCTGGTCGAAGAGCAGGATTCGAATATTGTCGACAAGGTGTTGCATCGCGAAGTCGATTTCGGCATCGGCACGCTTAAAACGCCGCACGACGAACTCGTTTTCCGCGAACTGCTGCCGGATGAACTCCAGGCCGTTTATCCGCAACGTCACCCGCTCTCAGCTAAACGTCGCGTCACCTGGCGCGATCTCGCCGGCGGTTCGCTCGTGCTGCTGCCGAAGCAGTCGAGCGTGCGCGCACTCGTCGAGCATGGATTCGCTGCCGCCGGCATCGCGCGCGAACCGGATTACGAAGTTGCCAACATGGTCACGGCATTGAGCATGGTGCGCGCCGGTCTTGGCATCACAGTGATGCCGCGCATGGTGCTCGCCGAGCTCAACATGAAAGGGCTCGTCGCCGGCCGCATTCACGACCCTCGACCCGCGCGCACCATCGGCATCATCACGCGCCGCGACCGGCCGCTGTCGCCGGCCGCTGACGCCTACGTCGAGCTGCTGTTCGCGACGGCGCGCAGCGCGGCCTATAATAAACGCTGATTATTCTTTCGAGCGCCATGATGACGACCGTCACTCCTCTCAAAAAATCCGCACCTGTTGCGGCTCCATTGCCGGACGACTACACGTTGACACTCTGCACGCAGCTCGCGAGCTGGCGCTATGAAGATTTGCCGCCGGCGGTCGTGCACACGCTCAAGGCATTTCTGATCGACACGCTCGGCGTGATTGCCGGCGCATCAAACGCCGTCGGTATTCGTGAACTGAATCAGCGCTTGTCGAAATGGGAAACCACCGGCGCGGCCACGGGTCTGGTCGGCAAGCGCCGTTATTCGCCGCCGACCGCGGCGCTCGCCAACGGCGCCGCTGCTCACGCGCTCGATTTCGACGATCAGCATGATCCGGCACGCGTACACACGAATTGCGTCGTGCTGCCGGCGCTGCTCGCTACGGCTGAAGACATCGGCAAAGTCAGCGGCAAGGACTTTCTGCTTGCCTATGCAATCAGCACCGAACTGCATGCGCGGCTCGGACTTGCCTGCTACAACAGCCTCGGCAAAGGCTGGCATCCGACCATGGTGTTCGGCACGCCGGCAGCCAGCCTGGGAGCGGCGAGCCTGTTGAAACTCGACGCCGAAGGCATGCGCAACGCGCTCGGCATGGCGTTCCACCAGACGAGCGGGTCGGCGCAGAGCATGCGCGACGGCGTCGTCTCCAAACGGCTGGGCGCCGGTTTTGCCGCACGCTCTGCCGTGATGGGCGCCTTCCTCGCGGCGGACGGCCTGACCGGCACGCGCCGCACGCTCGAAGGCAATGCGGGTTTGTTTTCGTTGTACGAGCGCGACGAAGTGAAAACCGAGCTGATTACAAAAGAGCTTGGCAAGCACTGGCGCATTACCGAATACAGCTTTAAGCCTTATCCGTGCTGCCGCTGCAATCACACGCCGATCGGCCTCGGCATCAAGCTGCGCGAGCAGGGCATCAAACCCGCCGACGTGCGCGATGTAGAAATCGGCATGGGCAATGTGAACTGGCTGACGGTCGGCGAGCCGTACGACGTGAAGCGCGATTCGGTAGTGCACGCACAATTCAATGCCGCTTACACATTCGCTCGCGCCTTAACCGATGCGCGCGTCGATTTGCGCAGTTTTCTACCAGCGGCGATCAAGGATCCAGCCGTCGTCGCGCTCGCTGCCAGGGTGCGCGCGGTCGACGATCCCAAAATCGATCCGACCGCGATCGAGCCGGCGCGCGTCACTGTCACGCTGAATGACGGCCGCGTGGTGGAAGTTAAGAGCGACACGGTGAAAGGCAGCCCGCAGGAGCCGATGAGCGAAGACGAGTTGCTGTCCAAGTTCAGGGATTGCCTCGACTTCGGTGTCGGCGCGAAGCGGGCGGATGCAGACAAACTGGCGGACGCCATCATGCGGATTGAGACTGTCGATGACGCAGGCGCCGCGCTTGTTGGCGCCTTTCCGGAACGTAAATAATCAGGCGGTGGTCAGCACGACCTTGCCGATGACCTTGCGGCCTTTGACCAGGGCGAGCGCTTCAGCGTATCTCGCCAGCGGAAAAGTAGCCATTACGTAAGGTTTCAGCTTGCCGGCGCTGTAAAGATCGAAAAGCGCCTGGCGCACCACTTTGCATTTTTCCGGCTCGCGATCGCGATAATCGCTGAACTGCAAACCGATCGCGGCAATATTCTTGACGAGCAGATGGCCGGCCTTGATTTCTGGCACCCGGCCACCCGCGAAGCCGACGATCACGAGCCGGCCGCACCATGCGACCGCGCGCATGCACGCATCGAACACATCGCCGCCGACGTTGTCGATCACCATGTCGACGCCGCGCTTGCCGACGGCCGCGAACACCTGCTCGCGCAATTTCTCGCGCGGGTCGGCGACGCCGGTATCGATAATGTGATCGGCGCCGGCGGCTTTTGCGGCGGCGGCTTTCTCCGGCGTGCTGACTGCAGCAAGCACGATCGCGCCGAGTGCTTTGGCGACCTGCACGGTTGCAAGGCCAACGCCGCCCGCAGCGCCCGTCACGAGCACCGTTTCACCCGGCTTTAGTTGGCCGCGCTCGACCAGCGCGAAATGCGCGGTGTTGTAAGTGAGCCCCATCGCCGCGGCCTCTGGAAAGCTGATGGCGTCCGGCACGACATGGCAGTTCACCGCTTTGGTGGTGACCTGCTGCGCGTAGGCGCCGTTTTCGACTTGCACGAGCACGCGCTGACCGACCTTCGGCGAGGTGACGCCGGCACCGACTACCTTGACGATGCCCGCGCATTCCTTGCCCGGCACGAACGGCAGCGGCGGCAGGAACTGGTATTTGCCGTCGATCACCAGGAGATCGGGAAAGTTGATGCCTGCCGCATGCACGTCTACTAAAACTTCGCCCGCGCCTGGCGCTGGCACGCTCCATTCTTCGACATTGAGCGCTGCGCCGAATTCTCTGACAACGAGTGCTTTCATCACGACCTCTGCTCATTCAGGAGCGCCGCATAGTATCAATGCGCCACCTGCGTTTCAACGATTTCGCGCTATTATCCGCGTCCTCTCTCTACCACGCGAACTACCGCCATGAGTTACAGCGAACAACTCGCGAACTGGTGTGCAGCGCTTGAATTTTCCGATTTGCCGGCGGACGTCGTCGCCGGCACGAAGTTGCGCGTGCTCGACATCCTCGGTCTCGCTCTCGCCGCCGTGGCGCTGCCAACCGGCAAGTCGGTGCGCGCCGCGGCGCTCGCGATGGGCTCGGGCAATGATGCGCGCATCGTCGGCACCGGCGATCGGGTGCCTGCGATGCAGGCGGCGCTCGCGAACGGCACGATGGCGCAGGCGCTTGAATACGACGACACGCACAACGAAACCGTTATCCACATCAGCAGCCCTATGGTGGCGACCGCACTCGCGGTCGGCGAAATGGTCAAAGCGAGCGGCGAACAAGTCATTGCCGCGATTGCTGCCGGCAATGAGATCACCTGCCGCATCGGCCTCGTCGCGCCTCAGCAGTTTCATAAGGTCGGCTTTCATCCAAGCGGCGTGATCGGCACCTTTGGCACGGCCTATACTGCCGGCAAGCTGCTCGGGCTCACGCCGCTGCAACTACGCAACGCCGCCGGCATTGCCGGCAGCCAGGCTTCGGGCATCCTCGCGTGCTGGGAAGACGGCACTCAAGCGAAATTTCTGCATCCGGGGTGGTCTGCGCACTCGGGGATCGCCGCGGCGTTGCTCGCGCGCGCCGACTACACGGGACCGGCGCCCGTGTTCGAAAGCCGCTTCGGCTTATTTGCCTCGCACGTGCAGGACAAGAATTTCAAGCTCGATTTCGCGCGCATGGTCGGAAATCTCGGCAGCGTGTGGGAAAGCCGCAACACGTCGTTCAAACCGTATCCGGTGGCGCACGTCATCCATTCATTTCTCGATGCACTGCTTTATCTGCATCGCGTTGACGGACTGCGCGCGGACGACGTCGAATCGATTGTCTGCCCGATCGCGCAGTACATGATTCCGGTTGTGTGCGAGCCCGTCGCCGAAAAATATGCGCCGGCATCGGATTCGCACGGCCGCGTGAGCCTGCAATTCTCGCTCGCCGAAGCGCTGGTGCGCGGCAAGCTCGGCGTGGACGCTTACGGCGCCGATGCGCTGCGCGACTCTGCCATCCTCGCGCTCGCGCGCAAGGTGAGCTACGTGATCGATGCAGAAGCGCCGGCACGCGGCCAATACAAAGGCTGGGTCAAAGTGAAGACGAAAGACGGCCGCCAACTCGAGCGCATCGAACCGCATAACCGCGGCAGCGCCGAGAATCCGCTGTCCGCCGGCGATGTGAGAAATAAGTTTCGCGAGAATGCCGCACGCGCGCTCGATGCGAAAGCGATTGAAGCGGTTATTGCGAAAGTGGATCGACTCGAAAACGAACCGGCGATCAGTGCACTGGTCGATCTATGCGTTCGTTGATGCTTATCTGAGCCGAGCGCATTACGCTTCCTTCTTTAAG
>JAQGMI010000073.1 GCA_028292435.1 Betaproteobacteria bacterium
AAACCGGCTGGATCTCATATCTGTCGTTTATTGCGTTGATCAGCATCAGTCTTGGCGTGCTGAATTTATTGCCGATTCCCTTATTGGATGGCGGTCATTTGATGTATTATATGATTGAAATTGCTAAGGGAAGTCCCGTATCAACCCAGGCGATGGAGATCGGCCAGAACATTGGGATGGGATTGCTGTTTTTACTCATGACATTTGCACTTTATAACGATATCAGCAGGCTGATAAACAGTTGATGATTCGCTTCTGCCAGCACGTCTTACTCGCTGCCGCCGCCATGGCGACGCAAAGCGCCCACGCCTTCGATCCTTTTGTGGTCAAAGACATTCGCATCGAGGGCATTCAACGCACCGAAGCGGGCACCATTTTCAGCTACATGCCGGTCAAAGTCGGCGAAACCATGACCGACGACAAAGCAGCGCAAGCCATCCGCTCGCTGTACGCAACCGGCTTTTTCAAGGATGTCAGCCTTGAAGTGGACAACGGCGTGCTTATCGTCAACGTCCAGGAACGACCGTCGGTTGCGCAAATCGACATCGTCGGCACGAAGGAATTCAGCAAGGAAGATCTGCTCAAGGGATTGCGCTCGATCGGACTCGCCGACGGCCGCATTTTTGACCGCGGCCTGCTCGAAAAGGCCGAGCAGGAATTAAAGCGCCAGTACATCAGCCGCGGCAAGTATGCGGCCCAGATTACGACGACATCCACGCCCCTCGAACGCAATCGCATTGCGGTGAAATTTGATATCGTGGAAGGCGAAGTCGCCAAGATCCGCCAGATCAGCGTCATCGGTAATCGCGTGTTTCCGGAAAAAGAACTGCTCGGCCAGTTCAAATTGCGTACGCCGGGCCTGCTCACCTGGTTTAGCAAGGACGACCAGTATTCCAAGCAAAAGCTGGCGGCCGACCTCGAAACGCTGCGCTCTTACTATCTCGATCGCGGCTATCTCGAGTTCAATGTCGACTCGACTCAGATTTCGATCACGCCGGACAAGAAAGACGTCTACATCACGGTCGGCGTGTCTGAAGGCGTGCAATACACCGTTGCCGACGTCAAGCTGGCCGGCGAAATATTGATTCCGGAAGCCGAAGCGAGAAATCTGATCAAAGTCAAACCGGGCGAAATCTTCTCGCGCAGCAAACTCACCGAGTCCACCAAGTTGCTGAGTGACCGTATCGGCAACGACGGCTATGCTTTCGCCAACGTAAACGCAGTGCCTGAACTCGATAAGGACAAGCGCAAGGTCAATTTCACCTTCTTCGTCGATCCGGGCCGCCGCGTTTATATCAGGCGCATCAACGTCACTGGCAACACGCGCACGCGGGATGAAGTGGTGCGGCGCGAAATGCGCCAGCTCGAAGGCGGCTGGTATTCGGCCGGCAAGATCCAGACCTCAAAGCAGCGCGTCGACCGTCTTGGTTACTTTGCCGAAGTCAACGTTGAAACGCCGAGCGTGCCCGGAACGACCGATCAGGTCGACTTGAACATTAACGTGACTGAGCGGCCGACCGGCAACGTGCTGCTGGGCGCCGGCTTCGGTAGCGAGGGTGTGGTCGTCAGTGGCGGCGTCACCCAGCAAAACGTCTTCGGTACCGGTAACCATCTTGCTGTGCAGGTCAATTCAAGCAAGATCAACACCGTGTATTCGCTCTCGTTCACGCAGCCGTACTGGACCATTGACGGCGTTAGCAGGGGCTTTGACATTTATCATCGTAAGAGCAATCCCTCGGCACTAGGCCTCGGTTTGTACGAGACATCAACTACGGGCGGGCAGGCGCGCATCGGAATTCCGTTTACGGATATCGATACGGTGACCATAGGTCTTGGATATGAGAATACCAACATCACGGCTTTCGACGGCGCTCCGATCCAGATTACCAATTACGTCAATACATTCGGCAACGACAATTCGGCGGTGCTGGGCACGATTGGCTGGGGCCGCGATACGCGTGACAGCGCAATTTATCCGACGACCGGAGCCACCACGCGCGCAAACGCCGAGACCGGGTTGCCCGGTGGCACCCTGCGGTTTTACAAGCTCACCGCTGACCACAAACGATATTTTCCGTTAACGCGCAACATCGTGCTGTACGGAAATGGCGAGATCGGCTACGGCGGCGGTTACAGCGGCAAACCGCTGCCTTTCTTCCGGAATTACTATACGGGCGGTCCCACTTCCGTGCGCGGTTTCTATCCCGCGAACGTCGGCCCCAAAGACATTAACGGCGATCCGACCGGCGGACCGCGCAAACTGGTCGGCAATCTGGAGTTGTTGTTCCCAGTCCCCGGCATGGTCAACGACAAATCGATCCGGCTCTCGACTTTCATCGACGCCGGTATCGTTGGCGATAGTTTCACATTCGGGCAAGCGCGCTCATCCGTCGGCTTCGCAGCATCGTATGTTTCGGCGTTCGGACCGATTAAACTAAGCTTCGCCCAGCCGTTGAAATCGGACCCCTCGGATAAATTGCAGAGAATTCAGTTCCAGTTCGGTCAGCAGTTTTGAAATTAGGCAGATTAAGATCGCGAACGGATGAATGTGTGTATGTGTAAGGAGACGACGTTGAAACGAATTTACCTGGTTGTGCTGACCGCGCTGCTCGCCGGCGGTGTGTTATCCCACGCGCAAGCAGCCGATCTGAAAATTGGTTTCATCGATGCAGACCGTATTAACCGGGAATCCGTTCCCGCCGAGCGGGCGACGAAAAAGCTGGAAAAAGAATTCGCACCGCGCGAGCAGGATCTGCGCAAGATGGAAAATCAGATTAAGACGCTGCAAGGCCAGCTTGAAAAAGACGGCTTGACCATGAGCGAGACCGACCGGCGCACCAAGGAAACCGAACTCGGGCGGCAGACGCGCGAGTTTCAGCGCCTGCAGCGCGAATTTCGCGAAGATTTGAACCTGCGCCGGAATGAGGAACTTGCGTCCTTGTTCGAACGCGCCAATCGCGTCATCAAGCAGGTGGCCGAGAGCGAGAAATACGACCTCATCGTGCAGGAAGCGGTTTACCGCAGCCCGCGCATCGACATTACCGACAGAGTCTTGAAGGCGCTTTCGACTGAGAAATAGCCGGGCCGCGCGCTGGCACGCCAAGTCCGCTGACGCATGCGCCATGGGAATGCAATGACCAGGCGCAAATCCTACAAGTTACGCGAAATCACCGCTAAGTTCGGCGGTGATCTGATCGGCGATCCCGACGTGCGGGTCAGTCAAGTCGCGGCCATCGAATCGGCGGGTCCGGCCGACATCGTTTTCATCTCGCAAGCGCGCTACCTGAGCCAGTTGCCGCAGACGAAGGCCGGCGCCGCTATTCTTGCTAAAGACGCGCCCGAGGCAGCCGGCATCGCCCGGATTGTTTGTGCGAATCCTTATGCGTACTTCGCGAAGGTTTCCACTTTGTTCAATCCGCCGGCATCAACGGTCGCAGGCATGCATAAAAGCGCCGTGGTCGACAAGACCGCCCGCGTGGACAAAACCGCCAGCATCGCCGCCAACGCCGCGGTCGGAAAAAACGTCCGTATTGGCAAGCGCGCGCAGATCGGCGCCGGATGTTTCATCGGAGACGGCAGTGTCATTGGCGACGACACCGTTTTGCACGCAAACGTGACGGTGTATCACGGCTGCCGGCTCGGCATGCGCTGCATCGTGCATTCGGGCGTCGTAGTCGGCGCGGACGGATTCGGCATCGCGCGCGAAGACGGCAAGTGGAACAAAATTCCGCAAATCGGCGGCGTCGATATTGGCGACGACGTTGAAATCGGCGCGAATACGACGATCGATCGGGGCACGCTCGAAGATACGGTGATCGGCGAGGGCGTCAAGCTTGACAACCAGATCCAGATTGCGCACAACGTGAAAGTCGGCGCCCATACGGCGATTGCTGCGTGTGTCGGCGTTGCCGGCAGCGCGACCATCGGCCGCAATTGTGCGCTCGGAGGCGCCGCGATGATCTACGGTCATATTACAATCGCGGATGGCGTGAGCATTTCCGCCGGTACGCTCGTCATGAAGTCGCTCGCTCAGCCCGGCACTTACACCGGCGTTTATCCGTTTTCGACGCATCAGCGCTGGCTCAAAAATGCCGCGCAGCTGCGTAACCTTGATGAGCTCGCAGAGCGCGTGCGTCAACTTGAGGCAAGGTCAGGCAAAGATAAAGGAAACCAGCAGTGAACAGCATGGACATCCACGAGATTCTCGAATACCTGCCACACCGTTATCCATTCCTGCTGGTGGACAAAGTGCTGTCGTGCGACCCGGGCAAAAGTATCGTTGCGATCAAGAACGTGACTATCAACGAGCATTTTTTTGCCGGCCATTTTCCGCATCACCCGGTGATGCCGGGCGTGCTTATCATCGAAGCGCTCGCGCAAACGGCTGCCATCCTCACGTTCAAGACCCACAACCACAAAGCAGACGACAATTCGGTTTATTACTTCGTCGGTATCGACAAGGCGCGCTTCAAAAAACCGGTCATGCCCGGCGACACGCTCGAACTGAACGTCGAAATCAAGCGCTTTTCGCGCGGCATCTGGTGGTTCGCCGCGAACGCCAAGGTGGGCGGGCAGGTGGCCACCGAAGCCGAATTGATGTGCACACTTCGCACCATCGATAACACGGCGGCATAGCAGGGCTATCGTGGCGGCGATTCATTCCACAGCGATCGTGCATCGCGGCGCGCAGCTCGCGGCCGACGTCGAGGTTGGCGCGTACACCGTCATCGGCGAACACGTTCAGATCGACGCAGGCACGCATATCGGGCCGCACGCCGTCATCACCGGACACACGAAGATCGGGCGCAATAACAGGATTTTTCAGTTCGTTTCGCTCGGCGAAGCACCGCAGGACAAGAAATATGCGGGTGAACCGACGCAGCTGGAAATTGGCAATGGGAATACGATTCGCGAATTCTGCACATTTAACTGCGGCACGGTCCAGGACGCCGGCGTCACGCGGCTTGGCAATGACAACTGGGTGATGGCCTACGTGCATCTCGCGCACGATTGTCAGATTGGCAATAACGCGATTTTTGCAAATAATTCGCAACTTGCCGGGCATGTGCGCGTGGGCGATTTCGCGATTCTCGGCGGCTTCACCGCCGTGCATCAGTTTTGCCACATCGGCGCTCACAGCATCACCGCGATCGGTACCGTGGTGCTGCAGGACATTCCGCCCTACGTGACGGCATCGGGCAACACCGCGCAGCCCTACGGCATCAATTCCGAGGGGCTCAAGCGGCGAGGCTTTACAGTCGACGCCATTGCGTCGATCAAGCGCGCGTACAAGACGCTTTACAAGTCAGGGCTCGGCGTGGAAGACGCCAAGGCCGAAATCGGTCGCCAGCTGGCGCAGTGCGCGGAGCTGCAAATCCTGCTGGATTTTCTCGCCCAGTCGACGCGTGGCATCATCCGCTGAGTCTGCGGTGCGTCCGCGCACGGTGGCGATCGTCGCCGGCGAAGCATCCGGCGACCTGTTAGGCAGCCAGTTAATCCTCGCCCTGCGCGAATTGATGCCCGGGCTCAACGTCGTCGGCATCGGCGGGCCGCGCATGGAAGCGGCGGGCATGGATGTCTGGTTTCCGCTCGAGAAGCTTGCGGTGCGCGGTTACATCGAAGTCCTCAAACATTACTTCGAGATCGTCGGCATCCGCCGCAAGCTACGGCGCCGGCTGCTTAGAAACCGGCCAGACCTGTTCATCGGCATCGACGCGCCTGATTTCAACCTTGATCTCGAACGCAGTCTGAAGTCGCGCGGCATCCCGACAGTGCATTACGTTAGCCCGGCGATCTGGATGTGGCGGCGCGAGCGGATAAAAAAGATCAAGCGCGCCGTGAGCAAAATGCTCACGCTGTTTCCGTTCGAGGAAGACATTTACCGCAACGCCGGTGTCGACGTCGCATTTGTCGGCCATCCGCTCGCCGATCTGCTCGAGCAGATTCCGCGCGACGACGCGGCGCGCGAGCACTTGCGGCTGCCCTCGGCGTCGCCGGTGATCGCCTTGCTGCCCGGCAGCCGTCAGAGCGAACTGCGCTACATGGCAGATCTGTTCGTTCAAACCGCGAAACTGATGCACGCGCAGTTGCCGCATGCCGTGTTCCTGGTGCCGCTGGCCACCCGTGAGACGCGCGAGATGTTCGAGACCGCGCTTTACGCGAATAAGGCCGAAGGCCTGCCCTTGACCATCATGTTCGGTCATGCGCAAGACGCGATGGCCGCAGCCGATGTCGTGCTGGTGGCGTCCGGCACCGCGACGCTGGAAGCCGCGCTGTTGTGCAAGCCGATGGTTATTACCTACAAAATGCCGCCCGCCACGTACTGGCTGCTGCAAGGCAAAGGTTATCTGCCGTACTACGGGTTGCCGAACATTCTCTCGCGCGAGTTCGTCGTGCCGGAGTTAATCCAAGACGATGCAACACCGGAAAATCTGAACCAGGTGCTGCTGAACCTGCTTGCCGACGTGGCGACGCGAGACCGCATTGCGAGTTCTTTTGCCGCGCTTACCGCCAGCCTCAGTCGCGGCGGCGCGCGCCAGGCGGCGCTGGCCGTGTTGCCGATGCTGCAGACCGGGAACGCTTAGCGTGCGCTGCGGCGTCGACGAAGCAGGACGGGGGCCGCTGGCAGGGCCGGTGTTCGCGGCAGCGGTGATTCTGGGGAAATCGCACGGCATCACCGGCCTCGCCGATTCGAAGGCGCTCAGCGCAGCGCGCCGCGATGCGCTCGCGATTCAAATTCGCCGCTCGGCGGCCGCGTGGGCAGTGGCAAGCGCGTCGGTCGAGGAAATCGATGAGTTGAATATTCTTCAGGCGACGCTGCTTGCCATGAAGCGCGCGGTGGAGTCGCTCGCCATGGTGCCAACCGAAGTGCTGGTCGATGGTCTTCATATTCCAAAACTTGCACATCCGGCGCGGCCCGTTGTGCGCGGTGACTCGCTGATTGCGGAAATCTCGGCGGCATCGATACTCGCGAAGACGGCGCGCGATGCGGTCATGGTCGCATTGCATTTGCAATATCCGCACTACGGATTCGACCGCCATAAAGGTTATGGTACGGCCGATCATCTCGATGCGCTGCGTGCGCACGGCGCTTGCGGCGTGCACCGCCGTTCGTTCGCGCCAGTGCGGTTGATGCTCGACGACGAGTAGGCGCGCGCGGAAACGTCAGGCACGCAATTCGAGCAACAAGTTTCGCAGCGCGGCCTTTTCGCGCGCTGGCCTCGTCAAACCGCGCCGCACCGCACATTGACGCTTGAGTCGGGTGTAAAAATCACGGTCGGACTCGGCGCGCCAGAGGAGTGCCGCCAGCGCACGCTCATTGCCGAACGGATAGTAACCGGCGTAATCGCGTCCCAGCATGCCGACATTGCCTGGCACCCGCGAGGCAACAACCGGCACGTTTGCTGCAAGCGCTTCGGTAACGACGTTGGCGCCGCCTTCCATGCGCGAACTGATGACCATCACCTGTGCGCGCGACAGGAGGCGCAGGGCGCCGCCGTGCCGCAATTCGCCGACCCAGCGATAGCGCGGCTCGCGGCGCATCCAGCGCTTCGCTTGCGCCGCAGTCGAAGGTTCCATTGCGCCGCCGACCTGCACCGCGCGCATGCGGCTTTGCGGCGGCACATGATGAAGCGCGGCAGCGAGCCGGAATGGGTCTTTGACCTCGCGCAAATGACCGCTGATGCAGACTTCGAAACGGGTTTTAAGCGGCGGCGCTTTTCGAATCGGCTTCGCCGATTGATAAATCACGCTTGCTTTGCGCCGTAGGCGCGGCGCAAGTTCTTCCAAGCCTTCGTCCTGTAAAACGACCAGGCGCGTCGCCAGTTCCAGCGAGCGTCTGGCTTTTGCATCTCTGCGTATGTCCTGATAAAGATCGGTTCCCGTGAGCATGACAACCAGGGGCCGTTCGGGGAAACGGACCGCAAAGCGAACAATCGAGTCATGACTGCGCCGGGCGTGCAGCGCGATCATGATGTCGGCATTGGCACCATTCCATTCGGTATCAATCTTTACTCGATGACCGAGTTCGCGCAGCAAGCGTGCCCACCGTATAGCCGTATTGCGATTGCCCGAATGGGCGACCGGCCGCGCCGGCGTGACGAGAGCGATTTTCAAAGGGGCGATAAGCTAAAATGGGAACGTGAAAGCAGCGCAAACTATAGCAGAGAGCCCGCCGCGTCGATTGACGACAACGGCGTCCGCGCATGATCTGGCAGAGCGCCTGCGCACGGCGCGCGAGCGAACATTGCTCCTGGTGCGCGACTTCACCGCTGAGCAGCTATTGGGCCCGCGGCTAGCCATTGTCAACCCGCCGCTGTGGGAGATCGGGCACCTCGGCTGGTTCCAGGAATACTGGTGCCTGCGATATCGTGGCGACGAGAAGTTGTTGGCGCCATCCTTGATAGCGGTCACGGACTCGCTCTATGATTCAGCGCGTGTTGCTCACGCGACGCGTTGGAGCCTGCCGTTATTGTCGTTCGATTCGACGCTGAGCTTTCTCGATGCCGTGCTTTCCCGTGTATTGGAACGGCTGGCAATTGAGCCGGACAATTCGACCTTGCGTTATGTTGCGGAACTCGCAGCCGCACATGAGGAAATGCACGGCGAGGCATTCACCTATACGCTGCAGACGCACGGCTATCGAGCGCCGCACGCAATGGCGACGGCCCGGGCGATTTCCGAAAGCTGCAGCGGTGACGTCGCGGTTGTTGGCGGAGACTACTTTCTCGGCGCGCCGCATGGCGATTCGTTTGTATTCGACAATGAGAAATGGGCGCACGCCGTTTCAACCGCGCCATTTCGCATTTCCCGCACCGCGGTGACGAATGGCGAGTTTGCCGCGTTCGTCGACGACGGCGGTTACCTGAAGCCGGCTTTGTGGTGCGAGGCCGGATGGAAGTGGCGCGCCGGCATCGGCGCCACTGCGCCCGTGTACTGGCAAAAGATTGATGGGCAGTGGCGGCATCGCGTCTACGACGAAATCAAGCCGCTCGCAGCAGACGCCGCGGTCATGCACGTAAATTGGTACGAAGCGGACGCGTGGTGCAAATGGGCAGGGCGGCGCCTGCCGTCGGAACGCGATTGGGAACAAGCCGCAGCGACGACGCCTGACGATCCGCGCGGTGACAAAGCGAAGCGCCGCTATCCGTGGGGAATGGAGCCGCCCGATGCTTCGCGCGCGAACCTGTATGGCTTCGGCGATCGCATAGCGCCCGTGTGTGCGCTGGCCGCCGGCGACAGCGCCTGGGGCTGTCGCCAGATGCTCGGCAACGTGTGGGAATGGACGGCGGACTGGTTTGATGCTTATCCCGGTTTCGAACGCGATCCTTACAAGGAATACTCCGAACCGTGGTTTGGGAATCACAAGGTGTTGCGCGGCGGATGCTTCGCGACATCGCCCGCTTTGCTGCGCAATACCTGGCGCAATTTTTATATGCCTGACCGGCGCGATGTCTTCGCCGGTTTCAGGACTTGCGCCCGATGAAGCGCATCGCGTCGGCCGATAATCCGCGTTTCAAGTCTTTGCTCAAACTGGCGGAATCGTCACGCGAGCGCAAAAAGCTTGGCCTGTCCTTACTCGACGGCGTCCACCTGGTCGCTGCGTATCGCGAACACGTCGGCGTGCCCGAGCAACTGGTCATCAGCGATACCGGCGCGACGCTCGAAGAAGTTCGCTCGCTCGTCGACACGATGGCGCCACTCGCGCCACTGGTTCTGTCCGATCAGCTCTTTCATCAGTTATCGACTGTGGCAACGCCGACAGGCGTATTGGCTGCAGTCAATACGCCGCGCCCGCCGGTCGCGCCTGAGCACCTCGACACGTGCGTGATGCTCGAAGACATCCAGGATCCGGGCAACCTCGGCTCGATCTTGCGTTCGGCAGCTGCCGCCGGCATCGAACACGTTTTCCTGTCGCACACTTCGGTTCACGCCTGGTCGCCGCGGGTTTTGCGCGCGGGGATGGGCGCGCATTTCATGGTCCGGATTTACGAGCAATGCGATTTGATTGCGCTCGTCCGCGCTTTCAAGGGGCGTGTGATCGGAACCAGTCAGCGCGCGAAGAAGCCGGTGTTCGACGCGGATTTAAGCGGGCGGGTCGCCTTCCTGTTTGGCAATGAAGGCGCGGGATTGTCGGCTGAACTGACTGCTGTTGCGCACGAACTTGTTTGCATTCCAATGCCCGGCGCGGCCGAATCGCTCAATATCGCCGCTGCCACTGCAGTGTGCCTGTTCGAACGCGTGCGCCAGCAACACGCGGCGCCGCGCCGTCAATAGACGCGGCGAACCAGGTTGGCCTGTTGCAAAATTGTCGTAGCGAGTTCTTCGACCGACTTGCTGGTGACGTCGAGGTAAGGAATGCCTTCCTGGCGCATGAGTGCCTCGGCTTCACGGATTTCAAATTCGCAATTGGCACGCGTAGCATAGGTGCTGCCCGGGCGCCGCTCGTTGCGGATTTTTTCAAGACGGTCAGGCTTGATGGTGAGGCCAAACAGGCGCTTGCGTAAATTTTTCACCTGACCCGGCAACTGCATGGTCGTGAAGTCTTCGGGCACCAACGGGTAATTGGCGGCGCGAATGCCGAACTGCATGGCGAGGTAGAGACAGGTCGGCGTCTTGCCGCACCTCGACACGCCGACCAGTATCACGTCGGCTTCGGCCAGGTCGCGCGTCGATACGCCGTCATCATGGCTGAGTGAATAATTTACCGCTTCAATGCGATGATGGTAGTTGGCAAAGTCATTTGCGCTGTGCGAGCGTCCGACCGCATGCGACGCAAGCACGCCAAGCTCCTTTTCCATCGGCAGGATAAAAATATCGAAGCAGTCGAGGAAAAGCGCATTAGCCTTTGCTACGACGGCAGAAATGTCCTGGTTTACCAGCGTGCTGAAGATGAGCGGGCGGGTGCCGTCTTTTTCGCCCTGCGCATTCATCTGCCTGACTGCCGCTTCAGCCTTCTCGACCGAATCGACAAACGGCAGCGTGACTTCATTGAACGAAACCATTTCGAACTGAGTGAGCAGACTGTGGCCTAACATCTCGGCTGTGATACCGGTCCGGTCGGAAATGAAAAAAGCGGAGCGCTTTTGAGGCATCGCAATGGTCAGGAAAGCGGGAACCGGTAAAATAGCCGCTTTTGATGCTTTGCACAATCAATCAGATGGTGGCTTATGAGTAGCGAGCAATACGTCGTCCCCCTGGAAAAACTTCGCATGCACGACGTCGGCCGCGTGGGCGGTAAAAACGCGTCGCTGGGGGAAATGATCGGCGGGCTCGCCAACGCGGGCGTGCGCGTCCCGGGCGGGTTTGCAACCACCGCCGACGCTTACCGGGAATTTTTGGCTCACGGCGGACTTGCCAAACGCATCGAACAAAAACTTGCCAATCTCAATGTTGACGACGTCAATGCACTCGCGGCGGCCGGCACTGAAATCCGCGGCTGGATTGCGGCGCAGCCATTTCCTGCTCAGCTCGAAAGCGAAATTGCGAACGCCTATGCAGCACTGCAACAAGGCAGCAATGTTGACCTCTCGGTGGCAGTTCGTTCATCGGCGACCGCCGAAGACCTGCCTGACGCATCGTTCGCGGGGCAACAGGAAACCTTTCTCAATATTCATGGCCTGTCGGGCGTCATCGAGGCGGTGAAGCACGTATTTGCATCGCTGTACAACGACCGTGCGATCTCCTATCGCGTCCACAAAAACTTTATTCATTCCGAAGTTGCTCTGTCGGCCGGCATTCAACGCATGGTGCGCAGCGATCTTGCCGCGAGCGGCGTCATGTTCACGCTCGATACCGAATCGGGTTTTGATCAGGTCGTTTTCATCACGTCGGCATACGGATTAGGCGAAACGGTCGTGCAGGGACAGGTAAATCCAGATGAGTTTTACGTCTACAAACCGGCGCTCAAGCAGGGCAAAAAAGCGATCATCCGGCGCAATCTGGGCTCCAAAGCATTGCGCATGACGTTTACCGATGCGCGCACGGCGGGTAAATCCGTGCGCACCGACGCCGTGCCCGAAAGCGAGCGCCGCCGTTTCTCGATCGACGATGCGGATGTCGAAGAGCTCGCGCGCGCAGCGCTTATCATCGAGCAGCATTACAAGCGCGCGATGGACATCGAATGGGGCCGCGACGGCGTGGATGGCAAGCTATACATCCTGCAGGCGCGCCCCGAAACGGTGAAGGCGAGTGAGAAAGTCGACACCTTGCGCCGCTATCGTCTCAAGCAGCGTTCGGATGTGCTCGCCTCCGGCCGGGCGATCGGCCAGCGCGTCGGGTCGGGGCCGGTGAAGCTCGTGCAAAGCGCCGCCGAGATGGATCGCGTGCAGCCTGGCGACGTGCTCGTGACCGACATGACGGACCCGGATTGGGAACCCGTCATGAAACGCGCATCGGCCATCATCACCAACCGCGGCGGCCGCACCTGTCACGCGGCGATTATTGCGCGTGAGCTCGGCATTCCGGCGGTCGTCGGCTGCGGGGACGCGACGCGCGTGCTGAAGGACGGCAGGGAGGTTACGGTTTCATGCGCTGAAGGCGATACCGGATTTGTCTACCGCGGCATCCTCGAAGTCGAGATCATCGACCTGTCGCTGGAAGCGATGCCCAAGGCGCCGCTCAAAATCACGATGAACGTCGGCAATCCCGAGCTCGCGTTCGAATTTCAGCGCCTGCCGAACGACGGCGTAGGGCTCGCGCGGCTCGAATTCATCATCGCGCGCATGATCGGCGTTCACCCGAAAGCCGTGCTCGCCTATCCAGATTTGCCGGGCGACCTGAAAATCGCGGTCGAGCAGCACGCGGCGGGTTATGCCAATCCAGTTGAGTTCTACGTCGAAAAATTATGTGAAGGCGTGGCCACTCTGGGCGCGGCGTTTTGGCCCAAGCCTGTGATCGTGCGGCTCTCGGATTTCAAATCGAATGAATATTCGAGTCTGACCGGCGGATCGAAATATGAGCCGCATGAAGAAAATCCGATGCTGGGGTTTCGCGGCGCCTCGCGTTACATCGCTCCCAATTTCCGCGACTGCTTTGAGCTCGAGTGCCGCGCGATGCGCAAAGTCCGTAACGAGATGGGACTTACCAATGTTGAACTCATGGTGCCCTTCGTGCGCACGCTCGGCGAGGCGAAGCAGGTCATCGAGCTGCTGGCGCAAAACGGCCTCAAGCGTGGCGAGAACGACCTGCGCATCATCATGATGTGCGAAATCCCGTCGAACGCGATACTGGCCGACCAGTTCCTCGCTTACTTCGATGGCTTCTCGATTGGCTCGAACGACATGACACAAATGACGCTCGCGCTCGATCGCGATTCGGGCATCATTGCCGAAGGGTTCGATGAGCGCGACCCGGCGGTCAAGCAGATGTTGCACCTGGCGATTCAGGCGTGCCGCAAGGCGGGCAAGTATGTCGGCATTTGCGGGCAGGGGCCGTCGGACCATCCTGACCTGGCAAAGTGGTTGATGGACGAAGGGATCGAAAGCCTGTCTTTAAATCCCGACACTGTCGTGGAGACCTGGCTCTATCTCGCCAGCGAAGCAAAGAAGGCCGCGGCGAAGTGACGGCGGCAAAAGTATTGCGGAATTTCATTGAGTGCAAAAGTCATTTGCGTTAGAATGTGCAAACGGCTGATATGACATGAAATGACTAAATTTATCTTTGTCACGGGTGGCGTAGTTTCCTCCTTAGGCAAAGGTATCGCTGCCGCCTCCCTCGCCGCGATTCTCGAAACCCGCGGCCTCAAAATCACGATGTTGAAGCTGGATCCCTATATCAATGTGGATCCGGGAACGATGAGCCCGTTCCAGCACGGCGAAGTGTTCGTGACGGACGACGGCGCCGAGACCGATCTTGACCTAGGACATTACGAGCGCTTTGTCAGCGCCAAGATGGGCAAGCGCAACAACTTCACGACCGGCCAGATCTACGAGAGCGTCATCAAGAAAGAACGGCGCGGCGATTACCTCGGCGGCACCGTTCAGGTCATCCCGCATATCACTGATGAAATCAAGCTCTTTATCGGCAGAGGCGCGGCGGATGCCGAAGTTGCTATTGTCGAGATTGGCGGCACCGTTGGCGACATCGAGTCGCTGCCATTTCTCGAGGCGATTCGCCAACTCGGCATCGAGATCGGCCGCAACAATGTCTGCTACATCCACCTGACGCTGGTGCCGTATATCGCTTCAGCCGGCGAAATCAAAACGAAACCAACTCAGCATTCCGTCAAAGAGCTGCGTGAGATCGGGATTCAGCCCGATGTTCTGCTGTGCCGCGCCGACCGCACTCTGCCGGCCGACGAGCGGCGGAAAATCGCTCTGTTTACTAATGTCGATGTCGAGGCGGTCATTTCGGCGGTCGACACCGATAGCATTTACAAAATTCCGTCGATGCTGCACGCCCAGAATCTCGACGCTATCGTGTGCCGCAAGCTTGAACTGACGCCGCCCGCGGCCAACCTCGTCGTGTGGGACAAGCTCGTCTATGCGCTCGAGCATCCGACTAAATCCGTTTCCATTGCGCTGGTCGGCAAGTACGTCGATCTGACGGAGTCATATAAGTCGCTGTCGGAGTCCTTGATCCACGCCGGCATCCACACCGGCGCGAAAATCAACATTCATTACATTGACTCCGAGTCGATTGAGCAGAACGGAACCGGCAGCCTCGCCAACATGGACGCGATCCTCGTCCCCGGCGGCTTCGGCAAGCGCGGCGTCGAAGGCAAGATTAAGGCGATTCGCTACGCACGCGAAAACAAATTGCCGTACCTCGGCATCTGCCTCGGCATGCAACTCGCGGTCATCGAATTCGCGCGCAATGTCGTCGGCCTTGAGGGTGCGCACAGCACTGAATTCGACGCCGACACGCCGCATCCGGTCATCGCGCTGATTACCGAATGGCAGGAGCGCGACGGCCGTGTCGAACACCGCAACGCGACATCGGATCTGGGCGGGACGATGCGTCTCGGCGGCCAGGAATGCCTGCTCAAAGCCGACAGCAAAGTGCGCGACGTTTACGGTTCGGAGCGTATCGTCGAGCGCCACCGCCATCGTTACGAAGTAAACAATCATTACCTGCCGCGCATCGAAGCCGGCGGCATGCGCGTGTCGGGCTTATCGGTCAAAGAACAATTGTGCGAGATGATTGAGTTGCCCAGCGACGGCAAGCATGCGCATCCGTGGTTTATCGGTTGCCAGTTTCACCCGGAGTTCACGTCAACCCCGCGCGCCGGACATCCGCTTTTCAATGCCTTCATCCGCGCGGCGCTGACCAATGCGAAAGCCATCGACTCGTTTCCCGCCGCAGCGCCGAAGCTGCAGAACATCGCGTGACGCGCCGTGAAGCTATGCGGATTTGAAGTCGGGCTCGATAAGCCTATATTCCTGATAGCGGGAGCAATGCGGACTCGGCGGGCGCAGACGGGGCGGGCAGCATTCTTAGGCCCGCGCAATTCGCAGGGACAACATTGATGAAACTGTGCGGATTTGAAGTCGGTTTCGATCGACCGATATTCCTGATAGCGGGTCCGTGTGCGATTGAATCGCGCCAGCTTGCGCTCGACACAGCGGGTCAACTAAAAGAGATTTGCGCCGCGGTCGGCGTACCGTTCATTTATAAATCGTCGTTCGACAAGGCGAATCGCAGCTCCGGCAAATCGTTTCGCGGCGTCGGCATGGACGAAGGCCTGAAGATACTTGGCGAAGTCAAAAGCCAGATCGGCGTGCCGGTGCTGACTGACATCCACGACACCGAGCAGATTAAAGACGTCGCAGCAGTGGTCGACGTGCTGCAAACGCCGGCGTTCCTGTGTCGTCAGACCGATTTCATCCACGCCGCCGCGAGCGCGGGCAGGCCGGTCAACATCAAGAAGGGCCAGTTCCTGGCGCCGGGCGACATGAAAAACGTGGTCGATAAGGCGCGAGAGGTCAGCAAGCAGGACAACATCATGGTGTGCGAGCGCGGTGCGAGCTTCGGGTATAACAATCTGGTGTCGGACATGCGTTCGCTGATGATTATGCGCGAGACCGGCTGCCCGGTCGTTTACGATGCGACGCATTCCGTGCAATTGCCGGGCGGGCAGGGCACGTCGTGCGGCGGCCAGCGCGAATTCATTCCGGTGCTCGCGCGTGCTGCAGTCGCGAGCGGTGTGGCGGGCCTTTTCATGGAAACGCACCCCAATCCGGAAAAGGCGCTGTCCGACGGGCCCAATGCGTGGCCGCTCAAACACATGAAGACATTGCTGGAAACCTTGAAGGCGCTCGACGCGCTGGTCAAGCAGCGTGGATTTGCCGAACAACTCGTTACAGGGCAGGGGAAATCATGAGTGCCATCGTTGATGTAATTGCGCGCGAAATTCTCGATTCGAGAGGCTATCCAACCGTCGAGGCCGACGTTTTGCTCGAGTCGGGCGTGCTCGGACGCGCAGCAGTCCCTTCAGGCGCATCGACCGGCTCACGGGAAGCAATGGAATTGCGCGATGGCGACGACAAGCGGTACATGGGCAAGGGCGTCCAGCGCGCCGTTGAAAACGTCAACACCGAAATCTGCGAAGCAATCATCGGGCTGGACGCGGTGGAGCAACGCTTCATCGACCAGACGCTGATCGATCTCGATGGCACCGAAAATAAATCGCGGTTGGGCGCGAATGCCACGTTGGCAGTTTCGCTTGCAGTCGCCAAAGCGGCGGCGGAAGAATGCGGCCTGCCGCTGCACCGTTACCTCGGCGGCGCTGGTGCCATGTCGATGCCGGTGCCGATGATGAATGTGATCAACGGCGGTGCGCACGCCGACAACAGCCTCGACCTGCAGGAATTCATGCTGGTGCCGCTCGGGCTGCCAACTTTCAAGGATGCGCTTCGTTGCGGCTCTGAAATCTTTCATGCCCTCAAAAAGCAACTGAAGGACAAAGGCCTTTCGACCGCGGTCGGCGATGAAGGTGGCTTCGCACCGCGTCTCGCCAATCACGAGGCGGCAATCAAACTGATTATTGATGCAATCGCTGCGGCCGGTTATACGCCGGGCGTCGACGTCGCGATTGCACTCGACTGCGCAAGCTCCGAATTTTTCGCAGACGGCGAATATACGCTCGGGTGCGAAGGCAAAACGCTGAAATCCGCGGAGTTCGTAGATCTGCTCGCCGGCTGGTGCGACCAATATCCGATCATTAGCATCGAAGACGGCATGGCCGAAAACGACTGGGACGGCTGGAAGCTGCTCACGCAGCGGCTGGGTAAAAAAGTCCAGCTCGTCGGCGACGACGTGTTCGTGACGAACACCAAGATTATCGCCAAGGGCATCGCCGAGGGCATTGCGAATTCCGTGTTGATCAAGGTCAATCAGATCGGAACCTTGACTGAGACGTTGGCTGCAATCGAAATGGCCAAGCGCGCCGGCTACACTTCGGTGGTTTCACACCGCTCGGGCGAAACCGAAGACACGACCATTGCGGATATTGCCGTCGCCACGAATGCGCTGCAAATCAAGACCGGCTCGCTGTGCCGTTCAGATCGTCTGGCCAAGTACAACCAGCTGCTGCGAATCGAAGAAGACCTGGGCGATGCAACCGCATACCCGGGCCGCGCTGCTTTCTATCAATTGCGCTGAATGGCGGCGGAGGCGGCGTGAAGCTCGTAACCCTCGCGCTGATTGCACTGATTGCCTTGCTGCAGTATCCGCTATGGCTGGGCAAGGGCAGCTGGCTCCGCGTGTGGGAAGTCGATCAACAGATGCGCACGCAGCACGAAACCAATCAGAAACTCGCGATGCGTAATTCCGCCCTCGACGCGGAAGTGCGCGACTTGAAGCAGGGGCTCGATGCAATCGAGGAGCGTGCGCGCAGCGAGCTGGGCATGATCAAGCGCGACGAAATATTTTTTCAGGTAATCGACGAACGTCAGGCCGGCAAACCGGCGCCGCCCTGATTTTTTAACGCGTTACTTTGAGCTGGCGGCAACGCTGCGTTCGGCTGCGGTCACCGTGTTTTCCAGCAACATCGCGACCGTCATCCGGCCGACGCCGCCCGGCACCGGCGTAATGCAGGAAGCCACGCGGCTCGCCGATTCAAAATCGACGTCGCCAACCAGTTTGCCGCCGGGCAGGCGATTAATGCCAACGTCGATAACCACCGCGCCCGGCTTGATCATCGTGCCATCGACGAGACCCGGACGCCCTACAGCAACCGCGAGAATCTCGGCCATGGACGTGTATTGCTTGAGATCCGGCGTCTTCGAACTGCAAACGGTGACGGTCGCACCGCGTGCAATCAGCATGAGGGCTAACGGTTTGCCGACTATCGCGCTGCGACCGATTACGACCGCGCTGCGACCTTCGATAGGGACCTTGGCGTAGTCGAGCATTGTCATGACACCCAGAGGCGTGCAGGGCGCGAGCAGCGTATGTCCGGCGACCATCGCACCGAGATTGACCCAGTTAAATCCATCGACGTCCTTGGCGGGCGCGATTGCCTGCAATATGCGGTCCGAATTGAGATGTTTCGGCAGCGGCAGTTGCACGAGGATGCCGTGAATGCGCGGGTTAGCGTTCAGCTCTTCGAGGGTCGTGAATACCGTGTCTTCGCTGCAATCAGCTGGAAAACGAAGAACTTCCGAATGCACGCCGATGTCATTACAGGCCTGTGCCTTGTTCTTCAGATAAATTCGCGAGGCTGAATTCTCCCCGACGAGAATTGCCGCAAGTCCGGGTTGGACGCCATCAGCGCGCAAGCGACGTATGCGCTCTTTCAGCTGCGCATAAACATGCTGGGCGATAACCGCGCCTTCAAGTAGTATTGCAGTCATGCTCAGGCGATGAACCTGCGCAAATGGAAACGCCTGCTTGAAGAATTCTGGCGCAGAAAGACAAAGGTTTGAAACGGAAACGTGGGCATTCTTGAGCGGCGTATGTTCTGGTAACGGCGCTCGTATTTTACCTCAGACTCTTCTGGGTCCCGCTGCATCCTCCATGCCGGCACACCGCAAGTCAGACCGCAAGCACTGTCAGCATGAAAACATGTTTGCGTAGCCGATCAGGAAATCAGGGCCCAGGTACGCTTTGAACGTCAGGTACGTCACATACGCAAGCAGCGCGGCAAGCACCATCCAGATGATCGGGCGGTGAGTTTGCGCGATCATGAACGAGCCGCGGCAAGGCGCTTTGTCATGGCGAAGGGCATGAAAATACGATACCACGCAGGGCGGCAACTGCCAATTTCGGCTGGCCCCGTCAAGTTGCGCAGTGCCGGCGGCAAATATAGGATGCTGCATGCATACCGTTGCGCTAATGGCGCTGCTTGTGACCGCCGCCTTCAGTGCTGTCGCGCAAACGCGTCCCGACTCGTCAGCCAATTATCCGTCCAAAGCGATTCACGTCATCGTCGGCTTCCCTCCGGGCGGGAACTCCGATTTTGTCGCGCGCGCGGTCGGACGCGGCTTGAGCGAAGCATGGGGACAACAGGTCATTGTCGATAACCGGCCGGGAGCCGGCGGCAATATCGCCGCAGATTTGGTGGCCAAGTCGCCCGCCGACGGCTATACGTTGCTGCTTGGCGTATTTGCGCACGCCGTGAATCCCAGTCTTTACGGCGGCAAGCTCCCATTCGATGCGATCAAGGACTTCGCGCCCGTCATCCTTTGCGCGTCGTCCGCAAATATTCTCGTCGTCCATCCGTCGCTGCCGGTGAAGTCGGTCAAAGAACTGATCGCGCTTGCGAAGGCTAAGCCCGGGGCGATCACCTACGCTTCGGCGGGCAATGGCACTGCGAGCCATCTCGCGGGTGAACTGCTCAAGATGACCATGAGTGTCGACATTGTCCACGTGCCTTATCGCGGCACCGGTCTCGCGCACACCGATCTCATGGGCGGACGCGTGACGATGTTTTTCGCCGCGATGGCAGGTACGCTGTCTGCGGTTGAGTCGGGTTGTTTGCGTGCGCTTGCGGTGACGACGGTCAAGCGCTGGCCGGGTGCACCGAAGGTACCGACGATGATCGAAGCCGGCGTGCTCGGTTTCGAAGTCAACTCGTGGTCGGGACTGCTCGCGCCTGCGGGCACGTCGAGAGAAATCGTCGTCAGGCTGAATACGGAGGTCGCCAGGATATTGCGGTCGCCCGAAGCTGCCCAGCGCTTGTATTCGTTTGGCGCCGAAGCGATCGACAATACGCCGGATGAATTCGCCGCCTACATCAATTCTGAATTCATCAAGTGGGCAAAGGTGGTCACGGCAGCCGGACTGCGCGCGGAATGACGCACTGTCCAATCATTCGCCCTTGATGCCAGTTTCCCTGATGAGCTTGCCCCATTTCGTCATTTCGTTCGCGATGAAATCGGCTGTCTCGCGTGGGGTCGTGCCGCCTGCGTCAAAGCCCAGCGTCGTAAGCCGTTCCGCGACATCCGGCAATTTATAAACTGCGGCAATGTCCGACTGCAAACGCTCGACGACGCGCGCGGGCGTTTTAGCCGGTGCAAGTGCCGCGAACCAGCCGTCAACCACATAGCCGGGCAATCCGGACTCCGCGGCGGTCGAAATTTCCGGCGCGACGGCCGTGCGCTTAATCCCGGTTACGGCCAGCGCACGCAGGCGGCCCGCCCTGATCTGCGGTAAGGCGGCCCCCAGCGCTGTCGATAAAACCTGCACTTGTCCTGCCACGATCGCGGCCGTTGCGGCGCCTGCGCCCTTATAAGGCACATGCACCATCTCCACGCCGGCCATTCGCTTGAAAAGCTCCATTGCCAGTTGACCGCTCGTGCCGACGCCGGAGCTTGCATAGACGAGCGCGCCTGGCTTTGCCTTGGCGAGCGCGATCAATTCCGGCACGGACGTTGCCGCGACGGACGGATGCGCGACAAGAACGTTCGGCGCAGATGCGAGCACCGTGACAGCGGAAAAATCCTGCGGCGTGCGATAAGGCAGCTTCTCATAGAGAAACGGGTTTGCCGCATAACCAAGCGCAACCACGAGCAACGTGTGGCCATCGGGATCCGCCTTGGCGACGATTTCGCTGCCAATGATGCCGCCGGCCCCGGCGCGATTGTCGATCACCAGCGGTTGCCCCCAGCGTTGCGGCAGATGCTGTGCAAGCAGGCGCGACAGGATGTCGAGCGCGCCGCCGGGAGTCGATGGGACAACGATGCGTACCGGACGAGTCGGAAAATCCGCGCTCGCTGCGTCATGCGCCGAGATGAAGGCGAGGCAAAAAAGTAAGGACTTTGAATTCATGCTGGCAATTGGTCTTTAAACTTTGTGCGGTTTAGACGAAAATAGAAATTCACCGAGTCGCATTTTAATGGATGCGGCGCATAATTTCAGGAGTGCCAATGTCCAGCAGCTCGCTTGTCTACGACCCCGTTGCACCTTGCCTGACCGCGCCGCGTGAATCGCGCCAAACGCTCGACAGCATGGCTGGAAAAACAATCGGCTTCATCGACAACTCGAAACCGAATTTCAGCCTGCTGGTCGATGACCTCGCTGAAATTCTGATCGAAAAACACGGCGTGAAAAGTGTCATCAAGCGGCGCAAGCCAAGTGCGTCGAGGGGCGCGCCCGAAGCGGTGATGAACGACCTCGTCGCGCAAGTCGATGCCGTCGTCACCGGCTCGGGCGATTGAGGGTCCTGCACGTCGTGGAGTATCCACGACAGTGTTGAAATCGCGAAGCGCGCCAAGGCAGCGCTGACCGTTTGCTCATCGAGCTTTATCGGGCTCGGTCGCGCGCAGCAAAAAGCGCTCGGTTCGCCTGATCTTCCCATCGCCGTGATTCCGCATCCGTTCGGCACGCGTTCGCGCGACGAAATCAGGAACATCGCCGCAAGCTGCGCCGACGATATCGCACGCCTGTTGTGCGAAGCGCCGCCGCTGAAATCGGCGTTGACTGCATCGCTGGAACCGGCGATTGCACGCGCGAAGCTGGTTGAAGCGCCCGGCGATCCGGATGAACTCAACAAGTTTTATATGAAGCGGCGCTGGGGCGACGGATTGCCGATTGTGGCGCCGACGCAAGCGGCCGTCGAACGGATGCTGCGTCATACGAAGCGTGCGCCGCATGAAGTCGTCGCCACGATTGCGCCGGGCATGGGCGCGGCGACCGTCGAATACATTGCGATTCAGGCGGTGATGGCCGGCTGCCATCCCGAATATCTGCCGGTGTTGATCGCTGCGGCAGAAGCGGTAGCGACGCCAAAATTTCATCTGCAGGCAATGCAGGCAACAACGAACCCGGCGGCAATATGGCTGATCGTCAACGGGCCGATTGCGCGCTGGCTCGAAGTCAACAGCGGCGCCGGCTGCCTGGGGCAGGGCAACTGGGCGAATGCGACGCTTGGCCGCGCATTGCGGCTCATACTGCAGAACATCGGCGGCGCACTGCCGGGTGAAATGGACAAGGCCACGCAGGGCCAGCCCGGAAAATACACGTTCTGCTGCGCGGAAAACGAAGAAGCGAGCCCATGGGAATCGCTGCACGTGGAACGCGGCTTTGCCCCGGATGCGAATACCGTAACCGTCGTCGGCGCACTCGGCACGTGGAGCATGAACATGACTGCACGCAAGGGCGAAGAAGTCATCGCGATGATCGGCGACACGATGCAGTATCCGGCGAGCAGCGATTACATTCACGCCGGCGCGCCGTTCGTCGTGCTCTCGCCGCAGCATGCGAACCTTTTCCATCGCGAAGGCTGGGACAAGGCGGAGGTCAAGCGCCGGTTGTGGGAAGCGTCGAAAATGCGCGCGGGCCGGCACAAAGGCAGCGAGTTCGACCGGATGGTCAACGCACGCCGCGCCGAGCTCGGCGACATCGGGCCCGACACACTGCTGCCGATTACCGAGAATCCCGGGGACCTGAGCCTCGTCGTTGCCGGCGGGGCCGGCTCTCATTCAGTTTTCATACCGGTGTCGGCATACACCCGTTCGGTGACTACAGAGATTGTGCTGTCCGAATAGCGGGCGTACGATTGCGCCGACGGCTATGCAGCCGTGCTATGCATTTCGCATCGGTGCCGGATGCGGACCCGTGTAGGAGTGCCTTCGGCGAACTACGCACCCCTCCCGTTGTCGAATGGTCGTGCTTGGGTACATTCTTACCAATAACCCGACCGGAGGCGTCACGCTGAACGTGGTAAGTCACGCTCATTCAGCGGGCGAAAAGACATGATGCGAGAAATAGTGGGCGTTGTGCAGGGAGAGCCGGAAATACGCCGTCGCTGGTTTCACGACGAATACTTCGACCTCTTCGTATGGCAAAACAGCGCGAATGAAATCGAGTCGTTCCAGCTGTGTTACGGCGTGGATTCGAGCGAACGCGCGCTCGAATGGCGCAAAAACCGCGGCTTTTTTCATGATGGCGCCAAAGCGGGGACGCCCGTTCCCGGCGGCATTCTCGGCGACGGAAGTCCTGCCACGCGCGAAGAGAGCAACGCCAATGCGATCAGTTCGCGCTTCGAGTTCGCCGCGCGTACAGTGCCCGAAGAGATACGGGCAGCGATAACGGCGCGCATTCGTGAATACGCCCGTAAAGCGCCGGAAGTACCGGCGCGCCGGCGCCAGGTTCGGCGGCCGGCATGGCAGCAGCAGGGGCCGCGACCGTCTTGACCTGGCGCGGATTGCGATCCGCCGCCGATGCAAAGATCAGTCGCGGTTCGTCGGACCCGGCTTAGTGCTTACGTCATCAAGCGCAGGTGTCAAGTCGGTTTCGACTGAATAGCTGCCTTCGATGACGCTCGCGTCGCGCTGTGTGCGCAACTTTCTCGCGACCCACCACAGCCGCGCGATTACGACTGCCGCTATCAATGCGGCAGCAACCAGGGCAAACGCCAAAAAGAACAGGCCCACGATCGCGAGGCTGGCGGTCAGCAGGGCAGCGAGCAGCCTTCCGAGCATCGATGAGGGGAAGAGGCCGGTCGGCACGCGGAATTTAAAATTCATCACAGTCCAGTTGGAGAGAGCGCGAGGCGTAAAGTTCAGGGAGTGGTTTGGCGCGGTCGGTGCACTATGTGCGCACGCCAAAGTTTATCATTGCAACTACGCCTCATTATTCGTTTTCTCCATGTCCGAACAATCGAAAATTCGCGTTCTATTTGTCTGCATGGGCAATATCTGCAGATCACCAACCGCGGAAGCGGTGTTCAGGCACGCCATCGCGAAAGCGGGGCTGAAAGACGTCATCGAGTGCGATTCCGCCGGAACGCATGGTTATCACTTCGATGAAGCGCCCGATCATCGCGCGCAGTACGTGGCGAGCCGGCGCGGCTACGACATGAGCCAGCTGCGCGGCCGCAAAGTCGGCAGCCACGATTTCGAGCAATTCGATTACGTCGTCGCCATGGATCGTCACAATCTTGCCCTGCTCGAACGCTTATGCCCTCCGCATCACGCCGGTAAGCTCGCGCTATATTGCGATTTTCACGCTGCCTTCGAAGGGCGCGAAGTCCCGGACCCTTATTACGGCGGTCCGCGCGGGTTCGAACAGGTGCTCGATATGATTGAGGCGGTCAGCACAAGCCTGATCGCGCATATCGAAAAAAAACGGCGCTGAAAAAAATGCCGGGAATGTCCCGGCATTTTTTAATTTCACTTCCTCGTTTCTACTTGCTGCAGCGGTTCGTTGCTGACCGAGGAGAGCGGCGTCCGCACTCGCGGTGCACGCGGCGGCGGCGGCGGTTCGACCCGGCCTGATGCGACGCTCAATTTCTCGGCGCTGGTTTCGATCTGCTCGAGGTCGGACGGCAGCACGATAGGCTCCCGCGCAACAGGCACAGCGGGTGCTGTGACTGCCTCGACGCGTTCGATGACGCGCTCAACCACCGGTGCCGGTTGCGGTTCATGCCGTGCAGCTACTTCCTCAACGATCGCGGGTTGCGGTGGCTCGTAAGGTGCGGCAGCGGGGGCCTGAACGTCAGGCAGTGTTGCCTGATAAGGAGCAAACGACTCAGCGGGAGTGCTTTCCGCAACCGCTGGCGCAGCTTCCAACTCGACGCCATTGTTACCGGTTGAAACCGGTTGTGCGGTTTCCGCATGGCCTTGCGCCTCATGCCGTTCAGCGCGATCGCGACCGCCGCGACCGCCACGGCGGCGGCGCCGGCCGCCCTCGCGTGCTTCGCCTTCGGGACGTGGTGACTGTTCGCGCGGCGTGCCAGTCGATGCAGGCGCGCCACCGGCTTCTACCGGCGCCTGATCCTGACGTTCTGGGCGCGGCTGCCGCGGTTGCTGTCCATCACGACGTGCCTGCTGATGTTCCTGGCCATCGCGCGGCGGCCGCGGTTCACGCGGTTCACGCGGAGGACGCGGTTCGCCGCCGCGACCACGCTGCTGGCTACGCTGACCGTCGGCACCTGCCTCATCGCGCGGTGCCTGGTGAGTTCGCTCGCCGCGCGGCTCGTCACGCTTGTTATCGCGGCGCTGGCCATTGGGACGGCCGCGGCGTTGGCCGCGTTCCGGCCGCTCGCCACGATCACCGCGATCTGTGCGATCGCGTGCATTGCTTTGCGGTTTCGCTTCGGCCACTTCGCTCACCGGCCGCTTGAACCAGCCGAAGATCTTGCTGATGATGGAGGCGTCGCCGTGCGGCGCCGCGGGCGCAGGTACGGCCTTGGGCGTGTGATCGACGATAGGCGCCGGTTGCGACGGTGTGATGCCCTTGACTGCGGCTTCCTGACGCGGCGTGGCGGTTTCGGTTTGCGCCGAAGGCAATCCGTCTTCCGCTTTTTCCGGCATGACGACCATTTCGTAGCTCGGCGGCGGCAGATCGGCCTGATTGAGTTCTTCGTGTTTCAGGCGTGTAACCGTGTAATTCGGCGTCTCGAGATGAATGTTCGGAATCAAAACGACATTGACCTTGAGCCGCTGCTCGATTGAATGAAACTCGGCGCGCTTTTCATTGAGCAGAAACGTTGCCACATCGACCGGCACTTGCGCATGCACGGCGCCGGTATTTTCCTTCATCGCCTCTTCCTGCAGGATGCGCAGGATATGCAAAGCCGTCGATTCAATGCCGCGGATGTGGCCGGTGCCGTGGCAGCGCGGGCAGGGGATATGGCTGCCTTCGGCCAGCGCGGGGCGCAGCCGCTGGCGCGACAATTCGAGCAGGCCAAAGCGCGAAATTTTGCCGGTCTGCACGCGCGCACGATCGACGTGCAACGCATCGCGCAGGCGGTTTTCGACTTCGCGCTGATTGCGTCCGCTTTCCATGTCGATAAAGTCGATGACGATCAAGCCGCCCAGATCGCGCAGCCGCAACTGGCGCGCGAGCTCGTCAGCGGCTTCGAGATTGGTGCGAAACGCCGTCTCCTCGATATCTGCGCCGCGCGTCGAACGCGCGGAGTTGACGTCGATTGAAACCAGGGCTTCGGTGTGATCGATAACGATGGCACCGCCTGACGGCAGGTTGACCTGTCGTGAAAACGCGGTTTCGATCTGATGTTCGATCTGGAAACGCGAAAACAGCGGCACGTCGTCTTTGTAGAGCTTGACGCGATTCACGTTGGCCGGCATCACATGGCCCATGAAGGCGCGCGCCTGTTCGTAAATGTCTTCGGTATCGATCAGGATTTCGCCGATGTCCTGCGAGAAGTGATCGCGGATTGCGCGAATGACGAGGCTTGATTCCTGATAAATCAGGAAGGCGCCGTTCTGGCCGGTCGATGCATTCTCGATCTCGCGCCACAATTGCAGCAGGTAATTCAAGTCCCAGCCGAGTTCTTCGGCGTTGCGGCCGATGCCGGCGGTGCGCGCGATGACGCTCATGCCCTGGGGCACTTCAAGCTGATCGATGGTCTCGCGCAATTCGGCGCGTTCTTCGCCTTCGACGCGGCGGGATACGCCGCCGCCGCGCGGATTGTTCGGCATCAACACCAGGTAACGTCCGGCCAGGCTGATGAAAGTCGTCAGCGCTGCGCCCTTAGTGCCGCGCTCGTCCTTATCGACCTGAACGATGAGTTCCTGGCCTTCGCGCAATGCGTCCTGAATGCGTGCGTGAGAGACGTCTACGCCTTGTTTGAAATAGGCGCGGGCAACTTCCTTGAAGGGAAGAAATCCGTGGCGTTCGCTACCGTAATCGATAAAGGCCGCTTCGAGGCTGGGCTCGACACGGGTGATGACGCCTTTGTAAATATTGCTCTTGCGCTGTTCCTTACCGGCGGATTCTATGTCCAGATCGAGCAGTTTCTGGCCATCTACTATCGCGACTCGCAGTTCTTCCGACTGCGTCGCGTTAAACAACATGCGTTTCATTTTTTCTTCTCCCGCGCTCAGTCACACGGGATGGGCAAACTCGCGCGCGGAAATACAGCGTTCCGCGCGTTAATGCTCAATCATTCAGTCACGAGTCTTGATATTCATTGGTGGGTGACTAGTTAATAATGACTTTCGCTGTTTGCCGTTAAATTCGTCAGTGAGCAGCAAGGCGGCTGGTGCATCGCACGGTGACCGCGGTGGCTGCGTCAACAAAGGTTTTCGTGTGCTATGAGCGCGTATTTCGACTACCATCGCTACTTTTACTGGTGAGCGACGTTAACCATTGGGTTTCGGCAATCGGTTGTCCCACCGGCGGGAATTTTTCCCGCGTCGTGTTCTTCCGTACCTGGATAGCATCTTCATGGCACTGGGCCATTCCGCCCGGCGTTACCTGCGGCAAAAAACGCCGCGGTGAGCCGCCTGAGGCTTGGGACATTACTGTCCTGAAAGTCTGCTAACCGCCAAATAGTATAAGCAAAATGAAGGATTTGGGCAAAATATCGGTATCCCGACGTAAGGTCGGGGAGGAGGCCGCCGGCCAGCGCATCGATAACTATCTGGTGAAGCTGCTCAAAGGCGTGCCCAAAAGCCACGTTTACCGGATTCTGCGCAGCGGCGAAGTCCGGGTCAACGGCGGGCGGGCCAAGCCGGACTATCGAATCCAGTCGGGTGACGAGCTACGTATCCCGCCGGTCAGGGTCGCCGAACGGCCGGCCAAAGCGGCACCCCCGGTCAGCGCCGAACTCGAGCGCGCGGTCCTGTTTGAGGACGAATACCTGATCGCGCTCAACAAGCCGTCCGGTCTCGCGGTTCACGGCGGCAGCGGCGTCAGTTTCGGCGTAATTGAGCAGTTGCGCGGCCAGAGGCCTCAGGCGAAGTATCTTGAACTCGTCCACCGGCTCGACCGCGACACGTCGGGCGTGCTTTTGCTCGCGAAAAAGCGCAGCGCCTTGACCACAATGCACGCCGCCCTGCGCGAAGGCCAGTTCAAGAAATATTATGTTGCACTGGTCAAGGGCGTCTGGCGCAACCAGAAACAGGCGGTGCGGCTCAATTTACACAAATACCTGCTGCCTTCCGGCGAGCGGCGCGTCGCGGTCAAGGCGGACGGGCAGGAATCGCACACCGTGTTCGAACTCAAGCAGGTATGGCGCGATTACAGTTTGCTTCGCGCCGAACTGAAAACCGGTCGTACACATCAGATCCGCGTCCATCTTTCACATCTCGGCTTTCCAATCGCGGGAGACGACAAGTACGGCGACTTCGAACTCAACAAAGAACTCACGCGGCAGGGCCTAAAGCGTATGTTCCTGCACGCGGTCAGTGTAGGACTTAAGCACCCGGCAAGCGGCGCCAAACTAGTATTTGAGGCGCCGTTGCCGCCCGAGTTGCAAAATTTTATCGGCAGTCTGGACTGACGCACGTGGCTAAACACTTCGATCTCGTAGTATTCGACTGGGACGGAACGTTGGTCGATTCGACCGCTGTAATCGTCGCGTCGCTGCAGGCCGCCTGTGCCGACGCCGGGTTACCGGTGCCATCCGATGAACGTTCGATGCATATCATCGGGCTTGGGCTTTACGATGCGATGGCCTATGTGCTGCCCGGCGTAAGTACGGACGTTTATCCTCGAGTCGTCGAGCGCTATGGACATCATTTTCGCGCTGGTGAGCCGCACACGCCGCTGTTTGGGGGCGTCGAATCCATGCTCAAGCATTTGCATGGCGCCGGCCATCAGCTGGCGATTGCGACAGGCAAGAGCCGTCGTGGTCTCGACCGCGCGCTCGAGAAAACGGCGCTTGCACGCTACTTCCATGCGACGAGATGCGGTGAGGAATCGGCGACCAAGCCCGCGCCGGCCATGTTGCTCGATCTGATGAAAACGCTCGGCACGACGCCGGAACGCACCGTAATGATAGGCGATACCACGCACGACCTGCAGATGGCGGCGAGCGCGGGCGTCGCAAGCGTCGCAGTCACGTACGGCGCCCATCCTCGCGAGCAGCTGCTCGAATTGCGGCCGATCGCGTGCGCTGCATCTTCACAGGATTTGTGGCAATGGCTCAAGCACAACGCTTGATCTGCGCTAGCGCCGCGCTGATCGAGGGTGGTCCGGGCGTGCGCTTTAAACTAACCACGCACGGACGCGAGGCCGCTGCATTTGTGATTCGATATGACGGACGGGTTTTCGCTTACCTTAACAGTTGCGCGCATATTCCAGTCGAACTCGACTGGATGGAAGGCGAGTTCTACGATAAAGCTGGGTTATACTTGGTTTGTGCGACTCATGGCGCAACTTACGAGCCGGATACTGGTCATTGCATAATGGGGCCGTGCAAAGGTGCACACCTTATCCGTGCGCATGTCGAAGAACGCGATGGCAGCGTTTACCTGCTGGAAGCCAAAACCGCGTAAAGCAGCGATCGATATACGCCTGAGCACGTTTGCCGAGCACTTTTTTACCCGCCTTTATAGAAAGAAATCACGATGGCTGATCTGGATCCGCGCAACACCGGCGACGGTTGGGAGCGCACCGTGCTTGAAAAAGTTGCACTTGCCGCGATCGCCGAACAGCGCACCGCGCGTCGCTGGGGCATGGCGTTCAAAATTCTCGTTATGGCTTATTTGTTCCTGGTGCTTTTCCTCGGTATGGGCTGGCTCAAGAAAGGCGGCGACAAATCGACCGGCAAGCATACGGCGATGGTCGAGCTGCGCGGAGTCATTGCATCGGACAGCCAGGCAAGCGCGGATAATGTGACCTCCGGCCTGCAGGCGGCATTTAAAGACGGCAACACCCAAGGCGTCATCCTGCGAATCAATAGTCCCGGCGGAAGCCCGGTGCAGGCCGGCTATATCAACGATGAGATCAAGCGCCTGCGTGCCTTGTATCCGAACATTCCTCTGTATGCAGTCGTCGAAGACATCTGCGCGTCCGGCGGCTATTACGTGGCGGCGGCGGCGGACAAGATTTATGTCGATAAGGCGAGCATTGTCGGCTCGATCGGCGTCGTCATGGACGGATTTGGGTTTACCGGGACGATGGATAAGCTGGGCGTCGAGCGGCGTGCCATCGCGGCGGGCGAGAACAAGAAATTTCTCGATCCTTTTTCGCCGGTAAATCCCGCGCACAAAGCATTCGCGGAAAAAATGCTCGCTGAAATCCACGAGCAATTCATTACGGTGGTGCGACAGGGCCGCGGCAAGCGTCTCAAGGAAACGCCGGAGATGTTCAGCGGACTTGTATGGGTCGGACCGAAAAGCATCGAACTCGGACTGGCCGACGCGCTCGGTAGCGTCGATTCAGTCGCGCGCGACGTTATCAAAGCCGGAGACGTGGTCGACTTTACGCCGCACGAAAATATTGCAGAACGCGTGGCGCGACGTTTCGGTGCTGCAATGGCCGAAGCGCTGGTGAAAGTTACCGCGACCGGCGGCGCCCAGTTGCGCTGATCACTTCGCGTAAAGCAGGAATACGCTCGGCCGACGGCCGATTTCCAGCGATTCCTTTTTGAGCCCGGCAATCGTGGCGCTTCGCACCGATTCGGTTGAGAGCGTGAGATCGCTCGCAACGCATAACCGCGTGTTCGCCGCGCAGGTTTCCAAAAACGCCTGTAGCAGTTGATCGTTACGGTATGGCGTTTCGATAAAAATTTGAGTCACGTCATGCTCGCGCGATTCGCGCTCGAGCGCGACGATGGAGCGCCGGCACTCGTCGTTCGGCACCGGCAGATAGCCGTTGAACGAAAAATGCTGTCCATTGAATCCGGACGCCATCAATGCCAGCCCGATAGCTGACGGGCCGACATGCGGGACAACGCGGATGCGCAGTTGATGTGCCGCCGTGACGAGCAACGCGCCGGGATCGGCAATCGCCGGGCTGCCCGCTTCGGAGAGCACTCCGGCGCTGCGTCCTGCGAGCAGCGGCTTTAACAATTCGACCGCATTTTCAAGCGAACTGTCTTTGTCAAAGCATTCGATCTGAACTTCGCGCAGCGGTCGCGGGTGGCCGATGCTTTTTAAAAATTGCCTGGCGGTTTTGGCATTCTCGGCGAGAAAGTAATCAAGTCTGCACGCGGCTTGAATGGCGGATGGCGGCAACATCAAGTGAGCGTCGCCCGCACCAAGCGTCACCGGGATTAGATGCAGTGCAGTTGCTGCAATGATCAAGGCAGTTCCAGCCCTTCGTTACGAAGCATGTTGCTTAGTGTAATCAGCGGCAGTCCGATCAGCGCGGTTGGATCATCGCCTTCAAGCCTGGCGACGAGCGTAATTCCGAGGCCCTCGATTTTGGCGCTGCCTGCGCAATCATACGGTTGCTCGGCGTGCAGATAACGCTCGATCTGTTCATCGGTGTAGTTGCGCATGTGGACCGTTACCGGGACGAGCGCGGTTTGCGCCTGTCCGGTGCGGGTATTCAGCACGCTTAACGCGGTATGAAACGAAACCGGCTTGCCGCGCATCTGTCTTAACTGCTTTCGCGCGGTGTCGAAGTTGCCCGGTTTGTTGAGTATCTCGTCATCCACGACAGCGACTTGGTCGCTGCCGACAATCAGTGCGTCCGGCCATTGCGCTTGCACCGCGCGTGCCTTGCTGTCCGCAAGCCGTAGTGCAAGCGCGTGCGGCGTCTCGTTGTTGATCGGCGTTTCGTCGACGTTGGGGGCGGCCACCTCAAACGGAATCCGCAGGCGGGCGAGGAGCTCGCGGCGGTAGCGCGAGGTGGACGCCAGAACGAGCTTGGCGGGGACGTTTTGCTGCATCGTTGCCCTTGCTAAGTCCCTGCGTTAAATAGAGATTCTGTTATTCTGTTTTGACAAAATCGAGCAAAAATACTATCATGCGCGGTTTATGTCTGCACGGGCCCTGATCGACAGCGTTGAATTCGCCCGCGCCGGCGAGCAATTGACTGGCAACGCGCCCGTCAGCGAGCTTACAAGACTCGCCGACAGCTTGTTCGACACCGAAGGTGCGTTGTATTTTGAGTTGAAGGGCGGCCAGGACGCGCGACAGCGCTTACGGTTGCACCTGATGGTCGACGGCGGCATCAACCTGCAATGTCAACGCTGTTTGGGCAAACTGGTATACCCGGTGTCCGTGCAAGCGAATTTGCTGGTTTTGACGGCCGATGCCGGCGGCGAAACAGGGGAGATCGAAGATCTCGATGGAGTGCCGGCAAGTGCGGCGGTTGATGTGTGGTCGTTGGTGGAAGACGAAGTATTGCTCGCTATACCGCTCTCGCCGCGGCATGCGGAGAATGAGTGCAGTCCGGCGGTGAAGGAAGCGGGCGATCCGGCCGCGTCGCCGTTTGCCGCGCTGGCTAAGCTGGCGCAGGAACGTAACAAGAACCGAACGTAAAGGAGCTTCAAAATGGCAGTCCAGCAAAACAAGAAATCACCCTCGAAGCGCGGCATGCATCGCTCGCACGATTTTCTGACCGCGCCGCCGTTGGCAGTCGAGCCGACCACTGGCGAAGTGCACCTGCGCCATCACATCAGCCCGACCGGTTACTACCGCGGCAAAAAAGTCGTCAAAACCAAAGACGAATAAGGTTGCTGCGGTTGTTGTCCATTCGCGTGTTCACGCGCGCCTTTTTACGTACTGCATGTACGGCCAGCGCCGGTGAGGACGTGAGATGCAAGTAACCGTCGCCGTCGATTGCATGGGGGGAGATCATGGCCCTCATGTCACGGTGCCCGCAGCGCTTGATTTTCTGCGCCTCCATGAAGACGTCAATATCGTCCTTGTCGGATTGAAGGACGACATCGACGTTCAATTGCGAAAAGCCACCAGCACGCTGATGGCGCGCACTGCCGTTCAGCATGCAAGTGAATCGGTCACGATGGATGAAGCGCCCGCAAGTGCCTTGCGCGGCAAAAAAGATTCGTCGATGCGAGTCGCCATTAATCTCGTGAAAGACGGCACCGCGCATGCCTGTGTCAGCGCCGGCAACACGGGCGCTTTAATGGCCATCTCGCGCTTTGTGCTGAAAATGCTGCCTGACATCGAGCGCCCCGCAATTTGCTCGATGCTGCCTGCGGTGACCGGCCGCACTTACATGCTCGACTTGGGCGCCAATGTCGATTGCACGGCTGAACACTTGCTGCAGTTCGGCGTCATGGGCGCGATGCTGGTCAGCGCCGTCGAAAACAAGGAACGCCCGAGCGTCGGCCTGCTCAATATCGGCGAGGAAGATATCAAGGGCAGCGAAGTCGTCAAGCATGCCGCCGAACTGCTGCGCGCGAGCGGACTGAATTTCTACGGCAATGTCGAAGGCGACGATATTTACAAAGGTACGACCGACGTGGTGGTTTGCGACGGATTCGTCGGCAATGTCGCCCTTAAAGCGTCCGAAGGCATTGCGCGCATGCTCGCCAATCATTTGCGTGAAGAATTCAGCCGCAATCTGTTGACGCGGGTCGCGAGCGTCGCGGCGCTGCCCGTGCTCAATGCATTCAAACGGCGCTTCGATCCTCGCAATTACAATGGCGCGACACTGCTCGGCCTGCGCGGCATCGTCATCAAGAGCCATGGATCGGCCGATCGCACCTCATTTCGCATTGCCATCGGACGCGCGGCCGAAGAAGCGCGCAGCGGCGTGCTCGGAAAAATCACCGACCGCATGTCGGTCATCCAGGAAAACGCCGCTTGATTTATTCGCGCATTGCCGGCACGGGCAGCTATCTCCCGGCCAACGTCGTCACCAACGATGAACTCGCGCGCCGGGTCGATACATCGGACGAGTGGATCCGCACCCGCACCGGCATATTGCAGCGGCATCTCGCCGATCCCGACCAGGTGTGCAGCGATCTGGCACATCACGCTTCGACGCTGGCACTGGACGCTGCCGGGATTGCCGCCACCGATCTCGATCTCATCATCGTTGCGACGTCGACGCCCGACTTTATTTTCCCGAGTACTGCGTGCGTGCTGCAGGCCAAACTCGGCGCCAAGCGTTGCCCGGCGTTCGACGTGCAGGCGGTGTGCTCGGGCTTCGTGTACGCGCTCGATATCGCGGACAAATATATACGCGGCGGCGCATACCAGCGTGTGCTGGTCGTGGGCGCCGAAGTGTTCTCGCGCATTCTCGACTGGCAGGACCGCGGCACCTGCGTGCTGTTTGGCGATGGCGCTGGCGCGGTGGTGCTGGTCGCGGCCGAAAAGCCAGGCGTCCTGGGAAGCGTGCTGCATGCGGACGGTTCGCACAGCGGAATCTTATCGACGCCCGGTCATGTGCGCGACGGCAAGGTCACCGGCGATCCGTTCCTGAGAATGGACGGCCAGGCCGTTTTTAAACTAGCGGTACGCGTGCTCGACGAGGTCGCGCGCGAAACCTTGGCGCTCTGCAAGATGGAACCGGCCGAGATTGACTGGTTGATTCCACATCAGGCGAACGTGCGCATACTCGATGCAACTGCGAAAAGGCTGGGTATTCCTGCCGGCAAAACCATCATAACGGTCGATCGCCATGCGAACACATCGGCCGCTTCGGTACCGCTTGCGCTTGACGTGGCGGTGCGCGACGGCCGGATTAAGCGCGGCCACAAAGTGTTGCTCGAAGGTGTAGGCGGCGGCTTTACCTGGGGCGCTGCCCTCGTGGAATTCTAGGAGCAGGAATGAAGCTTGCGTTGGTTTTTCCAGGGCAGGGGTCGCAGTCGGTCGGCATGCTGCAGAGCTTCAGCGACAGCAAACCGGTGCGTGAAACGTTCGCGGAAGCGGCCGACATCCTCGATCAGGATTTATGGCAACTCACCGGGGATGGCACACCGGAAGAACTGAATTCGACCGTCAATACCCAGCCCTTGATGCTCACGGCGGGTTATGCGGTTTATCGCGCATGGCGCGATGCGGGCGGTCTTGAGCCGGCGATGGTTGCCGGCCACAGCCTTGGTGAATACACCGCGCTCGTGGTCGCGGGTGTGATGTCGCTGCGCGACGCATTGCCGCTGGTACGGTTGCGCGCGCAAGCCATGCAGGAAGCGGTACCCGTTGGCACCGGTGCGATGGCGGCGATTCTCGGCCTCGATGATGACGCGGTGCGTGCAGCGTGTGCCGAGGCTGCGCAAGGTGAGGTTGTGGAAGCAGTCAATTTCAATGCGCCAAGCCAGGTCGTGATTGCCGGCCATAAGGCGGCTGTGGAACGAGCTGCGGCCTCAGCGAAAGCTAAAGGTGCGAAGCGTGCCGTGATGTTACCGGTGAGCGCGCCGTTTCACGCGTCATTGCTCAAGCCGGCAGCAGAGCGGTTGGAAAAAGCGCTTGCCGGAATTAATTTCAACGCGCCGCGAATTCCGATCGTGAACAATGTGGATGTCGCCGTCGTCGGTGATCCGCAGCAGATCAAAGCCGCACTCGCGCGTCAGGCGTGCAGCCCGGTGCGTTGGGTCGAAGTGATTCAACATATGGCGCGTGCGGGCGTGACGCACGTCGGCGAATGCGGACCGGGCAAAGTGCTTGCCGGTCTGACCAAACGCATTGAAGGCGGTTTGCAGGGATTTGCGATCGCGGATGCAGCGTCGTTGACTCAATCGCTCCAGATTTTTCGCGAGGCCGCCTGATGCTGAACGGACAAATAGCACTCGTCACGGGGGCGTCACGCGGCATCGGCAAGGCGATTGCACTCGAACTCGGCAAGCAGGGCGCTGTCGTCGCCGGCACGGCCACCAGTGAAGCCGGGGCACAAGCGATCGGCGCTTACCTTGCAGCCGCCCAAATTAAAGGCGCGGGCTTTGCACTCAACGTGAACGACGCCGCGCAAGTCGAAGCAGTCATGAGCGCCGTGCAAAAACAATGCGGCGACATCGCGATTCTCATCAACAACGCGGGCATCACGCGCGACAACCTGCTGCTGCGAATGAAAGAAGAAGAATGGGACGACATCATGTCGACCAATCTCAAATCGGTGTACCGCCTGTCGAAGCTCGTCATTCGCGCGATGATGAAGGCGCGCCACGGCCGGATTATCAACATCACTTCGGTGGTGGGCGTAACCGGCAATGCAGGGCAAACGAATTACTCGGCAGCAAAGGCCGGCATGATCGGTTTCAGTAAATCGCTTGCTCGCGAAATCGGCAGCCGCAACATCACCGTCAACTGCGTCGCCCCGGGCTTTATCGATACCGACATGACGCGTGAACTCAGCACGGAACAGCGCGCCGTTTTGATCGCGCAGATCCCGCTTGCGCGCCTCGGGGCAGCCGAAGACATCGCCGCCGCGGTGGCTTTTCTGGCGGGGCCGGCAGCCGGTTACATTACCGGCGCAACCTTACATGTCAATGGCGGAATGTTGATGGATTAGCGCGCCGATTGCACAAGTTAGATAGCGCGCGCCGGATTTGGTAAAATACGTTCCGCATAAAACCGCATCACTCCTGAGGGGATCTTTAGATGGAAAATATAGAGCAGCGCGTCAAGAAAATTGTGGCAGAACAACTGGGCGTCAACGAAGCCGATGTCAAGAATGAATCGTCGTTCGTGAACGACCTGGGTGCCGATTCCCTCGATACCGTCGAACTCGTGATGGCGCTGGAGGAAGAGTTCGAGTGCGAGATTCCTGACGAAGAAGCCGAGAAAATCACGACGGTCCAGCAAGCGACCGATTACGTCAAATCCCATCTCAAGTAAGTCCCACAGGCATAACGCCGCGGAATTCCATTGGCACGACGCAGAGTAGTTGTCACCGGGCTCGGCATCATTTCTCCCGTCGGAATCGGGATTCCCGAGGCGTGGGGAAACATCGTCGCAGGCAAGTCGGGAATTACGCGCATCTCGCGCTTCGATCCCGCCACCTATCCGAGCCAGATTGCGGGCGAGGTTAAGGGCTTCGATGTGGCCAAATGGCTGTCGCCGAAAGAAGCGCGGCGTTTCGATACCTTTATCCACTACGGCCTCGCTGCCGGCATTGATGCGATAAAGGATTCCGGCCTCAATCTCGAGCAGGAAAATCGCGAGCAGATCGGCGTTTGCATCGGCTCGGGCATCGGCGGCCTGCCGTTGATCGAAACCACGCATGATGCAATGCTCGCCGGCGGCGTGCGCAAGATATCGCCGTTTTTCGTGCCGGGCACGATCATCAACATGATCTCGGGCCAGCTATCGATCATGTATGGGTTGCAGGGGCCGAATATCGCGGTCGTTACGGCGTGCACGACCGCCAATCATTGTATCGGCGAAGCAGGCCGATTCATTGAATACGGCGACGCGGATGTCATGATCGCGGGCGGCGCCGAATCGACGGTCTCGCCGCTCGGCGTCGGCGGCTTTTGCGCGGCGCGCGCATTGTCGTCGCGCAACGATGCGCCCGAACTCGCGAGCCGGCCGTGGGACAAAGACCGCGACGGTTTTGTGCTGGGCGAGGGCGCGGGCGTGCTCGTGCTCGAAGAATATGAACATGCCAAAAAACGCGGTGCACGCATTTACTGCGAGCTCGCCGGTTACGGCTTGAGCGCCGACGCGCATCACATTACCGCGCCATGCGAAGACGGCGCGGGTGCTGCGCGCTGCATGGTCAATGCACTGCGCAATGGCAACGTTAACGCCGATCAAGTCGATTACATCAATGCGCACGGCACCTCGACGCCGCTCGGCGATATCGCCGAAACCATTGCGGTCAAGCGCTGCTTCGGCGATTACGCAAAAAAGCTCGCAGTCAGCTCAACCAAGTCGATGACCGGCCATTTGCTCGGCGCGGCCGGCGGAATCGAGGCGGTCTTTACCGCGCTCGCCATGCACGAGCAGATCGCGCCGCCGACGATCAATCTCGTCAATCCGGATCCGCAATGCGATCTCGATTACGTGCCCAACGAGGCGCGCAAGATGAAGATCAACGTCGCGGTGTCGAATTCGTTTGGATTCGGCGGCACCAACGGCACACTCGTATTCCGCGCAGTCTGATTGGCCGTGACGCCGGGTGAGGCGTCGCTTACTCCACGCTCAATCGCATGATTCTCGTTGACGGACTCGCCGGTGAAAGCATCAGCGCGCGCGACCGCGGATTTGCCTATGGCGACGGCGTGTTCCGCACTTTCAAAGTCATGCGCGGCAAGCCGGTGTTGTGGCAGCGCCAGTATGCAAAGCTCGCCCACGACTGCCACGCGCTAGGCATCGACTGCCCGCCCGCACAAACGCTCGAGCGGGATCTTGCTCAGATCGATACACCTGATTGCATTATCAAGATCGTCATCACGCGGGGCGACAGCGCGCGCGGTTACGCCATGCCGTCCGCGGTTGCAGTAAGGCGAGTCGTCATTGCAGGCGCGTGGCCGGCTCACGCCGCGGATAACAACAGCAAGGGTATTGCGGCGCGTGTCTGCCGCCTGCGCTATTCGTCGCAACCGGCGCTTGCCGGGATCAAGCACTTGAACCGACTCGAAAACGTACTTGCGCGCGCCGAATGGAACGATGCCGACATCGCAGAAGGCCTGATGTGCGATGCCAACGCCAATGTAATCGGCGGCACGATGAGTAACGTCTTTATTGAGAAGCAGGGCGCCTTGCAGACGCCAGACCTTCGCGCCTGCGGGGTCAGCGGCGTCATGCGAGAACTTGTGATCGAGCTTGCGAAAGCACATGCGGTACCGGTGGTGGTCACCGCCATCAGTCTCGATCAATTGCTCGCTGCCGATGCGGTATTTGTCGTCAACAGCGTAATCGGTCTGTGGCCAGTCATTCAGCTCGACCGAATGAAGTGGCCCCAGAGCAAAATCACGATGCAGATGCAGCAATGGATTGACGATGCTCAGGACGCTTAAGCGTTTCATCAGGCGCTTGCTGTGGCTGACAATCGCCTTGACCGTTGCGTTTGGGGCCTGGTTATTCGGTTATGGCTGGTTGGAGACGACTGTCGCAACGCCGCTGCAATTCACGCTGAAACAAGGCAGCAGCCTGCGCAGCGCGGCACGTCAGATGCAGGACGCTCATGTCATCTCATCGCCGTGGCAATTCGAAGTGCTCGGGCGGTTGAGCGGACACGCGACGCGCGTCCAGGCCGGCAACTACGAAGTTCGCGGCGACGTGAGCCCGCTCAAGCTGCTCCAGATAATCACTTCCGGCGTGCGCGGACAAGACCAGCTGACCATCGTCGAGGGTTGGACCCTGCTTCAGCTGCGTGCGGCGCTCGACGCGCATCCTGCCTTGAAGCACGAGACTGCCGGAATCAGTGATGCGGATCTGGCGGGCAAGCTGGGCATCCGGGAATCGTCTGCCGAAGGCTGGTTTCTGCCCGATACGTATTTTTTCCCCAACGGCGCAGGCGATACCGCGCTGCTGCAGCGCGCGCATCGCGCCATGCGGACCCAGCTCGATGCACTGTGGGCGACACGTGCAGACGGATTGCCGCTCGCTAATCCATACGAAGGGTTGATACTGGCGTCGATTATCGAAAAGGAAACCGGCCAGTCCGGCGAGCGGGCTTTGATTGCCGCGGTATTTGTCAATCGACTCAGGATCGGCATGAAACTGCAAACCGACCCGACCGTGATTTACGGCCTCGGCGCGCAATTCGACGGAAATTTGCGCAAGCGCGACCTGCTCGAGGACGGCCCTTACAACACGTACGTGAGAACCGGGTTGCCGCCGACGCCGATTGCGCTGCCCGGGATTGCGGCGCTGAGCGCGGCGCTCAATCCGGCGCCCGGCAAGATGCTTTATTTCGTCGCTCGCGGCAATGGTTCTTCGCATTTTTCGAATAGTCTGGGCGAGCATGAACGCGCCGTGACAAAATATCAGCGTCGCGGCGCCCACTGAAAACATGCAAGGTAAATTTATCACTCTCGAGGGCATTGACGGCGCGGGAAAAAGTACGCACCTCGCATGGCTCGCGGAGTTTTTCGCAGAGCATGGCGTCAAGGCAGTCGTGACCCGCGAGCCCGGCGGCACCTCGCTCGGCGAAAAACTTCGTGCGCTGCTGCTCGACAAAGATCAGCCGATGCATCTGGAAACCGAGGCGTTGCTGATGTTTGCGGCGCGCCGCGAGCATCTAGACAAAGTCATACTGCCCGCCCTGACGCGCGGCAACTGGGTGCTCTGCGATCGCTTTACCGATGCAACGTTCGCCTACCAGGGCAGCGGCCGCGGCGTTGACTGGGCGCGGCTGCTGACGCTCGAGCAATGGGTGCAGGGGACACTGCAGCCGGATTTGACGTTGCTCTTCGACCTCGCGCCCGAAGAGGGACGCCGGCGGGCGGGCAGCATCAAGACGCCCGACCGTTTCGAACAGGAGCGCGACGATTTTTTCGGCCGCGTGCGCGACGGTTATTTGCAACGCGCGCGCGAAGACAGCAAACGCATCCGTGTCATCGATGCCGGCGCATCCATCGAACTGATCCGGCGCGAGCTGCGTGAAATCATGGAGCCGCTATGCCAGTAACCGTATATCCCTGGCACGAAACGCAGTGGCGCGAGATATTGCAGCGTAAAGAAGGGCTGCCGCACGCGTTGTTGTTCAAGGGCAGGGAAGGCGTCGGCAAACTCGACTTCGTGCGCAAGCTCGCGCAGTCGCTTGCGTGCGAGTCTCCGGTCAACCAGGCAGCCTGCGCTGAGTGTCAAAGCTGCCGTTGGTTTGCAACGAACGCGCATCCTGATTACCGCGAACTGCTGCCGGAAGCGCTGCGCCCTGAATTTGAAACAACGGGCGAGCGCAAACCGAGTCAGCAAATATCGGTCGAAGACGTCAGGAACCTGCACGATTTCATCAACCTGACGGCGCATCAGACCGGCGGCAAGACGATCGTGATCTATCCGGCCGAGACACTGAACGTGAATGCCGCCAACGCATTGCTGAAAAGCCTTGAAGAGCCGCCGGCCAATACGCGCTTCATGCTGGTCGCTCATCGTCCGAGTTATCTCCCGGCGACGATCATCAGCCGCTGCCAGCAAGTCGTCCTGCCTACGCCGCCGGTCGCAGTCGCCGAGCAATGGCTTCGCGATCAGGGCGCCACTGAACCCGCATTGAGCCTTGCCCAGACCGGCAATGCGCCGCTTGCCGCGCTAGCGCTCGACGACGGCGAATTCTGGCAACAGCGCAAGGCACTGCTCGGCGGACTTGCTGCGAATGCAGTCGACGCGTTTTCGCTCGCCGAACAAATTCGTGAATACCCGATTCCGCGCCTGCTCGGCTGGCTGCAACGCTGGAGCTACGACTTGCTGAGCGCGAAGTCGGTCGGCACGGTCCGCTACAGCCCAGATTACGCGAAAGCGCTCAGCCAACTCGCTAACCGCTTGCGCGCAATCGACATCGCGCGGTTCCATCGCACGCTCGTACGCCAGCAGCGCAGCGTCCATCATCCACTTAACGCCCGCCTCTACATTGAGCAATTGCTGTTTTCGTATACAGCGTTGCTGCGCGGCGAAGACCTGACCACCTATGCTCGTTGATTCGCACTGCCATCTCGATTTTCCGGAAATCGCCGACAACCTGGAATCGGTTTTGGCCCTAATGAAGGAGAACGCGGTTGAGCGCGCGCTGTGCGTATCGGTCACGCTCGAAGATTTCCCGCGCGTGCGGCGAATTGCCGAAACCTATCCGCACATTCACGGCTCGGTCGGCGTGCATCCCGATTACGAGGCGGTTGCGCCGGTTTCGGTCACGGAACTTATAAAGCTTGCGGACAATCCCAGAATCGTGGCTATTGGCGAGACGGGACTCGACTACTACCGGCTTCAAGGCGATCTCGAATGGCAGCGCGAGCGGTTTCGAACGCATATCCGGGCGGCGCGCGAATGCGGCAAACCGCTCATCATCCATACGCGCTCGGCGGCCGAAGACACATTGCGGATCATGCGTGAAGAGGGCGCGGACAAGGCGGGCGGCGTCATGCATTGTTTTACCGAGTCGATGGAAATTGCCCAGGGCGCCATGGATCTGGGGTTTTACATCTCGTTTTCGGGCATTGTGACGTTCAAGAACGCAAAGGACATCAAGGCCGTGGCGACCCAAGTGCCGCTTGAAAGCATGCTGGTTGAAACGGACAGCCCTTATTTGGCGCCCGTCCCCTATCGCGGACGCACCAATCAGCCCGGATATGTGAAGCACGTGGCGGAGGAAATCGGGCGGCTGAAAGGCATTGATTTTGCACAGGTATGCGCCGCCACCACAGATAATTATCTTCGTCTATTCAGTTCAATAGAAGGATAAGTTAATGTTTAACTATAAATTAATGATAAGCGTCATTTTGGCACTTTTTTGCCAGTTCGCCGTGGCCGCGAGTTCCTACGAAGAGATGGTTGCGGCAGTCAAGCAGGACAAGCCGGACGTTGTTGCGGGACTAATCAAACGCGGCTTCGACCCGGATACCAGCGACCAGGAAGGTAATACGCTGCTCATGATCGCCGCCAAGGAAGGCAGCAGCGGCGTCGTGAAGCAGTTGCTGGCAGCTCGGGCCAAAGTCGAGACGCGCAATGAATTTGGCGAGACGGCGCTCATGATGGCGGCTATCAAGGGAAACGTTGAAATTACGCGCGCTTTGGTCGAACGCGGTGCCTCGGTCAATTTCCCCGGCTGGACACCGCTTATGTACGCGGCGGTCATGGGCCACGTTGACGCTGCGCGTTTGCTTATTTCATACGGGGCCAAGGTCAATGCGACCGCGGAGAACGGCGTGACACCGTTGATGATGGCGGCGCGCGAAGGACACACGATGATGGTCAGTTTCCTGCTGGCCAACGGCGCCGATCCCCATTTGAAATCCGACGCCGGCGGGACTGCGCTCAGTATCGCGAAGGAAAAGAAGCACCCGAATGTAGTTGAGGTTCTTTCGAAGGCTGGGTAGTCGGCGTAGCGCTGATGCCAGCTTGCTACTGTTACTTCGTATAATGTATATTATGTAAAATATGATGATACGGGACGAGAGCACGCCTTGAAAGCAGCTCAGCCCATCTGCCCAGACGCACATGTCGAGCGGATCTGGCGATCTTGCAGCGACGTAACGTCAGCCCGCTCGCCGATACAGGATGGCGTCCAGGTCATCCAGATCGAGCGGCTTCGCGAAATGAAAATCAAAACCCGCCAACTTTGCACGCTTGCGGTCAGGGGTCAGCGAATAGGCCGTTAAGGCGACGAGCAACGTATTCTTGAAATTGGGATTGCTGCGAAGCTGTCGAGCCGCCGTGTAACCGTCGGTAATCGGCAAGCCAATGTCGTGGATGATGACATCGGGGTTAGTCTCTTCCGCCAATTTAAGGCCGGTCGCCGTGTCGTACGCCACGAGCGACTGGTGTCCTCGGAGCCGTATCAAAATCGCCAGCGAGTCGGCGGCATCGTGATTGTCATCGACCACCAGCACTATTTTCTTCTGAGCCCACATCTCGGCTTAAATTATATGACAACGGCACTTTTTAGCGCAAAATCAGCCGACGAAAGTAGAAAACGAATGCGATTGGAAACTTTGTAATTTTTACAGCGAGGCTGAACGAACCAACCGCGCGAAACCGAACGCACTCAACTGCATCTCCGCCAAGGCGATTTTTTGATCGAGAATTTTTAGACAACGCAAATAGGCTATGCGTTGGCGATCCGTTGAGTCGTGGCCTTCATCCAGCGCCGTATAAAGCGCGCGGACGCGCCTGAGACTCGAAATAGAGCGCGATATGTCCCAACTGGTCACGGCGTAAATCCCTCCCCACAGAGTCATTGCCACCGAACCAATCGACTCTATCAGCCTGAGAATGAACTTACTGTAGGACAACGCCTATGTATTTACGTCAGGCAAACAGCGCGAGCAAGCGCCCTTCCTCCGTCAAAACGCTCACGCCGTTAACCACCACCACGATCTGCATTCTTTCGAACTGCTGCAGCATCTCGTCCGGACAGGCAGACAAATCACCGTCTCGATGTTTCTTTAGGCAAGCGCGTTCTTTCGCCGTCAACTTATCGAGCATCTCGCTGCAACGCGTCCATGAAATCGTCATCGCCGTAGCCTCCTCTGCTGCTGCTCGACAAGCTTGAAACTATCCTACGCCGCCTGCGGCGACCATGTCCAGAGCGCTTAAAATTAATGCGGTTGGCATTGGAAGCAACGAACGAATCGCGCTGGATAGCTGGAGTTGCACTTAAAGCAGACCGTTTTTGCTTTAACGCTATGCCTGACATAACCCACATTTACCGCAGCGAACGAAGCCACGCAAACAATCGCGCTGGTGTGTGACAATTATCCGTCGAGACTATCGTTCCGGACTGCTAACCAATTAACGTCCAGCACACCGGAACGAATCGTATCAACGCATGCGTCCATGCTTGAGTGCATCTCAGCCATGGCGAGTTCTTGATAGAGCGACGCCAGACAACGCATGTAGTAATCGCGCTGCGATGGACTGGTGGACTCCGCATCACAAAGGCCGTTCATCAAGCCCTTAACACGCCTAAGCAGCGCCACATGTTGAACCCTACGCTCCCCAGCCGTTAACGGTTTTCCGACCCGTGGCAATGGGCGATGCCGCACGTAGACAACCCGGGTGGGCGAGACGCGGGACCACGCGCCGCAGTGCTTACAGGCTAAGAGCGCGCCCTGCCTTGACCCACGCGATCAGCGCCTTGAGGTTCGAAGGAACACGCGGTGGCGCGAAGCGACGCGCGCAATGGTCGCATTCAATTGACGCCGAGAATGTGATCGACGCCATTCTATGATCGAAAGTTAGTAACGGTTGCGTTCAACAAAAGAGCGCCAGCAAACGCCCTTCATCCGTCAACACCCTGACGCCGTCCACCAATGTGAGAATGCCGAGCGCTTCGAATTCAAGCAGCAGCGGCTCGGGACAGTCCGTCGCATTTTCAGCGCGAAGTTTCTTTAAGCATGCGCGTTCTTCGAGCGATAAGTTTTCGTAGATGGTGCTGCAACGCCCCCACGCAATCGTCGACATGGCCGCCTTTTTATAATTTTATTTCGGACACGCGGGGCATTATCACACGCCCTGCCGTGGCCGGAATCTCTAAACGTTCGCGCCGATCCAGTCAGCAATGTAATCGACGCCGACCTGCCGGTTATCGGCTTGGGCATGATAGGTGCCGCCGTCTTCCGGCGTCAGGATTTTCAGTGTTTTGCGTTTGGAGCCGACGGCATCAAAGAGCTTATGCGCCGATGCGACGGGCACGACTTTATCTTCGGAGCCGTGAACAATCAGGAACGGACAGGTGATCTGTTCAGCGACCCCGGCAAGCGAAAACTTCTTCGCCTTCTCGATTGCGGCATCGCCGTCGTCGATGTGGCCCATGATCCAGCGAAAGTGGAAAGCCGACTGCGCGGTGTTTTTCGGATCGATTTGCAGCCGCCGCTTGATCTCGCTTTGCCATCCGGCAAGGTCCCAATGCAATGCGGCGAAAGCAACGCCGGCCGCATAGCGCTTTTCAAGCGCAGCCACACGCGACGAGTAATAGCCGCCGAAACTGTAACCCATGACGGTCACCTTTTTAGCGTCGACCTCCGGCCGAGCGGCGACATAATCGTACGCTGCGCTGCCAGCCACCTCGTAGTCATGGCGGGCGTACAGGCCGCGCAGACGCAGCGATTCGCCCTGTCCCGGTCCGTCGATCGCGAGCGTGTTCCAGCCGCGTGCCGCAAATTCGAGGCCGTTAAAGAGAATGCTCATCTCTTTACAGTTATCCATGCCGTCAAACACGACGACGGTCGGGGCGCGGCCTTTGGCGCCGGGTGCTTTCATGAAAATCGCCGGCAGCGTCGTATTACCAAACGGCACCTCGACAAACTCCATGTTCGGATAGCGGCGTTCGAGCCCCGCACGCTGGCATTGGAGCGATTTGAGGCCGACCTCGAGCTTTGCCGGTCCCGGATAGATGAACCGCTCGCCGGTGAAGTAATACATGCCGGCACGCAGATAATAATTGCCGGCGGTGTGCTGGCGCCCTTCCGCTGCCGCCGTGTCGGCAACTTTCTCGAGCCGGCGCGCCATTGCACACCATTCTTCCTGCCATGCATCAGGTTCTGCCTGGCGCGATTTCAAACGCTCGCAGACGTCGTCGATTTCACCCAGTGCGACTGCGCCGTAGGGCGCCATGCCTTTGGTCACGAGTGCTGCGTTCGACCAATTCATATTGCCCGGGAACTGCTCAATCCATGAACCCATTACGCGTTCCTTGTATGCGGTTGCTTATTCAATGGTGATGCCGACTTCCTTGATCACCTTCGACCAGGTTGCCATCTCTTTTTTAACGAAGGCGCTGAATTCCTCGGGTGTATTACCGACCGGATCCGCGCCGAGCGCGAGAATGCGCTCTTTGACTTCCGGAATCGCGAGTGACTTCGCGATCGCCTGATGCAAACGCGATATGACGGCAGGCGGCGTGCCGGCCGGCACCATCAGGCCATTCCATTCGATCGCTTCGAACCCGGGCACGCCGGCTTCGGCAATGCTCGGTATATCCGGCAGCGCTGCATTGCGCTTCAATGTCGTCACGCCCAGCGGAATGAGCCGGCCACTCTGGAAATGCTGAATCGACGACGGGATGGTCGCCATCAGGATCGCCGTTTCGCCGCTGACGATCGAAATCACGGCTGGACCGCCGCCTTTATACGGAATGTGGACCATCTTGATGCCGGTCATGTAGCTGAAGCGCTCGGTCGCCAGGTGGTTCGCACTGACATTGCCGGCAGAACCGTAGTTAAGACTGTTCGGTTTGCTCTTCGCAATTGCGATCAATTGCTTGACCGAGCGTGCCGGCACCGACGGATGCACCGTCAGCACGAGCGTCACGATCGAAACAAGGCTGACCGGCACCAAGTCCTTTTCGGAATCGAAAGGCATTTTTTTAATCAGGCTCGGGTTCGCGCCGAACGTAAGATTGGGCACGCCAAGCGTATAGCCGTCAGGCGGTGATTTCGCCGCGGCATCGAGTCCGATCGTCGACGAGCCGCCGGGTCGGTTTTCGACCACGACCTGCTGCCCCAGCAGTTCCGACATGCGGGGCGCAATAATGCGCATCACCACGTCGGTTGAACCGCCCGGCGCGTAGGGGACAATCACGCGTATTGTTTTCGACGGGTAGGTCTGGGCGAAAACCGGCGCAGCGAAAACAATAGCGGCCAGCGCGCACGCGAGCTCCTGATGCCTTGGTATCGTCATGTTCTCCTCCGGTTGCTTTTAGTTTCTAGTTAAATGCTGAAATGCCGGTCTGCGCGCGTCCCAGCACGAGCGCATGAATATCGCTGGTGCCTTCGAGCGTGTTGACCGTCTCGAGATTCATCACATGACGGATCACGTGAAATTCGTCGGAGATACCGTTGCCGCCGTGCATGTCGCGCGCGACGCGTGCGATGTCGAGCGCCTTGCCGGTCGAGTTCCGTTTCATCAGCGAAACCATCTCGGGCGTCGCCCTGCCCTTTTCGCGCAGGCGGCTTACGTGAAGGACTGAAAGCAGGCCGATCGCGATTTCGCTTTGCATGTCGGCGAGCTTCTTTTGTATCAGCTGATTGGCTGCGAGCGGGCGGCCGAACTGTTTGCGGTCGAGCGAATACTGGCGCGCCGCATGCCAGCAAAATTCGGCCGCGCCCAGCGCGCCCCAGCAGATGCTGAAGCGCGCATTGTTCAGGCAACCAAACGGGCCTTTGAGTCCGGACACATTCGGCAGCAGATTTTCTTCGGGCACGAACACCTGATCCATTGCGATTTCGCCGGTCGGCGACGCGCGCACGGAAAATTTTCCTTCGATCTTGCGCGTCGTCAGGCCTTTCATGCCGCGCTCGAGGATAAAACCGCGAATCACGCCGCCATCATCCTTGGCCCACACGATCATGATGTCGGCGATCGGCGCATGAGTGATCCACAATTTCGTGCCGCTTATTGCATAGCCGCCGTCGACTTTGCGCGCACGCGTCGTCATGCTGCCGGGGTCCGAGCCGTGATCGGGTTCGGTCAAACCGAAACAGCCGAGCAATTCGCCGGTTGCCATCTTCGGCAGATATTTTTCACGCTGCGCTTCACTGCCGTAAGCATAAATCGGCGTCATCGCGAGCCCGCTTTGCACCGAGCACGCAGAGCGGTACGCGGTATCGACGCGTTCGAGTTCGCGCATGATCAGACCGTAAGCGACGTAGCCAATGCCCGCACAGCCATATCCCTCAAGTGTCGAACCGAGAAAACCGAGCGCGCCCATTTCGCGCATGATTTCAACGTCGAACGTTTCATTGCGATTCGCCTGCACGATGCGCGGCATCAGCTTTTCCTGCGCATAAGCACGTGCCGTGTCGCGCACGAGCCGCTCTTCGTCGGTCAATTCCTGTTCGATCAGCAGCGGGTCCTGCCAGTCGAAGCTGCCGCCGGTCAGTGTTACGGTTGAATTTTCTGCCATGGTGTATCCCATCCGGAAATTAAAAAGGCCGGCAGCGACTGCGCTACCGGCCCGTGGCTAAGCTTCGAAGCCGATTAGACTCTCTCGAGAATCGCGGCCATGCCCTGCCCGCCGCCGATGCACAGGCTGACGAGTGCATAGCGTCCACCGGTGCGCTGGAGTTGACGCGCTGCAGTCAAGGCGATACGTGCGCCGGACGCGCCGAGCGGGTGACCGAGCGCAATTGCGCCACCATTCGGATTCACGCGTTTGTCGTCGAACGCAACGCCGAGACCTTTGAGGCAGGACAGCACCTGGGTGGCGAAGGCTTCGTTGATTTCGATGATGTCCATGTCCTTGATCGTCAATCCCACGCGAGCGAGCGCTTTCTTGGAGGCGGCGACCGGGCCGATGCCCATGATGCGCGGGGGCACGCCCATCGCTGCGGTGGCGATGACGCGCGCAATCGGCTTGATCCCGGCTTTTTCACCCGCCTGCAGGCTACCCATGAGAATTGCGACCGCACCGTCGTTGACGCCTGACGCATTGCCGGCAGTGGTGACACCGCCTTCATAGAGGACCTTCATTTTGGCGAGGGTCGCCATGTCGGTCTGCGGGCGCGGATGCTCGTCGTCGGCGACGGCTGGTGCCGGGCCCTTGCGGGTGGCCGGCATCTCGACCGGGGCGATTTCGCCGGTAAAAAAGCCTTCGCCTTTGGCAATCGAATATTTCTGCTGCGACGCCAGCGCGAATGTGTCGGCTTCTTCGCGCTTGATGTCGTATTCCTTGGCGAGGTTGTCGGCGGTCTGCGGCATCTGGTCATCGCCGTAGAGCTTGTTTAGTTTGGGATTCGAAAAACGCGGACCTATCGTGCTGTCGTAAATCCGCAGGTCGCGCGCAAACGGATTTTCACTCTTTGCAAATACGAACGGCGCGCGGCTCATACTTTCTGTGCCGCCAACAAGGAAAACGTCACCTTCACCCGCGGTGATCGAATGCGCGGCGTGTGCAATCGCGCCGAGGCCGCTCGCGCAGTTACGCTGCAGGACTGTGCCCGGGATTTCAATCGGCAGGTCGGCCGACAATCCTGCATGGCGTGCTACGCAGCGTGCGTCTTCGCCGCCCTGGTTGGCGCAGCCGACGACGATGTCTTCGATCTGTTCGGCTTTAAATTTGCTGCCCGCGAGCACCGACTTGATGGCGCTGGCAAGCAGGTCATCGGGACGTACTTTAGCGAGCGAGCCGGCATAGCGGCCAAACGGCGTGCGTTTTCCATCGTAAATATAAGCGTTCAGCATGAGAGTTCCTTCAGTCGTCGATCAAGGTTCGTTGGTGAGAGCGGATACACCGAGCTTGGCGCGGCGCGTGAGCCAGATATTCGGACGGTAACGCGGATCGCCGTAGATCCGATACATCGCCGTCAGCACCCGATGAATGCGTTCGACGCCCAGTACGTCGGCAAACTTGAACGGTCCGTTCGGATAATTGAGGCCGAGTGTCACCGCCTTGTCGATATCGGCCGGTGTGCCGACGCGGCTTTGCGCAATCGAACAACCGATATTGACGACCATCGCCACGATGCGCTGCGCGATGAAGCCAGGGCTATCGCGGCATACGGTGACTGGAACGCCGTCGGATGCGAGCAAGCCGTGCGCCGCATCGCGGTACGCCATGTCCGTCAACGGCGTCCCCATGATGGTGCGACGCTTGGCGAGCGGGAAAAGCGTATCGACGGCAACCGTGCGTTTGGGATCGAGGCCCTGCTCGACTGCGCAAGTCGTTGCGTCGTCGCCGATCGGCGTGACAAGGCACAGCGCCTTGGCGCTTGGCGTTTTACCGGATTCAATGTTGGCGCCGAGCTTGCCGAGTAATTCGGTCAATGCTTTGTGCCCTGCCGTCTCGACCGAACTGACCCAGACGCTGTCCGGCCTTGCCGTCGGCGCCGGCGGTTCAGGCGCGACAATCGGTTTCATCTCTGCGTCGTAGTTGTAAAAACCTTTTTTGGTCTTGCGGCCGAGCACGCCTGCTTCATAACGCGACTGCATGATCAGGTTCGGCCGGTAGCGCGGTTCCTGGAAGAACTGGTTATAGATAAGGATAGACGCAGGTTGCGTGACGTCGAGGCCGGTCAACTCCATCAGCTCGAACGGGCCCATGCGGAAACCACCGACGTCGCGCATGGTGCGGTCGACGTCGGCAAAGTTCGAGATACCTTCATAAACAAGATGCGACGCTTCGAGCGAGAAACCGCGGCCAACCTGGTTCACGAGAAAGCCGGGAGCGTCGGTGCAACGCACCGGTTCGCGCGTCATGCGCTTGCCGATCGTGACCAGCGCGTCGCATACCCACTCGTCCGTCAACAATCCGGAAATGACTTCGACGAGCCGCATGAGCGGGACCGGGTTGAAAAAATGGAAACCCGCGAAACGCTGCGGCGTCTTCAGCTTCGCCGCGATGGTCGTCACCGACATCGACGACGTATTCGTTGCAAGAATGCAATCCGGTGAGACGATGCCTTCAAGTTCGCCGAATACCTGGCGCTTAACGTCGAGATTTTCGACGACCGCTTCGATGATCGCGTGGCAGGGTTTGAACTCGGTTAATGCGTTAATGACTTTGATCCGCGCAGTTGCGGCGGCGGCCTCTTCCTTCGACATGCTGCCTTTTTCAGCCGCGCGCGTGAGCATCTTGGCGACAAACTCGCGCGCTTCATCGGCGGCGCCCGCGCGCGTGTCCATCATCAATACGTTCATGCCGCCGGCGGCAGCGACTTGCACAATGCCGCGGCCCATGGCGCCGGTGCCTAGTACGCCTATCGTGAGGTCGGGTCGGTTTGCATCAAAACTCATGGCGTCCTTTGGGTGTTTGAATCGACGATGAGGCCGTTAGCGGCCTTAAGTACGATGTGTGCGAATGAGCGGAATCTGACTTGCGGAATTAGTCAAGAAAAGCGGACTCGAAGGGCTCCGTCTACGCGAAAAAGTATACCAGAATTAAGGGTTCCTGCTGACGCCGCGCCGCGCTTTGCTAGGGCTTGCGGCGTGCGGTGAAAGCCCGGCTCGCTTCGTCTATACGGCCCGACGCCAGCAACAGCGCGTTGAGCTGCTTACCGAGCGTCAACGCATCCGCGAGCGGCATATTACAAGCCGCGCGATGGGTTTCCTTGGTCAAGCGCACGGCCGCCGGATCGAGCGCAGCGATTTGCGCAGTGAGTGTCGTTTCGACCGCTGCCAATTCGTCGGCGTCAGCCGCAAGCCGGTTAATCAATCCCATGTCGAACAGCGTTCGTGCGCTGGTGATTTCACCCAATAACAGAAGTTCGAGCGCGCGCCGCGGTCCGAGCAGATTCGAAAGAACGGCCGTGTTGACCGCGGCGGGAAAACGGTTGTTCATTTCAACCGCGCCGAATTTAGCCGATTCATCTGCGATGACAAAATCGCATGCCATCGCGAGCGTGAAACCGCCGGCAACCGCATAACCGCTTACTACCGCTATCGACGGCTTCGTTAGTTTGTGCAGCCGCTCGAAGATCGCGGCATAGGCGTCGTCATATGCGAGCACGCTATCGAGATCGCGCGGCAGGTCGGCGGCGAGTTCGCGCCCCGCGCAGAAATGCGCGCCCGCGCCCTTGATGACAATGCATCTGCAATCGCTCGCTGCGCCGGCCTCCGTCAAGGCCAGCGTGAGCGATGCAATCATTTCGGGGTTGAGCGCATTGCGGCGGTCGGGCCGATCGAGAATAATTTCGCGAACACTCGCGCGGTTCTGAATGCGGATCATGGCGCGCCCCTTTATTCGGCCTGTATGCCGGCTGCCTGCACGACCTTCGTCCACTTCGTTACCTGGTTTTGTACGAAGGTTGCAAAAGCGGCCGGTGAATTGCCTACGCCTTCCGCACCATTGGCAGCAAGCAGGCTGCGCATGGAAGGTGACGCAATGGAGGCTGCGGAATCAGCGTTGATTCGATTGATGATGGCGCGCGGCGTATTCGCGGGTGCGAGCAGCCCCTGCCACGCGCTGGTCTCGAACCCGGGCAACCCGAG
>JAQGMI010000092.1 GCA_028292435.1 Betaproteobacteria bacterium
AGAAAGCCCGCTAAATGGCGCAAAGCGGAATATTCGGTGTGAGCTGTTTCAATGACCGCAGCCGGTTTCACCCCCGCGCGCACCAATTGCACGGCCGCAAGAAAAAGCAAAGGCCCCGCTCCCGCCAACACGCAACGTCCTTCCGGCACTGCGCCGCTGGCCTTGAGCAGCGTTTGCGCCGCGCCGCAGGTCATGACACCGGGGAGCGTCCAACCCGGGACTGGAACCGGGCGCTCCATCGCACCCGTTGCAACAAGAATTCTTTTCGCCGTGACACGCGCTGCGCGTCCGTTACTGCGCGTAAAGACGTTTCGCTCGCTGTCGATTTGCCACACGGTCGTCAGAGGCAGATAGTCTGCGCCGCTCGCGCGGAAGCGTTTTACGAGTTCGAGCCCCGCTGCATAATCTGCGCCGAGCAGTTTCAAATGCGCAGGCCGGCGCGCGCTCACGCTTTCAATGCTGCGGTAGATTTGCCCGCCGGGTTCTGCCTGTTCATCTACCACGACGGTTCGCAGGCCCAGTGCTGCGGAGGTGGTCGCTGCGGCGAGCCCGGCCGGCCCGGCGCCGACAATCAGCAAGTCAATTGCCGTACTCATGCTGCTGCGACGACGCTGCCGTGCTGAGCGTTGATTCGCATGCCGTCGGCAACCGGCACCACGCACCCCTGCTGATTGGGAACGCCGTCAATTTCGACCAGACACTCAAAGCACACACCCATCATGCAGTACGGTGCGCGTGGAGAGCCGCTGACCGGTGTCGTGCGTGTGTACGCGGCGCCCGCTAACAGCAGAGCAGCCGCGGCGGTGCAGCCGGCCGGCGCTGAAAACGCGGCGCCGTTTATGACGACGTTGACGGTCGCGGAGCCAGCGTCAGGCAGCGTTCTGAACATCGAACCTCTTATTGGAAAAACGCGCGATTTCCGCGGGCAGCGCACCAGCGTCGACGAACTCCGCATATCGCAAGGCGTGCGCGGCGGCGAGCGTCACGCCGCTGTGGCAGGTCGCGACGAAAGCGCCGGGGTATTGCGCCGACTGCTCGTAGATGGGCAGCCCATCAGGCGCCATCACGCGCAGCGCACTCCAATGCCGCACGATGCGCACGTCGCGCAGGAATGGAAACATCGTGATGGCGCGCTTCGCCAGAAATTGCTGCACGTCCGGTGTCGTGGCATCATTGAAACCGGCTTCTTCACGCGATTCACCGATCAACAATCCGCCTTCGGCCATCTGCCGCACCCAGATCGTAAGCATGCTGAGGATAGGCTTGACGCGTTCCGTCACGAGGATCTGCCCCCGGACCGGGGCGACCGGCACATTGAGACCGACCAGCGCACCGAGTTCGCGATTGCCGAGGCCCGCGGCGAGCACTATCTTCGGCGCATTGAACGTTTCGCCGCCTGCGCTGACGGTGAAATCGTTCGCCGCCGCTTTGAGCGCCATGACTTTGCTATGCGGGAAGTACTCGCCGCCGCGTTTGAGTAAAGCTGCATGCAGGCTGCGCAAAAGATAAAGCGGATTGGCAGCGCCGTCGTACGGCGTAAAGCTTGCGCCGGCCACCTCCGGCCCGATCTCGGGCATTAACTTTTTCAACTGGGCGTGGTCGAGCATTTCATATTCGAATCGGGTTTCACCGGCCTCGAGATGCAGCTGCTGCATCGCTTTTTTGCGCTCGGCGAAATCCTTTTCCGTGATGCAAATATGAAGGCCGCCGCGGTGCTCATGCGCGCATTCGACGCCGGTCTCATTTTTGAGTTCGACCGCGAAGTCGTCCCACAACATAGATGACTGGCGTGTCCACCGCTGGTATTCGGGTACGCCGAGGCCCTTGCTCTGGACCCACACGAGGCCGAAGTTGCCGCGCGAGGCGCGAAACGCAATATCGCCTTCATCGAGCAGCGCCACCTTGAGACCGCGCCGCGCCAGGCCATAGGCAACTGCCGAGCCGACGAGCCCGCCACCGATGATCAGGGTGTCGTAGCGACGCATGTGAAATTATGCTTGGCGATAAAGCGCATTGAGGTGAGAGACCGGCGCGGCAGGTGACGGCGAATTTTGCCATAATGCGGCACGCTTCGGCTTGCCACTCGCAGGACTCAAATTTAATGAAGAAAATTACCATCATCGGTGCCGGCATCGTCGGCATCGCCACCGCCGCTTATCTGCGCCGCGACGGCCATGAGGTGACGGTGGTCGACAAGTTGCCACCCGGCGAGTACACGTCGTCGGGCAATGCGGGAATACTTTCGCCGGGATCGTGCGTGCCGATCGCAATGCCCGGGATACTCGGTAAGGTGCCCGGCTATCTCAGCGATCCGGTCGGCCCGCTCAAAGTCAGATGGTCATATTTTCCGCAAGCGTTGCCGTGGTTGTTTCGGTTTGTCACGAGCACACGGCTGTCGCGCATTGAAAGCGCGGCGGACGCCTTGAGCAGTCTCTTGAGCCAGACGTTCGATGCCCACCGGCCGCTTGCGCAGAATGCCGGCTGCAGCGACATGATCCGGCAGACCGGCTACATCGTCGTCTATGACACGGACGAGGCCTATCGCAAAGACGCGCTCGCGTGGAAGCTGCGGCGCGACCGCGGCGTGGTTTGCAATGCCATCGACGCGGCGGAAATCCATTGGCTGGTGCCCGCGCTCGCACGCAATTATGCGCGCGGCGTCCATCTGCCGGAGCAGGGCTATGTGACGAATCCGGAACGCCTGACGAAAACGCTTGCCCGGCAGTTTCAAAAAGACGGCGGCACGATTCTGCAGCGCGAGGTGCTCGACATCGAAATCGGAGCGCAAGGGCCCACGGCCCTCGTGACTGACGCCGGACGCATGGAGGTCGAGACGCTCGTCTTATGTGCGGGCGTGCATTCCGGCAAATTCAGCGCGAAGCTTGGCGACGCCGTGCCGCTCGAAGCAGAGCGCGGTTACCACGTGACCTTTTCGGATCCGGAGCTTGAATTGCCGATGCCTGTCGCTTCAGCGCAGAACAAGCTCTTCGTCACCCCGATGGAAATGGGCACCCGCATCGCCGGTCAGAGCGAGTTCGCAGGCATCGATGCAGCGCCCGATTACGGGCGCGCCGATGTGCTGGTCCAGCACATGAAGCGCATGTTTCCGCAGGTGCGCGAAGCCGAGAGCACGCGGTGGATGGGACGGCGGCCGTCGATGCCCGACTCGAAACCCGTCATTGGCCGCGCTACGAAGTATGCAAATACCTATTACGCATTCGGGCACGGCCACGTCGGGTTGGTCGGCAGCGCGCCAACCGGCCGCATCATCGCTGACCTCATCGGCGGGCGGACGCCGAATATCGACATCAGCCCGTTTCGCGTCGACCGCTTTTAGCGGCTCACCCATGAGCAAAGATACCGTGGGGCGGGCGTCGCTCGGGTGAAGCCCGTGGCGCGCGGGAAAATCTTTGCCTTGGGAAGTTTCGCAGCCGCCGGCGCACAGTGCGCTTGTCCCCGTCAATCCGCGCGCGCGCCCGAGTCGTGTACGATTTTGCGCCAGCGCGGGACTTCTGTCCTGATCAGGCTCGCGAACGCTTCGGGCGTGCTCGCCTCGAGGTCGACCCCTTGGTTGACGAAACGCTCGTTCATCTCGGGAAGCGCAACGATGCGCGCGACCTCGCGGTTCCATCTCGCCACCAAAGGCGCCGGCATGCGAGCGGGCCCGAGAATGCCGTACCATGGCCGCACGTCGTAGCCTGGCACGCCGGATTCGGCAACGGTTGGCAACTCAGGCGCCTGGCGCGACCGTCTGGCAGTCGACACCGCTAGAGCGCGCAGCCGCCCGGTGCGTACATGCGGCATCGCGGTCAGAAAATTGCTGAACATCAACTGGACCTGGCCGCCAACGAGTTCGGTCAGGGCGGCGGCATTGCCTTTGTACGGCACGTGAACGATGTCGATATGCGCGGATGTCTTCAGCAGCTCGCCGGCAAGGTGAGTTGGCCCGCCGCTTCCCGCCGATGCGAAGTTGATGGTCCCCGGCTTCGCTCGCGCGAGTGCCAGAAGGTCCTGCACCGATCGGACAGGCACGCCGGGATTGACGATCAAAATGAAGGGCAGTGTCGCGATCAGAGATATGGGCGTGAAATCGGCAACCGGATCAAAATTCACTTTCGGATAAAGGCTCACGTTGATAGCGTGCGTGCCTACGTGTCCGATCATCACCGTGTAGCCGTCGGGTGCTGACTTTGCAACGGCCTCCGCGCCGATATTGCCGCCGGCGCCGCCGCGATTGTCGACCACCACCTGTTGGCCCCACGCCGCGCCGACCTTTTCAGCGATCGCGCGCGACATGATGTCGGTGGGGCCGCCTGGTGCAAACGGAACGATGTAGTGAATAGGTTTGCTTGGGTACGCCGTAGCAGTGTTGTCGGCAACGCGGTAAAAGCCGGCGGCCGGTCCCGACTCGCGCACGTTCGCATCCCGCAAGCGGGAGCCCTGCTCACTGCTCGCGGGAGCCCCGCCTGGCGCAAACGGAATGATGTAATGGATGGGCTTTGTCGGGTACGGGTTATCGGCCGCGTCGACACTCATACTGATCGTGCAAATGCCGATAAGAAGGATTTCAGAAAAAACGCCCATCAGTTTGCCGTCACTCCCGCAAGCAATCCTGCAGGTGTTGTCCCGACGATTCTGAGGACCAATATATTCGCGCCTGGCGATCGAGAAAAGCGTATTGACTGGAACCACATCAACTCTGCGCAACCGCACCCGACCATGGCGACATGACATCTGCAATCCCTTGATGCTCGCCGGTTGCAGGATCGCGCAAGACGGCGCTCGGGCAAGCGAAGTTGGTCGGATACACAACGAGCTCTGTAAGGTTGACAGAAAATTTCTCCGCGAGCGCTTTTTGCACCTCGTCCGGATGACGTGGATCGACGCCGACTGTTTCGCCGCCGCTTGCATCGATGCGCGGTTGATGGAATGCGTCTTCGAGCGTCATGCCGTGGTCCGCGAGGAACGATGTAATCTGCATGACAGCCGGCATGATTGTGCGTCCGCCCGATGCCCCGAGCGCAAACCATCCGTGGTCGCCGCGCCGGGCGATCAGCGGGCACATATTGGTCAACGGGCGTTTGCCGGGCGCGAAATAATTGGGCGACTCAGGCCGCGGATCGAACCACATGATGCCGTTGTTCATCAGTATGCCGCTGTCAGGGAGCACCACGCGGCTGCCGAATACCGACAACAAGGTTTGCGTCAATGCCACCATATTGCCGTCGCGATCGATCACATTGAAGTGCGTCGTGCAGCCCGGATTTTTGCTGTCGTCACTCTCGCCCATTGTCGCAAGCCGCTCGGCATACGCGTCGCGCAATGCATCCGCGTACGCGACGAATGCGGCAGAGCCGGGCGAGCCGGCGGAAAAATTCTGTTCTTTCAGCGCAGTGAGCACGCGCGCGATGCTCGGTCCGGCCGTCAGGCCGCCGGCGACCGCAATGCGCGCGCCGCGATAATCGAGTTCGAGCGGCGCGACGATGCGCGCATGAAAGTTCCTGAGGTCGTGCGCATCGATGATGCCGCCCAGCGCTGCGATGTCTTTGACGATTGAAGCTGCGACCTCGCCTTCATAGTAGTCGCGCGGGCCGTTGCGCTGCAATTTGCGCAGGGTGCCGGCAAGTCCGGTCAGTTTCAGCCGCCTGAGTGGCGCGCCCGCCGTTGTGACCGGCGGATAGCCGCCCGGCAGCCAGACGTCGCGCGTGCTCGGATAGCGCGCGAGTTCTTTCGCCATCGTCGCGACTTTCAACGTCAGGTACCAGTCAACTGCCATGCCGCGTTCGGCGAGTTCAATCGCGGGCTCGATGACGTCGGCGAACGGCTTGGTGCCGAATTTCTCGAGCGCGGCCGCAAGGCCGTCCACGTGCCCGGGCACAGCAATCGAGTTGGGGCCATGGACATTGCGGTCGTCTTTTACCGTCGGCCACGTGAAGAGGTCGGTGGTGAAACCGCCCGTGAGCGGGTAGTCGGCCGGATTCAGCCTATGCGGCGCGACCGGTCCGAAATCGACGACGTGGACTTTCTTCTGTTTGGCGAGATAGACCAGCATGAAGCCAACGCCACCTAACCCGCTGTTCCACGGTTCAACTGTCGCCAGTGCGAGACCCGTTGCGACCGCCGCATCGACCGCATTACCGCCGGCGTTGAGAATTTTTACGCCAGCGGCACCCGCGATCTTGTTTTGCGTGGCGACGATGCCGCGGCCTGAAGGCGAGCGCGCAAGGGGTTTGCGCACAATCCAGTTTTGAACGAGATGGTCTGGTTGCATGGTCACTGGCTTCTAAAATGAGTTAAGCATTGGTGCACGGCGCGTCGCGGGCGCCTGTTTGGTCACCGCAGGCCGCGGCGGATTCCCAAGCTGAGCGGGAAGTCGCATCATAGCGAATCGTCGCCCAGCGCGCTTGGCGCGGCGCCCAAATCGGCGCTGCTATAATCGAGCGAATTTTCGCAGAGGCCGTGCCTTGCCCAAACACATCGTCTGCCTCACGTTCGACTTTGACGGAATTTCGGGCTTTGTCGCACGCGGGGCGGCGACGCCGACGCCCATTTCCCGTGGAGAGTTCGGGCCGCGCGTCGGTGCACCCCGGCTGCTGGCGCTGCTGAAAAAGTACCGCATCAACTCAAGCTGGTACGTGCCGGGCCATACCATCGAGACGTTTCCCGATGCAGTCAGGGCGGTCGTCGACGGCGGCCACGAAATCGCTCACCATGGGTGGCGGCATATTTCGCCGGTATTTCTTTCCGCGGGTGACGAAGAGGCGGAGCTCGTGCGCGGCAATGAGGCCATCAAGCGCATCTGCGGCGAGTATGCGCGCGGGTATCGATCGCCAGGCTGGGACCTGAGCCCGCATTCGGTCGGCTTATTCTTGAAGCACGGTTTCACTTATGACTCCAGCATGATGGGCAATGATTACCTGCCGTACTTTGCGCGCACCGGCGACGTATTGGAATTGGAGGAGCCTGCGCGTTTTGGCAAACCAACACCGCTGGTCGAAATGCCGATCAGCTGGACCACCGACGATGCACCGCATTTCGAGTACATGCGGACGGGCAGCGCAATTCGCCCGGGTCTCATGAACGCGGGACTCGTGCTCGAGAACTGGGTCGCCGACTTCATGTACATGAAAAGAGCGGTGGAGTGGGGCGTAATGACGTATACCAGTCACCCGTTTATCAGCGGCAGCGGCCATCGCATCATGATGCTCGATCAATTCATCCGCA
>JAQGMI010000095.1 GCA_028292435.1 Betaproteobacteria bacterium
AAACCGCTTTTCGCTGGTGACTGCGAGTGCGCGCAACCTGCCGCTTCGCACATGCCCGATCGCGCTCGGCAGGCTCGCGAACGACATCGAAATGCGCCCCGCGATGACGTCCGTCAGGGACGCAGCCGCGCCCTTGTAAGGAACGTGAACCATGTTCACGCCGGTCATCAGCTTGAATAATTCACCGGCAAGATGCGGCGAACCGAGATTCCCTGACGAGCCGAACGTCAGCTGACCAGGGCGGCTTTTCGCAACCTGGATGAGTTCATCGACCGACTTGACCTGCAACGCCGGGCCGACAACGAGAATATTCGGCGCGGTGGCGACCAGCGTGATCGGCGCGAGATCCCGCGCCTGGTCGTATGACAATTTGCGTTTGAGCGCGGGGTTGACGCCGAACGAGCTCGCGACCAGCAGCAGCGTATGCCCATCGGCCGGCGCGCGCACCGTGAGCTCAATTGCGATGATGCCGCTCGCGCCGCCGCGGTTATCGACGATCACTGTCTCACCGAGACGCTCGCCGAGGCCTTCAGCGAGCGCGCGCCCTATGATGTCGGCATTGCCGCCCGGCGTTTGCGCAACAATCAGGCGGATCGGCCGCTCGGCATAGGACGAGGCGGCAATTGCAACGCTCGGCGTTACGAGCACCGCAACGAAAAGCACCGTTGCCGGCGTCGGCGCACAGCCGAGCATGCGTCGATCAGCGTCCGGCAAATGCAGGCTTGCGCTTTTCCATGAATGCGGTCTGCCCTTCCGTATAGTCGGCGCTCTTGTAGCAGTCGTCGACCATCTTCTGGCACAACGCGAGGTCGCGCTCGTTCGGGTTGCGCAGGTATTCGATGATGCTGCGCTTAACCGAAGCAATCGTGAGCGGCGCGTTGTTGACTATCGTATTGGCATAGTCGAGTACATACTTCTCGAGCTCGGCCGCCGGCACCACGCGGTTGACGAGATTCATCTGCAGCGCTTCCTGCGCATTGAACTGGCGTGCGGTGAAGAAAATTTCCGCCGTGAATGCAGGACCGACCACATCGGCCAGGCGCTTGATGCCGGGGAAGCGATAGCCGAGACCGAGCTTCGCCGCGGGCACGCCGAAGCGCGCATCGTCAGCAGCGATGCGAATATCGCAGCCAACGGCGAGCGCCGTGCCGCCGCCGATGCAGTAGCCGCGCACCATCGCAATGGTCGGCTTGGGACTCGTCTGCAACGTTTGTCCTGCCTTGTCGGCGGTGCTGTTGTAGAGCTCGACGGCTTCCGGGCTCGAGCGCTTTTCCTTGAATTGCGAGATGTCGGCGCCGGCAACGAACGCTTTCTCGCCCGCGCCTTTCAGGATGATCACGCGGACTTCAGGATCGACCGCGTACGCTTCGAGCGTCGTCGTCAATCCCTGCCACATCTCGAGTGAAACCGCGTTGTGACGGGCGGGATTGTTGAAGGTGATCCAGCCGATGCCGTTTTCTTTGGTTGCGATGAGTTTGTCGGTATTGGTTTCCATGGCCCGTTCGTCCGTTGAGTAAAGCGCTTATTTTAAATGAAACGGGCAGCCAGCCGGCCGCCTGTGTAAATGCTGCCCGAACTTTGCGGTGTTATTTGCCGGTACTTTCGAACTCGTAGGCGTCGTGCGCGTCGGTGTGCATTTCGAGTCCGGTGCCGGCCGACTGCACATCGCCGCTGACCACGTGGAAGCGATTGCCGAGCACTGCCCCGGCGAGGCCGTGGCGCTGCAGCGGCATGGCCGGCATGACGAACCATTCCTTTTTGGCGGCGTCGAAACCTTCGAACGCACGGAACGCCGTCGACAGGTTGTATGCCTGATGCTCGCCGCCTGCGATATACACGCGGCCGCCATGCACGCCGTACGTCACTGCGCTGCGGGCCGTCGGCATGCGCGCTCGCACCGGGTTCCAGCTGTCTGCGGCGACGTCATATTCCTCGACGAGATCAAGGCGATTGCCGCCGCCCGAAATAAACGCCGCGCCGATGCGCCCGCCAAGCACGTAAATCTTGCCGTTGACCGCGCCAATGCCGAGATGGTTACGCGGGGTCGGCATTTCGGCACGCGCGCGCCAGGTATTCGTTGCCGGATCGTATTCCTCGACGGTCGTGAGCGAGCGATGAGCGCGCGCCGGATGCACGGACGTATCTTTCGAGCCCGCCAGCATTGATGCGCCGCCAATCACGTATAGCTTGCCGTTGACGGCAGCAGCGCCGGCCGCACCGCGCCTGGTCGGCATCGGCGCGAGCGGTTTCCAGGCATCGGCCGCGGGATCGTATTCAAATGCGTTGTCGACAGGCTGCCATGCAGCCGGACCCGACGCCGGCAACACGAAGCCGCCGAACGCATAAATTTTCCCGTTCATTTCGGCGATCGCGACATGGTGCGACGCCAGCGCCATCGGCTTCTTTTTTGTCCACTTGTCGGTGGCCGGGTCGTACTCATAGACCAGCGCTTTGGGTTTCCAGCCGGGATTCAACCCCGCGAACACGTAAAGCTTGCCGGCCGCCGCCGCGCCAAGCAGTTCTTCAGCCGGCTCCGGGAACGGCGCGAGTTTGATCCAGCGGCCTTGTGCGAACACGGTTGCGTGCGCAAACGTCAGCGCGAGCGCGAACAGCAGGGTCAAACCAGTCAGCTTTTTCATTTTTTGTTTCCTCCGGAATCAACGTAAACGGCCTCGCCACGCGCCTTGAACGACGTCTTTGATGGCGCCACATTATAGCGGCGTCATGCGCGAGGTGCTATTGGTCAACGGCGCGTTTTGCGGCATCATCGCGTTCCCTGCAATCAGCCTTGCGAAACGCGTGTCCGTGCGTAATCCACAGCCGCTTCTTTTTTACTTCGTCGCGCTCTGCCTGGCAGGACTGTTCGTATGTTCGGCCGCATGCGCTGCCGAACAATATCCAGCCAAGCCAATCCGGCTCGTTATTCCGTATACGCCCGGCGGCCCGACCGATCTCGTCGGCCGCGCGGTTGCGGCGCAACTCCTGGACGCACTCGGTCAACAGGTCATCGTCGACAACCGCGCGGGGGGCGGCGGCGTGATCGCGACGGAGATCGTCGCGCGCGCGCCGGCCGACGGCCATACGCTGCTGTTAGGCACCCCGGGCCAACTCGTGACCTTGCCGTTGCTGACGCCCAAGCTGCCATACGACGCAGCGCATGATTTCGCACCGGTCACTCAAGTTGTAACGTCACCACAAGTACTCGTCGCCAATGCGAAGCTCCCCGCGGCCTCGGTCGCAGAGCTCGTCGCTTACGTCAAAGCGCGCCCCGGCCAGTTGAATTATGCGTCGGTGCAAACCGGCGGCACTGGCCATCTCGGCATGGAGTTGCTCAAGCAATCGGCGGGACTCGAGATGCTGCATGTGCCGTACAAAGGGACCGCGCCTGCACTGACCGAGATGATCGCCGGTCAGGTGCAATTGATGTTCACGAGCCTGCCGTCGGTGCAGCCGCATGTCACGGCCGGCCGTCTCAAGCTGCTCGCCACCGGCGCGGCGAAGCGTACCGCTGCAATCCCGAATACGCCGACGGTCGCCGAGACGATTCCCGGCTTTGAACTCGCGACCTGGTATGCGGTATTTTTGCCGCGCGGCACGCCGGCTGCGATCGTGAACCGGTTGCATCGCGAACTTGTCATCATATTGACCTCAGCAACCATCGAACGGCAGTTTGCGCAAAACGGCGTCGAGCCCGTCAATTCGACGCCGCAACAGCTCGCCGCTTACATGCGCGCCGAAACCGAACGCTGGGGTAAAGTCATCCGCACAAGCGGGATACGTCTGGAGTAACTTTGCATGAAATTATCTGGCCTGTTTACACTTCTATTGAATTGCCTGGTCGCACTTGTGCTGATCGGCGCCAGCGACTCGTTCGCACAGGCGTATCCGGGCCGGCCCATACGCTGGATCGTCACTTATCCGCCCGGCGGCCCGACCGATGCGGTCGCGCGCGTGGTTGGCGCCAAACTCACTGAGGCATGGGGACAGCAGGTCGTCATCGACAACCGCGCCGGCGCTGGCGGCGTCATCGGCACCGATCTCGCGGCGAAAGCGGTACCCGATGGTTACACGCTGCTGTTTGGTACGTCGGCCGGGCTGACGATCAATCCGGCACTTCAGAGCAAGCTGCCGTACGATTCGGTCAAGGATTTCATCCCCGTCAGCCTGCTGGTTCTTAATCCTCAAATCCTCGTGCTCAACAATGCAGTCCCGGCAAATACCGTCAAAGAACTGATTGCCTATGCAAAAGCGCGGCCGGGCCAGCTCAATTACGCCTCCGTCGGCCAGGGTTCGCCGAATCATCTGGGCATGGAACTGCTGAAAGCGCTCGGCGGCATCGAGATGGTCCACGTTCCTTACAAAGGAACGGGGCCGGCCATTACGGATTTGCTCGGCGGCCAGGTGCAACTCATGTTCAACAGCATGCCCGTGGTGCTGCCGCTGGTTAAAGGCGGTAAGCTCAAAGGCCTCGCGGTCGGCAGCGCCCAGCGTTCGCCCGCAATCCCGGAGCTGCCGACTGTCGCTGAAGCCGGCGTTCCCGGCTTTGAAAACGTAACCTGGTATGGGATGTTCGCGCCCGCGAAAACGCCGCACGACATCATCGTCAAACTCAATAAGCAGGTCGTGAAGATCCTGGCCGAACCGGAAATGGCGCAACGTCTTGCCAGCCAGGGCGCGGAGCCGCGGAGCAGCACGCCGGAAGAACTCGTCACGTTCATGCAGGTTGAATCGACGCGCTGGCGCAAGGTGATTCAAGCTGCCGGGCTGAGACTCGAATGATTGCCGGCGTCGACTGGATTGATCGCTTCGTGCGAATTGCAACGGGCGCAGCGATTGCCGCTCTAACGGTTGCCGTGTCCGCACAGGATTTTCCCGGCAAACCGATCCGCATTGTCGTTACCTTCCCGCCCGGAGGTCCGACCGATGCCGTTGCGCGCCCGCTCGGGCAGCGGCTCGCGGATACCTGGAAGCAGCCCGTAATCATCGACAATCGCGGCGGCGCAGGCGGCATCGTGGGCACGGAGATCGTCGCGCATGCCGCGCCCGACGGCTACAACCTGCTCATCGGAACGGCCGGCGGCATGAGCATCAATCCAGCACTGCATCCCAATCTCTCGTACGATCCGTTCCGTGACTTCGCCCCGGTCGGCATGCTCGTCATCAACCCGCAAATTCTGGTCGCCCATCCGGCAGTGCCGGCGAACACGGTGCGCGAGCTCGTTGCTTATGCGAAAGCGAAACCCGGCCAGTTGAATTTCGGCTCGAGCGGCAGCGGCACCGCCACTCACCTGGGACTCGAGTTGTTCAAATCCGCAACCGGCATCGATGCGGTTCACGTTCCCTATAAAGGCGGCGCCCCGGCTTTGACCGATTTGATCGCGGGACAGGTGCAACTGATCTTTATCAGTATTCCGTCGGTGATGCCGCAGGTCAAAGCAGGCCGCGTCAAAGCGATTGCGGTCAGCAGCGCGAAGCGTTCGCTGTCGGCGCCGGACGTGCCGACCGTCGCTGAATCGGGTTATCCCGGTTTCGAATACTCGAACTGGAATGCGTTGTTCGCCCCCGCGCGCACGCCGCCTGCAGTGGTCAGTAAGATCAATGCGGAAATTGTGAAAATACTGAATGACCCTGCCATCGCGCAGGGACTTTCGAGTCAGGGCGCGGATCCTGCGCCCGGCTCGCCGGAATCGCTCGCCGCTTACATGCGCGTCGATCATGAGCGCTGGAAGAAAGTCATCCGCAGCGCGGGCATCAAGCCGAACTAACCTGGGCTAGCCGCCATTTTCGAGGCGGGCTTTGAAGCCTGCTGCACCCAGCGCAGCAACGACTTCCGCCGCATGCGCATGGTCGCGCGTCTGCAGCACGAATTCGACGACCGTCGACTGCACCGGCAGATGCGTGAACTTGCGCTGATGATGAACTTCGTCGATGTTTGCGTTAGACGCCGCGATGCAGGCCGTCACCGCGGCGAGCGCGCCCGGCAGATCGGTCAATTCGACACACAGTCGCGTCAAGCGCCCGGCGCGCACCATGCCGCGCTCAATGATGTCGGCAAGCATCAGTGGATCGATATTGCCGCCGCACAGGATCAATCCGACGTGACGGCCCTTGAAGCGCTCGGGATACGCGAGCAATGCAGCCAGTCCCGCCGCGCCCGCGCCTTCGACGACGGTCTTTTCAATTTCAAGCAGCATGACGATTGCCTGCTCGAGCGCGCCTTCGCTGACCAGCACGATTTCATCAACGAGTTCACGTACGATCGGCATCGTCAGGGTGCCGGGCGTTTTGACGGCAATGCCTTCAGCGATCGTATTGTCGCCGAAGGCGGCCGGCTCGCCGCGCAAGGCGCGATACATTGATGCATATCGCTCGGTTTGAACGCCGACAATTTCGATGCCGGGGTTGATGCCCTTTGCCGCGGTTGCGACGCCCGCGATCAGTCCGCCGCCGCCAATCGGCACGATCAGCGTTTCGAGCTCTGGCCATGCAGACAGCATTTCGAGCGCCAGCGTGCCCTGCCCAGCGATGATTTTTTCGTCGTCGAAGGGGTGAACCATTACGAGCCCGCGCGCCGCGGCGACCGAGATCGCATGCAGCTGCGACGCGTCGAAGTTGTCGCCCTGCAAAATTACCTCGCCGCCATGGCTGCGAGTGCGCTCGACTTTTACGTAGGGCGTCAGCCGCGGCATCACGATCACGGCAGGAATGCCGAGCCGGTGTGCGTGATAAGCGACGCCTTGCGCATGATTGCCGGCCGAAGCGGCGATGACGCCGGCGCTGCGCTGTTCGGCGGTCAGCGACAAGAGTTTATTCAGCGCGCCGCGTTCCTTAAACGCCGCGGTGAACTGCAGGTTTTCGAACTTGAGATAAACCTGCGCGCCAGTGACATCCGAAAGCGTGCGCGAATGCAGGCACGGCGTATTGGCTACCGCCCCGTCGATGGCAGCGGCGGCATCACGAATGTCGGTGAGCGACACCACGGCGTTCAGCGCAATTTAAGTTTGAGACTGCGCACAAAAGCTTCGCCTTCCTTGCGCAAGGTTGCGCTGAGCTCGGTCGCAAGCTCCGGGATGCGGCCGCGCTCCGAGTAGCCGACGTCGATGATGAGATTGGTGCGGTCGGGATGCAGGCAGGTAATGCCAAAATCCTCGACCGTCAACGTGCGATTGCGCGCCAGCACCGCATTGCGGTCGGTATGCTTCAAGCGGTAGCGCACGCACCATGCGGGATGCGATTCGTCTACTTTCGAGTCGAACTCAATCACGCGAAAGCGCGCTGGATCGAACTCCGCCGTGCGCAGCTTGTTCACGTATTCCTGAAATTTTTCGCGCGTCTCGAATTTTTCATTGATCACATCGGAGGTCGCGGTGGCGCCGAACGAATGGGTCGGGGATTCGATTCGCTTGCCGAACAATGCCTGCTGCTTGTCGCGCTGCATCTCGAACCAGCTTTTTCCCGGCGGCGGCAATACGCTGTAGCCATCCAATTCGTAGAGAAGCGGTGGATCGGTGATCGGCACCGCGTGCACCTGAGCCGGTGCGACTTGCGGAAAAATAAGCGCAATGAACAGCGCTGCGCCGCGGCACGCGGAAATAAATGAATTCGACGTCATCGGCATATCATCAACCAGTCCACGGCAATTGCACCATCCGGCCGGGCGCGTACCGGATTTAAATCAAGTTCCACAAGTCGTTCGCCTGCCGCCGCGCCGAATTGCGACACCGCGCTGATCAGGCTAGCCAGAGCGTCGCGATCAACGGGCGGTTCGCCGCGCACGCCTGCAAGGATCGCTGCGGAATTCAATTCAGCCAGCATTCGCAATGCTTCGGCGCGCGTCACCGGCACTTTGCGGAACACGACATCTTTTAATACCTCGACGTGAATGCCGCCGATCCCCGCCATCACCACCATGCCATGCACGGGATCACGGTGCAGGCCGACGACCATTTCAACACCACCCGCTATCATCGCCTGCACAACGACGCCCGTAACCTGCGCTTCGGGATTGTAGCGTCGCGCATTGCCGATAATTTTATCGCAGGCGGCAGCGACTGCATCTGGATCGCACAGGCCGAGCGCAATGCCGCCAGCTTCGGTTTTATGCGCAATCTGCGGCGATTCAATCTTGAGCGCAACCGGATAGCCGATTGCTTCGGCACAACGCACTGCGGCGGCGGCATCGCGCGCGAGTTGCGATGGCGCCAGCCTCACGCCGCAGGCGCTCAGAATTATCGCGGCATCGATGGTGGGCACCATGCCGGCATTCGGCGGTAGCGCAATTGCCGGAACCTGCAGAGCGGCACGCGCGTTCGCATCGGCTGCACGGAAGCGCCGCGCTTCGGCGTAGCGCACGAGCGCCGCAACCGCATCGACGGCAGGTTCACCGCCGCGCATGACTGCAATTCCGCGTGAGCGCAACTCGTGCAGCGCGCGATCGGACGCGGCAACCCAGCACACGATGAACGGCTTTTCGACCTGCGCCTTGATCGCTTCGAAGATCGTAATCAGATTGTCGACGTAGGCATCCATCAGTTGCAGCCAGACGATGCCGATGTGCACCTGCGGATCGGCCATCACGATCTTCACGCTTTCGCGCAGCAGCGCGGGATTGGCGACGAACTGGCCGGTGACGTCGACCGGATTACCGCATGCGCCAAAGCCGGGGATGGTCGTGCTCAACGCTTTTTGCGTGGCCGGTTCGAGCACCGGAACGACCAATCCAAGTTCTTCCGCCCGATCGGCCATGAGCACGCCGGCGCCGCCCGACTGCGTGATGATGCCAAGTCCGTTGCCGGCCGGCAGAGCGCAATAAGTAAAGCCTTCGACGATGTCGAGCATGTGCTCTTCCGTGCGCGCGCGAACGATTGCGTGCTGCCGGATCACGCCGTCGAATACCGCATCGGCGCCGGCGAGCGAGCCCGTGTGCGACGCTGCGGCGCGGGCGCCGGCGGTGCTTTTCCCCACTTTGGTCAGCACCAGCGGTTTGCCGGCTGCGAGCGCGAACTCGGCAAGTTCGATCAGTTCAGCACCGTCTTTCAAACCTTCGATATAGCCGGCGCCAACTTTGATGCGCGGGTCGGCAAGAACTTCGCGCATCACTTGCGCAAAGCTTACATCGCCTTCATTGCCCGTATTGACGAAGTAACCCAGGCCGAGCGTCCGCCGCCGCGCGAGCGCTGCGATCGCAGTACCGAAAGCGCCGGACTGCGTGACAAAGCCGACCGGCCCGGGCGGCGTTGCGCCGTCGGCAAATTGGCCGAATGTCGCAATGACATTTTCGAATGCATTGATCGAGCCCAGACAATTGGGACCGCACAATCGCATGCCGGTCTCGCGTGCGATTGCGATTACCTCGGATTCGAGCGCCCTTCCCTTGTCGCCGATTTCGGCAAATCCTGAACCGAAGACGATGACGGACTTCACGCGATGCGCGCCAAGCTCCCGCAAGACTGCTGCTACGTGCTGGGCCGGTACTGCGACGATGGCGAGATCGACGGGGCCTGGAATATCGGCTACGGCCGCAAAGCACGGCAACCCTTCGATTGCCTTGTACTTCGGATTGACCGGGTAGATTTTTCCCGTGTAGCCCTTTTCGCGCAGGTGCTTGAGCGGCCTGCCGTTGACCTTGGAATAGTCGGCTGACGCGCCGATGATTGCGATCGACGTGGGGCTCAACAAAGCGCGCAGTGAGTTCATCGGGCTGGCGACCGCGCCTGACTACGCGCGCGACCCACCGCTTTGCGGCGAATCAGCGGACGACCAGTACCGGAATTTTTGAGTGCGTCAGTACTTTCGACGTCTCGCTGCCAAGCAAAATGCTGGCGAGGCCGGTGCGGCCGTGCGAGCCCATAACGATGAGATCGCATTTCGTTTTTTTTGCGTGCTTCAAAATCGCTTCGTAAGGATGCGCGTCCTGGTCGATGATCGTGTCGCACTTGATACGCGCGGTTTTGGCGTCTGCCGCGACCGCATCGACGATTTTGCGCGCCTGCTTTGCGGTCTGCTCATCGAAGCGCTTTTTGAGTGTATCGATATTGGGAATCACAAACCCTTCGTCTATGACCATCTGAAATTCAGGCATGACGTTGAGCACGGTGAGCTTCGACCCGAGAGATTTCGCGAGCGCAATGCCCTGCTTGATTGCCTTGGCTGCCGGCTTCGAACCGTCAGTTGGCAACAGGATATTTGTGTACATGCGGCCTCCTCAATTACCAATGATGCGGAGTGAATAAAACTTTGCACATCAGGAATGACCGGCGGAGAAACGGCCCGCAATCCGCTAGTGCGGCTTGTCCATCAGATGCCGGGGCACCGGCACGGCGACGACTTCGATTCCCTCGTCACGCAGTTCCTCGACTTCTTCACGCGACGCATTGCCGCGAATATGGCGCTCGGGCGCTTCCTGGTAATGAATCTTGCGCGCCTCTTCGGGAAATTCGTTGCCGACGTCTTCGGTGCTGGCAATCAAATGCTCGATAAGGCGAGTCACTTCAGCGCCGATATTCGTGTATTGAGCGGCGGCGGCGGCGGATTTAGGCGCAGGCTTGCCGCGCTGAGGCGCCTGCGGCGCGCTGCCGGTATTTACATAGGGCGCCTGCAGCCCCTTATGCACGGTCGTGTTGCCGCACAACGGGCAATTCAATTGCGTTGCCTGCTGCTGGCGGTCGAAATCGGCAGCCGATGCAAACCAGCCTTCGAAGCTGTGGTCGTTCCCGCACGTCAGATCGAAAACGATCATGCCGGCTTAAGTGCACTGAGTTTATTCGAGGTCATGGCGACAAGCTTACCATTGCCGTCGCTGTCGTGCAGCGCTTGCACGGGTTGCGCCGGGAAAGCACGGCGACACGTAAAACCTCTTAGAACCTCTACAAGATTTCCCGCGACGGCCGGGATTTTTCGACGCGCGGCGAGTGCCGCCCGATTTGAGCGGATGCTAAACTAGCCCGGGTTAAATACGACAGCGCTGACCGCCGAAGCGGCAAGCGATCGTAGTCCCGTTTTCCGCAGGGAGGCCGAATTGAATTTGAGACGGTTTTTTATCCTCGCCGTGATCGTGATTGCAGCGGCCATTTATCATTTGCGGCCGTGGTCGGTGGACCTGCCGCAATACTCTTCGCAGTTGACGAATCAATGGTTGAACCAGGGCTGGAGCAATGATGACCGGCATTGGTTTCACCACGCAACGCAGGGCACCAATACGTTCGGACTTCCTTACGAGTGGTTCATCGCGCTCGAGCAACCCGTGTTCGTGCCGTGGGCAAAAATGTTTGCCGACCAGGATTACCTTGCCCGCTTTGGCTTCATACAGAGCCCGAGTTCGCTCGCCGATCGGCAAAATGCATCCAGGCTCGGCTTCGGTTCCAATCCACTGCCGGCTGCTTATCCTGACAGCAAGCATCGCTGGAACGAATTTAACTTACCGGTAGGCTTCGCGGTCAGCGGCGACTGGTACGATCCGAGAACCCGGGTCGATTTACCCATTTATGGTACGGGCAGGAAAGCGCGCAGCCTCGGGCTGACCTGCGCGGCCTGCCATACCGGGCAACTCGAATATGAAAGTAATCGCCTCCTGATCGACGGCGGCGCCGGCATGATCAGCCTCGACAAATTTCGCGTCGCACTGCAAACCTCGCTCAAATACACCGCGCTGAGCGGCAAGCTTCTGCCGATGCCGCATTGGGTGCCGACGCGGTTCAATCGATTCGCGAAGCGCGTGCTGGGTGATGCTTACGCAGATGAATCGAACCGAGATGCGTTCAAGCAACAGTTTATGGAATTGGCAGGACACCTGAAGACGCAGGCAGAGCTCGAAGAACTTCAAACCAAACTGCCCAATGCCGTCGAAGAAGGCTACACAAGGCTCGACGCACTGAACCGGATCGGCAACGAAGTTTTTCAGGCGCAGATGGGCATTCGTGAAAACATGCACCCGATCAGCGGCCCCGTGAGCTTTCCCTACATCTGGAACGCGCCCTGGTTCAACTGGGTGCAATACAACAGTTCGATCATGCAGCCGATGGTGAGGAACCTGGGCGAGGCGATGGGTGTGAAAGGCAAGGTCAACCTTGTCGATAATTCTGTCCAGACATTCGATGCGTCCGGCATTCCGGTTGAGCACCTGCACGAAATGGAAATGCTCTTGCGCGGCGACGAGCATCCGCTCAAGGCGAAAGAATTCCGCGGGTTGAGATCGCCGCGCTGGGACAAGCCTTTACCCGAACTGGACGCGAGCAGGGTGCAGCATGGCGCCAAACTGTACTCGGAAATCTGCGTTCATTGCCACCTGCCGCCGCTTCATGCAGCCGACAGGAAAATATTCGATGAGGCCAAGTACTGGCAGACGCCTACGACGGGCCTCGACGCGAACGCGCCGGCGGTCAAGGAATTCCAGGCATTATTGAAAGTGTCGCAAAGCAAGGAAGAAAAATTTCTCGCCCTGGTCACCAAGCCGGTCATGGACATCGGTACCGATTGCCGGGCGGCCTACGACATGGTTTATAGAACGGTGAGCACGCCGGATTTTATCGGCAACTCGGGGACGGATCTGCGGCCGCTTGCGGCAAGAGGTCCGGCGCCTGCGGGTTGCGAACTGCCAACGCCCTCGCCTGCGCGCAAAGACGGCTTCAGGCTCACCAACTTCGGCGTTGCACTGGGCGAAGTCGTCGCCAAGACCAAGCAGCATTGGTATGAGGCCACCAACAAGACGGGCAAAGAGCAATTGGCGTTCGACGGTGAACGGCCCAACGGAATTCGCGCCACCGTCGCCGGCAAGTATCCCTACGACGACCCGCGCGCCGTCGACCGCGAGTTACCTGCCTACAAGGCCCGGCCGCTCAACGGGGTGTGGGCAACGGCGCCCTTCCTGCACAACGGCTCGGTGCCGAATCTTTACCTGTTGCTCTCGCCGCAGGACAAGCGCGAAGCGGAAGCCCGGATGTTCTGGACCGGTAACCGTGAATTTGATCCCAAATACGTGGGATATGCGTACCGGTCTGATGCCGGCACGTTGAAAGACGTGCCGCTAATCAAGGATACAACCGGACTGTTCAGGCTCGACACGACTAAAGCAGGCAATCGCAATACCGGGCATCTCTTCACGAAGGACGAAACAGCCGCCGGTCGGATTGGCCGCGAGTTTACGGACGAAGAGCGATTTGCCATCATCGAATATCTTAAGTCCCTGTGATCCCGCGCTGACTTGTCGCAACGACGAGCGCGCGATCAACTTTACAAGTTCAGCAACTCATGAGCGCAGCGATGACAGTGACCGGCAGGCAAACGATTCTGATCGTCGATGACACGCCGCAGAACATTGAACTGCTGAGCGAAGTACTCGGCGCCGATTACCGGATCAAGGCCGCAACGAGCGGCGAACGCGCACTGAAGATCATTGAGGCCGAGTCGCCGCCGGACCTGATTTTGCTCGACATCATGATGCCCGGACTTAGCGGTTACGACGTGTGCGAACGTCTCAAGGCAAATCCGGCGACGCGCGCCATTCCGGTGATTTTCGTCACCGCGATGGATGAAGTCCGGGACGAAACGAAAGGCCTCGCGTTAGGCGGCGTCGACTACATCACCAAGCCAATCATCGCATCGATCGTCCACGCCCGCGTCAAGACCCATCTCACCGTCTACAACCAGCGGCGCGAGATCGAAGCGCAAACGCGGCAACTGAGCGAATGGAATGTCATGCTCGAACAGCGCGTAGCCGACGGTATCGCGCAAGTCGAGCGCCTGAGCATGCTCAAGCGATTTTTCTCGCCGACCGTCACCGACCTGATACTCGACGGCACCGCCGAAGATCCGCTGAAAAGCCATCGCCGGGAAATCGTGGTCGTCTTTCTCGATCTGAGGGGATTCACCGCATTTACGGAAACCACCGATCCGGAAGAAGTGATGGGCGTGCTGCACGAGTATCACTGCGCCATGGGCGAGTTGATACTCGCCAACGGCGGCACCATAGAACGTTTCCTCGGCGACGGCATCATGGTGGTGTTCAACGATCCGGTCCCGATTCCAAATCCCGCCGCGGTCGCCGTGCGCATG
>JAQGMI010000115.1 GCA_028292435.1 Betaproteobacteria bacterium
TCCACAGGAATGCGGTGGTAGCGGGCGATGTCAATCCGCACTACATCAATCCGCAGCAGGGATTGGACAGCCTGCAGAAGCTGATGGACGAGTATTGCGGCGGCTACACCGTCGGCTACATGACCAACGAGAAGCTGCTGAATATCTGCCTCAAGAAGCTCAAGATCATGGAGGAAGACCTTCAGAGCCTGGCCGCAGAAAATATTCACGAGTTGCTGCGTGCCTGGGAATTGATGCACCGTCATCGCGCTGCAGAGTGCGTCACGCAGCACACGCTGTTCCGCAAGGAAACCCGTTGGCCGGGTTACTACTATCGTGGCGACGCTATGAAGGTGGACGACGAAAACTGGCACGTGCTGACTGTCTCGCGTCGCGATCCGCAATCCGGCGAATACACGATGGAGAAGGCGCCTTGTTATCATCTGGTTTCGGATGACGAGTAGCAATATTTCGTGAAGAGGCCCGCATGTCGAGTGTCGTGATCCCGATCAAGCCGATCGTTTCAAGCCGGCAAGATTCTCCCGTGAACATCATTGAAAAAACCGATGAAGAGATTCTGGCCATAGCCAATGTGCTGTGGCGCGACCTCGTCAAATATTCGAACGAAGGAAAATACGGGGAATTCGCCAGGAACTTTTCCAATCCCCTGGCGCTTGCCATGAATCATGTGGTGGCGGGCCACCAGTTCGCAACGAGTGAACTGGTGAGAAGTCTGTCTGAACACTTCGACTCGCTCGGCATTATTCGCCGCGGCGAACATGTGACGGTTCTTTACCGCCAGCGGAGCAGTAAGAAGCCAGGCGAATGGCTTGGCCGGCTTGTCCTCGGTTATGAAAATGGCGAGGTAAAGATTTTTGGTGCATCCATATTTTGAGCAGTCCGTCGTACATGAATGAAACCATCCAGGACGGCAAGTTCGTCGAACTCACCTACAAGGTGACCGACAAGAAATCGGGACATGTCCTCACCAAGGTGGAGTTCCCGTTAGGCTATGTTCATGGACACAATGAAATTCTGGCACCTTCCGTCCATATGGAGCTGGAGGGCAAGTCCGCCGGCGACGTGATCGAAGTGCCCATCGATGGCAATCAGATTTTCGGCCCCCGGGACGAGTCGCTGGTTATTACCGATGACATCGACAACATCCCCGAGGACTATCGGCAAATCGGCACCTCCATCCTCATGGAAGGCGACAGCGGTCAGACCCGCAGCTTTCTCGTGACGCAGATGGACGACGACACACTGACTATCGATGGCAATAATCCGCTTTGCGGCAGAGCGGTCGTCTTTACGCTCGAGATACTGACTGTGCGTGACGCAACGGATAAAGAGACAAAAGTCGGCGGGGCGTTGATCGCGGGCGCGGACATCGACCCGTCACTCATGAGACCGGTTTAATCAGCGGTGTCGAATGGCATCGGACAAACTTCGGCTTACTTGGTAACTTGCACTTGCAATCCTGACTTCACGGCAAAAAGGTGATCTATGAGCGAGCAGAAACCCCCCCCCAAAGTTCCTGACGGCAACGCGCTTTTTTTGACGACGCGTCAGATGGCGCCGAATGCAAAAGGGTTTGTTGGTTACGAAACCGTCTGGAAACCGTTCCAGAAAGAAGTCGAATACAAGACGCCGAAAAAGCCCTAGGCGTCAAACCGTCAACTAACGCGCCGAGTGCCCGCTCAGTTTGACTTCGACGCGGTCCTTGGCATCAATCGTCGCGTAATAATCGCGCAGAATCTTCAACACCTCCGGACGCGAAAACTCCGCCGGCACTTCGTCGCCTTCGGATAGCCATTTGCGCAATTTCGTCCCCGATACGAGCAGGCGCTGCTTCTCGTCGTGCGGACAGGTGCGTGCCGAGGCCATGCCGCCGCATTCGTAACACCAGAACGTCCAGTCGATCTTGAGCGGTTGCGTCTGCAATGCGTCTTTGGGAATCTCGTCGAAAATGTGATGCGCGTCGAACGGCCCGTAATAGCTGCCGACCCCGGCGTGATCGCGGCCAACGATTTGATGCGAGCAACCGTAATTCTGGCGGAAGAGGGCATGCAGCAGCGCCTCGCGCGGCCCCGCGTAGCGCATGTCGAGCGGATAGCCCGACTGCACGACGGTTTTTTTGACGAAGTATTTTTCGATCAAGACTGCGATGGTTTCGGTGCGCACTTCGGCGGGGATGTCGCCGGGCTTTAAATTGCCGAGCAGCGAATGCACGAGTACGCCATCGCAAACTTCGATCGCGACCTTGGCAAGATATTCGTGAGAGCGGTGCATCGGGTTGCGCGTCTGGAAAGCGGCAACGGTCGACCAGCCATTCGCCTCAAACACCGCGCGTGTCTCGGCGGGCGTCATGTAAAGCTTGCCGTACTTGCTCGGGAATTCGCCTTGCGACAAAACCTTGACGGGACCGGCGAGGTTGACCTCGGCCTGCTCCATCACCATCTTGACGCCCGGATGTTCGAGGTCGGCAGTCTTGAATACCGACTTGCATTCATGCCGTTTGTCGATCGTATATTTTTCGCGCACGGTCATGGTCGCAAGCAGTTCGCCGTCCGTTGCATCGACGAGCGCGACATCCGTTCCGGGCTTGATCGAATCGGCGGCCGCCCTGGTTGCCGACAGCGTGATCGGAATCGGCCAGAACAGGCCGCCGGCGACCTTCATGTCGTCGCATACGGTTTTCCAGTCGGCATGCGTCATGAAACCATCGAGCGGCGTGAAGCCGCCGATGCCGAGCATGATTAGATCGCCGCGCTCCCGTGAGCTGACCGGCAGTTTGGGCAAGGACGTAGCGCGCGCAATTTCAGCGGCGAGGGCAACGCCTTCGAGCAAGAGCGGCTTGAGTTGCTTGCCGCCGTGAGGTGACACGAGTTTGGACAGAACGACCTCCTGGGATTGCAATCCGGCTTTTTTATCTGCGACAAAGAAGAGTAGCACGCAGCGAAAAGCGCATTAATCCATTAATTTTATTGCCGGATAAGTTTTCGCGGCGGCGGTGGGCGCGGACGTACGTGGAAAAGGGTTCCAGTATTTAGAACACGAAAGTCGCGTGCCACCACGGCAACGCAGAATTTTCAGCGTAGTTATTTACTCGGGGGAATCACATGCTATGATAGCCGCCGCCGCAAATAGTAAACCCGTATTTCATCAAAAAAACAGGCGCTTGAACAACGGCTCAGGGAGATTTGGCGCGTTCGCGCCCAGTGAATTTGGACTATGCACATTTCGAATCCGCGCGCACATAGCAACGCTATTGTTGAATCCCGAATCAAACCTGACTTCCTGACTTGTATCAGCGCGAGCTTGGCGCTTCTGCTTTTCGCTGCGTTCTGCCAGTCGGCGCACGCGCAGTCGTTGTTTGGCTCGATCGACCCGTTCAACGCGTCCGGCAAAGTGGCGCCGGCGCCAAGCCAGCGCTGGATGCCAGATCAAGCGTTGCCTCAGGTGCCGCTGCCGACCGCCATGCAGGACCTGCCTGCAGAGTTGAACAAGCCCTTATCGCTCGCCGAACTGACCGAAATAGCGCTGACCCTCAACACGAGAACGCGCCAGGCCTGGTTGTCCGCACGGGTCGAGGCTGCGCAGTCGGGGATCGACCACGCAGGCGATTTTCCGCAACTTTCCGCTGTAATCAGCGATCGGATCTCGCGTCCGATCTCAGGCACTTCGGGCTTTCCCAACACGACCGCGATCGATCTTGCCGGCAATTCAGCGGCGGTGACGACGAGGCCGCCGAACAACGGCGTGCCATACAGCGTTTTTACCGCGTACGGCCCGACGCTCAATCTCAGCTATGTGCTGTTCGATTTCGGCAAACGCGCGGCAGACAAAGAGGCGACAGAGTACCGTCTGCTCGCCGCGAACCTGTCGCAGAACCGCACCTTGCAGGACGTCGCATTTCAGGTCGAGCAGGCGTACTACCGCGTGCTGGGTTTCGAGCAACTGGTGCGGGCGACGCGCGAGTCGTTACGAAATTTCCAGACCGGACTTGACGCGACTCAGCGCCGGCATGAGTCTGGCCTGGCGACCGTCGCCGACGTCTACCGTTCAGAGACGCAGGTAGGCCAGGCGCAACTCGTGCTGACCCGTAACGAAGGCGAATTGTCCAAAGCGCGCGGCATACTCGCTGGCGTAGTCGGTGTGCCGGTGAACTTTAATTTGCAGCTGCAGGCGATGAACGCAGCGCCGCCCGTCGCCGAGATCACGAAGTCGATGGATGAGCTTCTTGCGAGCGCAAAAATTAACCGGCCTGACCTCATTGCGACGGAAGCGCGCGCCCGCGCCGCGCGGGCGACCGCCAGGGCCGAATCGCGGGCCGGCCTGCCGACGCTGCAATTCAATGCGCAATACGGACGCCAGATCTATACGAATGCACTGACTGAACAGGACGCCTACACGGTCGGCGTCAATCTGAGCATTCCGATCTTCAGCGGTTTTGGTGACACCTACCGCGTACGCCGCCGCGAGGAAGAGGCAAAGATTGCTGCGTCGACGCGGGACCAGGCGTATTCACAGACCGAACAGGATGTCTGGCAGTCATACTTCGACTTGCAGACCGCTGCGAGCAGCATCGCGAGCTCGGCCAATCTGGTAAAAAGCGCGAGCCAGTCGGCGGACGCCGCGGTCGCGCGGTACAAAGGCGGCGTCGGCAGCCTGCTCGATTTGATTACGGCCCAGCTGGACGATACCAATGCAAAGGTGCAGGAGATTCAGTCGCGCCTTGACTGGTATCAGGCACTGGCGCGACTCAATTTCGCAATCGGGGCGTTTGATTCAAAAAGCGAAAGCAAGTAGGCGGCAATCGGCGTCGAGGGCAGCACCCAGTCACGGCGCCGGGTGATACGGCAGGATTGTTGAATTCAAGAACCGGAAATTTTTTTTCGAGACCAGTCGATGAAGCCTTTGCTCAAAACTATTTTAATCGTGTGCGTACTTGCCGCCGGCGGCGGGTTTTACTGGTGGAAATCGCAGCCAGGCGCCAAGCCTGCTGAAGCCGCAACCGCCAAGGGCGAAGGCAAGAAGGGCGCCGGCAAGCGCGCCAGCGGGCCGGTTTCGGTCCGCGTCGTTGAGGTGGCGCCGCAGCCGATGCCGGTGATCATCGATGCGGTGGGAAGCGTCGAGTCGGAACACAGCGTGGCCGTGCGGCCGCAGATTAACGGTGTGCTCGAAGCGGTCATGTTCAAGGAAGGCGAATACGTCAAGCAGGGCCAGCCGCTGTTCCGCATCGATCCGCGCTCGACGCAGGCGACGGTTGACCAGGCAAAGGCGGCTGTCGCGCGTGATCAAGCGCAGCTTGCGCAAGCCAAAGAGCAGGAAGGGCGCTTGCGGCCACTCGTGCAGAAAGACTACATCACCAAGAACGAATATGACGTCGCGGCAACCGCCGTGAAATCGCTCGAGGCGACGGTCGGTTCAAGCCGCGCGCAACTCGAACAGGCGCAGTTACAGCTGTCCTACGCTCAAATAACGGCGCCGATTGCCGGCCGCACCGGCGATCTTAGCGTGCGCGCGGGTAACCTCGTGACCGGAGGGACTGGCGGCACGCCGCTCGTCGTCATCAACAGCACCAAGCCCATTCTCGTTTCATTCAACGTGCCGCAACGTTTTCTGGACGACGTGCGCAGTGCTAACGCCAAACAGCTGAAAGTCGAAGTTGCAGCGAATCGCGGCGGCGTAACCGTTGCCGAAGGCCAACTCGTCTTCATCGACAACTCGGTCAACGTCCAGACCGGCACGATCTTGCTCAAGGCGCGGGTGAAAAACGAGCGCGAAGAACTCTGGCCGGGGCAGTTCATTGCCGCGCGGATCATCCTGAAAGTAGAGAATGAAGCCCTCGCGCTGCCTGAGACCGCCGTGCAGCCCGGGCAAGACCGGCCTTTCGTATACGTCGTGCGCGACGGCAAGGCGGCGATGCAGCCGGTGGAGATGTCGCGCCAGATCGGCAGTCAGGTCGTGCTGTCAAAAGGGGTTAAGGCGGGCGATATCGTCGTGGTGGAAGTGCCTTACGCATTGACCGATGGCTCGGCGGTCCAGATCAAACAGCCCGGTGACGACGCGCCCAAGCGCAAGGACGGCGCCGCAAAGTCGGACGGCGAGAAAAAATCGGAAGCCGAACCAAAACCGCAGGACAAGGCGGACGCAACCCGCGCAAAATAGGCGTCTGCTAAGGAGATTCCGGCATGAGCGTTTCCCGCATATTCATCGAGCGACCGGTCGCGAGCACCGTGCTGTTTATCGCGATCATGTTTTTTGGCTGGCTTGGTTTTCAGACCCTGCCGGTCAATGACCTGCCGAACGTCGACTTCCCGACCATCACCGTCACGGCCAACCTGCCCGGCGGCAGTCCGGAGGTAATGGCGAACACGGTTGCGCTACCGCTCGAACGCGCGTTCAGCCAGATCCCCGGCGTCGATGAGATGACTTCGTCGTCGTCAACGGGAACCTCGCGTATTACGCTGAGTTTCTCTCTTGATCGCGATATCGACTCGTGCGCGCAGGACGTGCAGACCGGCATTGCACAGGCGATCCGCTTTTTGCCGCGCGACATGGATCCGCCGTCGCTGCGCAAGCTGAATCCTGCCGATGCGCCGGTCTTGATTCTGGCAGTCTCCTCGAAGACCGTGCCGATGTCGGACATCGACAAATTCGCCGACTCCCATATTTCGCAGCGTTTTTCGACCGTCAACGGCGTAGCGCAAGTGCAGGTGTTTGGGTCGCAGAAGTATGCAGTGCGTATCTTCGTCGATCCCCATTCGCTCGCGACTCGCGGCATCGGCCTGGATAAAGTCGTCAGCGCCATCCAGACCGGCAATGCGAACCTGCCGTCCGGTTCACTGCAAGGCACCGCGCGCAATTTCACCGTCAAACCTGACGGCGGACTTGGCCGTGCTGCCGAATTCAATCCGCTCATCATCGCGTACAAGGACGGCAAGCCCGTGCGGCTGCAGGATGTCGGTCGCGCAACGGATGGCGTAGAAAACGAAAAAGTATTGAGCTGGAACAACGGCGACCGCGCGTTGTTGCTCGCGATTTACCGGCAACCGGGCGCGAACACCGTCGAAGTCGTTCAAAAGCTGCACGAGATGCTGCCGTCGATCATCGAAGAGGCGCCGGCCGGCACCAGCGTCAAGGTCATCGTCGATCGTTCGGAGTTCATCCGCGATTCAATTCACGACGTGAACTTCACGTTGATTCTGTCGATCGTGCTCGTCATCGGCGTCATCCTCGTTTTCCTGCGCAACATTCGCGCGACAATGGTGACCGCGCTGGTATTGCCAGCATCCGTGCTTGGCACGTTCGCGGTCATGCACATGGTCGGCTTCAGCCTGAACAACCTGTCGCTGATGGCAATTACATTGGCCGTCGGTTTCGTGGTCGACGACGCCATTGTTGTACTCGAGAACATCACGCGCCATATGGAGATGGGCAAAGACCGCATGACGGCTTCGCTCGAGGGCGCGAAGGAAATCACGACGACCGTCATCACGATGACGACCGCGCTCACCATCGTGTTTGTTCCGATCATGTTCATGCAAGGAATGGTCGGACGGCTCTTTAGAGAGTTCGCGGTGACCGTCGGCATCTCGGTGCTGATCTCGGGGCTGGTGTCGCTCACGATTACGCCGATGCTGTGCAGCCGCATGTTGAAACCGTCGCACGAACACGGCTGGATTTTCAACTGGTCGGAGCGCATGTTCGAGGTGTCGCGCAAGATTTATATCGCAACGCTGCGTCAGGTCATCAATTATCAGGCGGTTGTGCTCATCGTCTCGGCGATCGTCCTGCTCTTGATGGGCGTTCTATATCAGGCGGTGTCGAAAGGGTTCATCCCGCGCCAGGACACCGGCGTCATCAACGGCGTCACCCGCGCGCCGGAAGGCACCACGTTCAAAACGATGACCAGCTATCAACAGAGCCTGGCCTCGATCATTCAACAAAATCCGAACATCGAATCTTTGCTGTCGACCGCCGGCCAGGGCGCCGGCGGCGAATTCGGCGACAACGTCGGCCGCTTTATCGTGCGTTTGAAGTCCAAGTCTGAAGGCGAGCGCACGGCCGGCGCGGACGAGATCATCCAGCAAATTCGCCGCCAGACCGCGGCCAGTCAAAACGTGCAACTTTTTCTGTCGAACCCGCCCGCGATCCGCATCGGCGGCACCGTTTCGACGAGCGATTACCTTTTCACGCTCACGACGTCTGACCTCAAGTCGCTTTACGCCCCGGCGCAAGAATTGATCGCGCGCATGGCTAAGCTGCCGATCCTGCTCGACGTCGCCAGCAACCTTCAACTGCGCAATCCGGAAATTCAACTGAAAGTGTTGCGCGATCGGGCGTCTGCACTCGGGGTAAGCGCCGAGCAAATCGAATCGGCGCTGTACAACGCATTCGGCGGCCGCAAGATCAGCACGGTGTTCGGTGCGTCAGACCAGTATCAAGTGATGATTGAAGTCGACCGCAAGTTTCAGTCGGACATCAATTCGATGGATACGATTTTCATCCAGAGCGCCACCGGTGCCATGGTGCCCATCAATGCAGTGGCAGAAGTGAAAAGCGGCGTTGGGCCGATATCGGTGGCGCACTCGGGCCAGCTGCCCGCCGTCATGATTTCATTCAACCTCGCCCCCGGCGTTTCAGTGGGCGATGCGGTCGAGACGATTCAGGGCGTCGCACGAGAGGTGTTGCCGGAGTCGGTCACCGGTCAGTTCGCCGGTAACGCGAAGGCCTTCCAGGAAGCGTTCCGCTCGCTGCCCGTATTGCTGTTTATCACGGTTATCTTGATCTACATGATTCTCGCGATCCTGTACGAACATTACGGCTATCCGCTGACTATTCTGACTGCACTGCCGTTCGCCGGATTCGGCGCGCTGCTGACGCTGCTCGTGTTCAACCAGGAACTCAACATTTTCAGCTTCGTCGGTATTATTCTGCTGATCGGTCTCGTCAAGAAAAACGGCATCATGATGATCGACTTCGCGCTGCAGGTACAACGCGAACAAAACATGGCCCCGAAAGATGCGATCATCGAAGCGTGCTCGGTTCGTTTCCGTCCGATCATGATGACCAGCATGGCCGCTATTTTCGCGACGATTCCGATCGCGATTGGCTACGGCGCCGGTGCCGAAACCCGCCAGCCGCTCGGTATCGCAGTCGTCGGTGGACTTATCTTCTCGCAGTTCCTGACGCTATACGTAACGCCGGTGTTCTACGTCACTCTCGACCGGTTTACGACATTCATCCGCCAGCGCAAAGCTTCAGGCGTTCCCGTCGTAGAAAGCCGTTAAACGGAGCTGCAACGAATTTATTGCGCCTTACGGCAATAGGCGAGCGCATCGCTCGCCGGTAATGGCCACGACTGCCTGAATATTCGAATGTTGAGACTCGCGCTGTGTGCATTCTTAGTTCAAGCATCACTAGCGGTATCCGCCGTAGAACTGAGTGGCCAAGTCGTCGGCGTTCATGACGGCGACACAATTACGGTACTAGACGTCAGCAAGACGCAATACAAAATTCGCTTGGCTGGAATTGATGCGCCCGAACTCAAGCAGGCATTCGGCAGCAGGTCAAAGCAGAATTTGTCGGACCTCGTGTACCATAAACAAGTAACGGTCGAATGGATTAAACGTGACCGCTATGGTCGCATCATTGGCAAAGTACTGTTCATTCCAGAGTCTTGCATCAGTCCGGCGTGTCTAGAGAAGACGGATGCAAACTATCAACAAGTCGCGGCCGGTATGGCTTGGCATTACAAGAAATATGAACGCGAGCAATCCCTCGAGGATCGTCAGCGATATGCGGCCGCGGAAAGCCAGGCGCGCGCCGCTAAGCGCGGATTATGGGCGGAAGAAAATCCAATGCCACCTTGGGAGAGGCGCCATTCCAAACAGCGGTAACAGTCGTTAATCGCTCGCTGGTCGCGCAAAATCGAGGACGTCAGCCAAGTTCGTTCGATTTGTCCGCGAGCGTTGTAACAACTCCCCACGTTTCGTCTTGCACCAGGTGCGCCAAATAGATTTCACTCAAGTCATCGCCGGCGCTCAAGTCATAGCGCCGCAGCACATGCAATGCGGCATCTCTGCTTTCATAAATGTCCAATAGCGTTGCAAGCTTCAGTAATTGATCGTTAGCAAGCTTCTCCAACGCAAGCAAATCTCGAGCAAAGAATGCGTCAGACCACAGATACCGCGCCGGATAATTCTTGCTTTCGTGCATCGTCAGCGGTTTCATCACTCGACCGGCCATGCCGAGAAATTTGTGAAACATGATGCCCGATGCGTGCAGGCACGCAGCTACATCGCCAAATAACGGCTGATCCTTATACAGGGGAACAAATTCAACTTCCGTCACGATGCACAACGTATCCTTCAGTGCTACTGCACCTCCTTTAAATACGTCTAGTTCCGCGCCCTGAATGTCGATCTTGAGAAAATCAATGCCACCCAGTCCGTTTTGTGCGATGAAGCTGTCCATGCCGATCGTTGTTACTTCGCTGGTACGTTTCAAGCGCATGACATCCAATCCGTGGTACAGGTCGGCATATCGCTCGTCCGGACAATAAAGCGATGTGCACATCGGATTGGCCGTTTCGTATACCGTGCGTCGCTCTTCGGTGCGCCCAATGGCGGCAGGATAGTAACGGACGCGTTCGGGTGCACTAGCGTTCAGTTCCGCACAAAGCTGCGGATCGATTTCTACTGCGGCGATACGCGACGCCGGAAAAACGTCAAGTAATTGCCAGAATGGTTCCGCATCGGCATCACCGATCGGGCGAGCGCCGATGTTAAGAATATTGAACGCGAGGTCAAAACCGTTAGCCTTGAGCAAAGGCGCCAATACGCTGGCTGGACCGTCAGTTTTACTAGGTGCACTTAACGTGGTTCTGGATACGCTCATTGTTCAGAAACATTGGCATAGCGCCCACCGAAATACACGAGCGGTGCACGCTCGGCGGATCGGTATTTCAGCACATGGCCGATAAATATGACGTGATCACCGCTGTAATGACGCGCTTCGGTCCGGCACTCGAATTGGGCAGAAGTATCGGCAAACAGCGGCATGCCATGTGGACCGAATATGTAATCGATCCCCTCGAATTTGTTCGCGATCGGCTGCGAAAAACGCTGTGACAGCGCTATCTGGTCATGCGCGAGCACGTTGACCGCGAAATGCGTCGCCTGCAGAAAATTCGGCAGGTTCGGAGAGCGCAGCGAAAGGCTCCACAAGACGAGCGGAGGAGACAGCGAGACCGAACTGAATGAGTTGCAGGTGAGGCCGATCGGTTCGCCTCCCGCCGTTTTGGTTGTCACGATCGTTACGCCCGTAGCGTAGCGGCCGAGCGCTTTGCAGATATCGCGCGGATGGCTGTCGGCATCCGGCGTTATGAAATCGCCTTCCATCGCATTCACAGGGTCGGCGAATCGGTGGCGATGCCGAGCAGGCTTTTGCCCGCCATTGTCGTCGCGATGTCCCAGGCGAGCGCGTAATGGCTGTTGGCAGCGTGAATGTCGCGGAAGCTTCTTTGAATCGATTGCTGGTTGTAAAGAAACTCTCCGCCGCCCGCGCCAAACAGGAGGTCGACTGCTTCGGTGCATAGATGCGCGGCGTATGCAGCGTCGCGGCGCAGCCTGATTTTCTGATCGGGGACCGACATGGTTTCATGCGCGGCCAATGCCATGACTTCTTTGCAGTTGCCCACGAGTATCCGCTCGGCGGCGGCCACCGCTGCAGCGGCGTGCCCCAGTCTCGCCTGCGTCGTGGCGTAGTCCGCCAACAGCGTCGTCGAGTAAGCGGTGATGCGGTGCTTGACGTCTTCGATGAAGACCTCGATTGTGCCCTGAGCGATGCCGAGCGACGCGCCGGCGACTACGTAAGGGAACATGTCGAAGACCGGCAGTTGATACAGCGGTGCCGTCTCGCCGCCCGGCGCGACGCCGCCTTTCAATTGATTGAGGTGCAGCGCGCGGTGGGCTGGAATGAATGCGTTGCTGACTTCGATGTCCTTGCTGCCGGTGCCGCGCAGGCCTGCAACGTGCCACGTATCCAGCATCTTGTAGTCGGATTGCGGCAGCACGAAAACATGGTATTCGGGAAGTTCACCTTCCGCACTGACGACGATTCCGCCGAGCATGCACCAATCGGACGCGTCGATGCCGCTCGAAAATTTCCAGTGACCCGACAAACGAAAGCCGGCGCCGTCGCGCACTGCATGGCCGGCGGGGAACATCAAGGCCGAGCCGACCAGCGTGTCCGCCGACTTACCCCAGACCTCGTCTTGCATGGCGCGCGGCCACAGCGCGAGCATCCAGTGGTGGTTCGCCAGATTCGCGAGCACCCAGGCAGTGGAACCGCATCCCCGCGCGACGATCGCAGTCAACTCGACGATGGCTTCGTACGAAAGTTCGCTGCCGCCGACGCGCTTCGGCTGCAGCATCCTGAACAGACCACTTGCGTGCAGGTCTTTGAGCGTCTCATCCGGGATGCGCCGCAATTCTTCCGTCCGTAACGCGCGTTCGCGCAACGCCGGAATCAATGCCTCTGCGCGCGCCGCCAGTTCGTCGTATGTCGGGCCGACACGCATGTCAGGATTCGACGTTGACGATTGCGCCGGAGGCTGCCGATTTGAAAACGGCCTCGAGCGCTGAAATGTTCGCGATCATCTGCGATTGCGGGACAGGGTAGGGCGTGCCGCCCATTGCAGCATCGGCAAACGCTTCGAGGTTGTGAAGCACGTTGGACGCGGGCGCAAATTCCTTGACTTCACGCTTGCCGCCGGCAAACGCCGTCGTCAATGTCCACCCCTCCGGCGCTTCGGGATGGGTCTTGTCGCGAACTTCGATCCAGCCCTTCGTGCAATAGACGGTGAAACGTCCCTCGAAAGGCGTCGCGAGGATCGCGCTGAGCAACGCATGGCCGCCATTTTTGAACGACACCAGCACAGCGAGCGTATCTCCGTTGACGAGCTGGCTGCCGAGCTGCTTCACGCTGGCAAACACGCGCTCGGCTTCGCCGAAGACGCCGACGGAGAGATCGAGCAAATGGATGCCAGTCGCAGTCATTGGTCCGGCCGGGGCTTCTTTGCCGGACAAGCGCCAGTTATCCGCGGCTAACGTCAAAAATTTGTCCTGGCTAAAATTTGCCTCGACCTGCAAGGGTTTGCCAAGAGCCCCCGATTTGATCAACGCCATAGCTTCGAGCACCGGCGGCTCGAAGCGCTTTTCATGGCCGACGGCGAGCACGACCTTGTGCTCGTTGATCGCTTTGATCGCGCGCAGTACGTCGGCGCGCGTCATCGACAAAGGTTTTTCGCAGAACACATGCTTGCCGGCGGCGGCGGCGGCGACGATCTGATCGGTGTGCTGTGTGTGCGGCGTGCATAGAACGACGCCCTGGATCGACGGGTCTTTCAGCACGCTCGCGTAATCCGATAAGACTTCAACGCCTTGCGCGCGCGCGAAATCGGCGATGCCGGCAGGGTTAACCTCAACGACTTTGGCGACACGCAGCTTTTTGCTTTGCTTCAACAACGGCACGATGGTTTTGCCCCACCAGCCGATACCCACAACCGCAACGTTCAGCACTCGTCGTCTCCTCGCGTTGAAACCGTCTATTTGCCGGACTTGGCAATCGCCGCGTTGACCGCAGGCATGACTTTTTCGGCCATCAATTGCATTGACCGCTTGCTCAATGCCGGATCTATCCAGTCGTGGCACGAATAAACCAGCGTGCCGAAATCGCCGATCTGATCGCGAAAGGCGAGGATCTGTTCGACGACGCTGTCGACTGTGCCGGCGAGCACCAGTTGATCCGTGACGTACTCCGGCGTGATCGCAGAGTCGGGCATCGACTGGTCGGACTTGAACAGGTTGCCGCGGTTGCCGAACCCGACGAGCTTGCGCACGAGCTGTTTGAAGTAGAAATGGTACGGGCCTTCACTCGACTTGCCATAGCGCTGCGCGGTTTTTTCATCATCAGCGACAAAGATACTTTTGGCTACACGCCAGTCGGCGGGGTTCGCCGTCTGCCCGATATTCTTTTTCCCCTCGACATAATTCGGCCAATGCGTTTTTACCCATTGCGGAATCAGAAAGTTGGCGGATATCGGTTGCCAGCCACGCTCGGCCATTGCCGTGACGCCTTTGGAGAACGGCGCGACGACGGTGCCGACGATCGGCGGATGCGGTTTCTGAAACGGTTTCAGGATAATTCCCTGACCGATTTCAGGAATCATCGTTTTCTCGGTGGTCACGTTCCAGAACTGCCCCTGGATGTTGTAGGGCGGGTCGGACGCCCAGATCTTGAGCACCGTGTTGATGCCTTCGACGAACATCGCGTTGCGGTCTTTCTGCAAATTGCCGAACACTTCCGCATCGGACATGAGCCCGCCCGGACTGATGCCCATGATAAAGCGGCCTTCAAGCAGGTTATCCAGCATCGCGACCTGCGCGGCGATGGCGGCCGGATGCGAGTTCGGTATGTTGATCGTGCCGGTGCCGAGCTTGATGCGCGAAGTTTCGCTGACCAGGCTTGCGAGAAACGTCATGCAATTGGTTACCGTTTCGGCGGCGTCCGTAATGTGCTCGCCGACGTAGGCTTCCTCAAAACCGAGCTTGTCCGCAAGAATGATCGCCTCGCGATCTTCGCGCAGCGACTGCGGATAGTTCTTGCCGGGCGGATGCACCGGCATCATGAACATCGCCAGTTTCATATGCTTCCTTTGATATCGTCCGGCGTGATGGGCAGCTTGACCGGACGCTTCAGGCGTGCGGAAAGATCGATCGCTTTCGTCAGCATCAGCCGGTTGTGTCCTTCGCGCGCAGTCGCATGCTGCGTGGTGACGCCGAGCGCCACGCGATTGAGCCACGAATTGGTCTCTTCGCGCATCGGGCCGCGCAATTCGCCGAGCGCCATGTCGCCGACCGGATAACTCGTCAGAAAATCGACGTGACGCCGCTTGTCGGGCGCATAGCCTTCGCCCTGCACGAGATTAGTCGCGAGCACGATATCGCGATGCGTGTCGTCGATTGTCAGCACGCCTTCGGTGCCGACTGCGCCAACCTCCAGACTGTACACCGCGCCGGGCCACACCTCGGGCAGCGCCCACGAGATGACGCCGTGATAAATCGCGCCGTCGTCGAACGTGATCATATAGCCCGTGCCGTCGATGCCCTTCCACTGGGGGCCGAGCGCTTTGTCGACTGAGCGCGCGTAGACCTCGACGGGCTTTTTCGCTTCCATAAGCCACATCACAATGTCGAGCGCATGCGTGCCCGAAATCACCATGGGAGAAATTTCGGCCGGATTGTCCGAGCGTTTATAGTTGTCGATTGCAACCAGCCGGTTCATGAAGGCGCGCGAGGTGACCATCGTGACTTCACCCAGTGCGCCGGTTGCCACTTTTTCTTTTGCGACCAGCCAGCGGCGGCGGAAGCGCTGGGTGTAGCCGATAACCGCGTCGATGCCGGCGTGCTCGAGCGCCTCCATCACCATCTGCGATTCGGCAAGGTCGGTTGCCAACGGCTTCTCGATCAGCATCGGCAAACCGCGTTCGCACGCGGCGAGGACCGGGTCGACATGCAGATGCTCGTCGGTTGAAACATTAAGCGCGTTGACTTCGGGCCGCCGGATCAGTTCGCGGTAATCGCCGGTAACAAAATCGGCACCAATCTTGTCGGCGACGAATTTCGCGCGTTCCGGATTCTTTTCAGCGATGCCGATCCAGCCGACCGCCGGGTGACGCGCGGCGAGTTCACCGCGGATTAAGCCGACACGGCCCGCGCCGACGATGGCGAGACCGACTTTTTTCGCTTCTTTTCTCACCGCGCCACTCCGGCGGCAGCCAAAGGACGCGATTCCGGCAGCGGCAGATTTACCGGCTCGTTGCGCTCGGCGGAGATGTCGGCGGCTAAATAAACCTCCATGACCTGGCGCGCCTGCTCGGCGGTGACCAGTACCGGACGGTCGCAGGCGACCGCTTCGATGAAGTGTATGGTCTCGGCCGCCATCGGGCCTGCATACGTGTGTTCGACAAATTCGCCCGGCATGGTCGACATCGGGTGCACGATGCCGGTTTTCATGGTCGTGAGCATTGTATCGCGATGCGTGTCGTCAATAACGAGCGCGCCTTCTGTGCCGACGAATTCGATCCATGTCATCGAAAAATTCGGATACGCCGGCGGCAGGCTCCAGCCCGCGCAAATGACGAATGAGACGCCGCTATCCATGGTGACCGTAATGTATTGCGTGTCAGGCACGTCAGCGCCGCTTGCTTCGCGCATGGCGCCGTAGTTAACCTGCGAATACACGCGCACCGGCTTGGCCGGCTCCAGGCACCACAAAATGAAATCCAGATCGTGGGTCGCTTCCATTGCCGCCGGCGACAGTTTCGTGCGGCCGGTAATTTTCTTGCCGAGGTTGCGGCCGATGTGTCGGCTTACCAGGGCGCTCACGGGCTTGCCAAGCGTGCCGTCGGTTGCGCATTGCTTGACATAGGCGAATTTGGGATTGAAGCGCTGCGAGTAGCCGATCGTGAACTTGAGCTTGTTTTTCCGCGCGATCGAGATGAGTTCGTCGGCTTCGTGCAATTCGATGGCGATCGGTTTCTCGAGGAACACGTGCTTGCCTGAGGACAACGCATCGCGAGCCATCGGGAAATGCAGCACCTCGGGCGTCGCCGAAATCATCACGGCGTCGATCGAGTCGTTGTGCAAAATCTGCTGATAATCAGCGGTCGCGGTTTGCGCGCCGGTCGCTTTTGCGACTTCGGCGAGACGCTCCGGCCGCGTCTCGGCGAGGTGCAGACTTTTGACCAGTGGATTGGTGGCGCAGGTCTGGGCACGAATGCCGCCGCACCAGCCGGTGCCGATTATGCCAACGTTGATTTGCTTCAAGGAATATCCTGATTATTGGATGTGATACGGAAGAGGCGGGCATTGTAACAACGCAGCCGTGAGGCCACAATTCAAAGCGCTTTTGACGCTGCGTTACGCGGTGATCAGCGGGGCGCCGGACGCTGCCGCCCGTGGCAACACCGGTATAATCCGCGCTTTGTCCGCGCAGCAGCGACAGCGTGCCGCGCAGTCCTGTTTTTTCCAGAGCGAACCCGAGGAGATCAGCGAAGTGAAACGCATCGACACCCATAGCCACGTCATTCCCGAGACCATCATCGACGCAATGCGCGCCGGTCCCGATTTGTACAAGACAAAAATCGGCGGCACGCGCGGCAATTACACGTTCACGCGCGGCAAGGTTACGTTCGATCTCATCATGGAATTTTATGACGCCGACGCCAAGGTCGAATCGATGGACCGCAAGGGGCTCGACATTTCATACATATCCCCCGGGCCGCAGACGTTCTTTTACGGGCTTGGCCTCGATGACGCACTGAAAACTGCGCGTCTGGTCAATGACGGCGTCGCCAAAATGGTTGCTGCGCGTCCTGACCGCCTGCGTGGCATGGCGACGCTGCCGATGCAGCACCCCGAGGCTGCGATCACCGAGCTCGAACGCGTCGTCAAAGAATACGGGTTCAAGGCGGTCGAAATGGGTACGGCAATCGGCGAGGAAGAGCTCGCCGAAGACAAATTCCGACCGGTGTTGCGGCGGCTGCAGGAACTGAAATCGGTGGTATTCGCACACCCGAATACGCAGGGTGCCGGCGGCCGGCTCGATTGCTGGTACCTGACCAATCTCATCGGCAATCCGCTCGATACGACGATCATGGTCGGCAAGCTCATGTTCAGCGGCGCGCTCGATGAATTGAAAGATCTCAAGATACTGCTCGCGCATGGCGGCGGATTTCTCCCCTACCAGATCGGGCGCTTCGAGCACGGACATGTGGTGCGTCCGGATACCGCGGCGATCACAAAATCCAAACCGCTCGACATGTTCAAGAATTTTTATTTCGACGCGTTGACGCATAGTCCGCAGGCCACGCGTCACCTGCTCGAGATGGTCGGCTCGGAGCGCGTCGTGCTCGGCACCGATTCGCCATTCGACATGGGCGAAGAGCACCCCGTGCAGCATATGGAAAAAGTGCCGCGTTTGACGGCGAAAGAATTGGACGACGTTTCGTATCGAACCGCGTCGAGGTTATTCGGCGAAAAGTTCTGACGATGAGCGCTGTTAAGTCGCCAAAGAAGGGGAGCGGTCAAGCGGTAGGTGTGGTTGGCCTCGGCATTATGGGCGGCGCGTTTGCCAGGCATTTGCGCGCAGCGCAGTTCGATGTCGCTGGTTTTGACGTCGCCGCAAAAGCGCGCGCGGCTTTGGTCAAAATTGGCGGCGTGGCGGTATTGTCTTCGTCAGAGGTCGCGGCAAATACACGAATCCTGATTACATCCTTGCCATCGTTGCCCGCATTCGAAGCGGCGCTATTCGGCAAGGACGGTGTTGCCGCCGGCGCACGGCGCGGCACTATTGTTATCGAAGCGAGTACCTTGCCGCTCGATGTGAAGGAAGACGCACGCAAGCGGTTCGCTAAAACCGGCGTAATTCTGCTCGACTGCCCGATCAGCGGCACGGGGGCCCAGGCTGCAGTCAAAGACATCGTGATTTACGCCAGCGGAGACAAGCGTGCATTTGCCAAGTGCAAGGCGGTCTTCGCGGGCTTCGCACGCAACGCTTATTACTGCGGCGACTTTGGCGCCGGTTCCAAGCTGAAGTTCATTGCGAATCTGCTCGTCACCATCCACAACCTGTCGACCGCCGAAGCGTTCGTGCTCGCCGAGCGCGCAGGTCTCGACACCGAGCTCATGTATCGCGTGATCAAGGATGGCGCCGGCACGTCGCGAATGTTCGAAGTGCGCGGGCCGATGATGGTCAAACAGAACTACCTGCCGGCGACAATGAAAATCGACGTGTACCAGAAAGACATCGCAATCATCAAAGCGTTTGCCGAAAAGCTTCAATGCCCGACGCCGCTTTTCAGCCTAAGCAAACGCTATTACGACAAAGCCTACGCGGGCGGCCTCGACAAGCACGATACGGGGGCGGTTCATGCGGTATTGAGACGCGAGGCGGGCGTGAAGCGGCGTCGCGGCAGCTAATTTTATAACTTAACTTCTCAGTAAAAACAGCCCTTGAAAACCATCACCAAGTTTAAACATACATTCACCGTCACCGAAGACTGCTGGATTCCACTGGCCGACGGCTGCAAGCTCGCCGCCAAATTATGGCTGCCGGACATTGCCGCGACCAAACCCGTGCCGACGATTATCGAAGTGCTGCCATATCGCAAGCGCGATATCTATGCGCCGCGAGACGCGATGCATCACGGCTACTTCGCGGGCCATGGTTACGCGGCGATGCGCGTGGACATCCGCGGCTCGGGTGATTCCGATGGCTATCAGGGCGTGTTCGCTATGCAGCAGGAGCAGAACGATACGCTCGAGGTATTGAAGTGGATTGCGCAGCAGCCATGGAGCGACGGGCAGGTTGGCATGTTCGGTATTTCGTGGGGTGGATTCCAGGCAATTCAAACCGCATACCGTGCGCCGCCCGAGCTGAAGGCCATCATTCCGTGTTCGTTTGCACCCGACCGCTATCGTTACAGCCAGGTATTTCGCGGCGGCTCGCTGCTGCTGCGCTCGATCCGCTGGTCGAGCCAGATGTTCGGCTACAAATCGCGCGCGCCCGATCCTTTGCTGGTCGGCCCGCGCTGGCGCGACATGTGGCTCGAACGTCTCGAGCACGATTTGCCGCAAATCATGTCGGCGCTCAAGAACCAGAACAACGGCGATTTCTGGCGCAGCCGGGCGATCGATTTCGCAAAGATTAAATGCCCGATGTATGCGGTCAGCGGCTGGGCCGATGGCTCGTACGTCGGTGCAGTCGGCGAAGCGCTGCAACAGTTAAAGGTACCGAAGAAAGCATTGATCGGGCCGTGGGGCCATCGCTTTCCGTACCTCGGCGTGCCCGGGCCGGCAATCGGTTTTCTGCAGGAGTCCGTGCGCTGGTTCGACCAATGGATGCGCGGCAAAGAGACCGGCATCATGGACGAGCCGATGCTGACCGCGTGGATGCCGCAATCGGTACCGGCAACTAATTACTATGCCGAGTCGCCCGGCCGCTGGATCAGCGAGCCGGCGTGGCCATCACCGCGCATTAAAAAGCAGCGCTATTTTCTGAACGACGGCGGACGACTGAGCGACCGCGCCGGTAAAGCCGCCAAGGTCGAATGGCAGTCGCCGCAAACGCTTGGCCTCGATTGCGGCGAATTGATGCCGTGGTTTCAGCACGGGCCGAGTCCGGAAATGCCGGGCGACCAGCGCGCGGACGACGGCAAATCGCTATGCTTCGATTCTTCGCCGCTCGCGAAGACGCTGGAGATTCTCGGCACCTGCACCGCGACGCTCACTTTCTCGGTAGACCGTCCGACCGCGTTTATCTGCGTACGGATTTGCGACGTTGCGCCGAATGGCGCGTCCACGCGTGTTTCGTACGCGATTTTTAACCTGACGCATCTCACCGGCGCGGACAAGCCAACGAAGCTCACGCCGGGCAAGCGCTATACAGTAAAAGTACCGTTGGTCGATGCCGCGTATTCGTTCGTGAAAGGGCACCGCATTCGCGTCGCGCTCTCGACAACGTATTGGCCGCTGATCTGGCCGTCGCCCGAGCCGGTTACGCTGACGCTGGTAACCGGAAAGAGCGCACTGGATCTCGCCGTGCGCCCGCCGCAACGCGATGACAAGCGGCCACCTAAATTCGGGCCGGTCGAAGCGGCCGAGCCGTTCAAGAAAACTGCGTTGTCGCAAGGCTATCGCAATCGGGTCGTGCAGACCGATATGGGCAAAGGCGAAACCATGGTCGAGGTCAAAGACGACAGCGGGCGCAATCGCTATGACGATATCGATCTCGAAGCGCAGGCCCGCTCGACCGAGCGTTACTGCGTGCGCGATGGCGATCCATTGGCGGCAACGGCCGAAGTTACCTGGAGCTGGTTGTTTCAGCGCAAGGATTGGCAAATCCGCACGGAAAGCCGGACGCACATGTCGTGCACCAAGCGGGATTTCATCGTGAAAGCTTCGCTGGTCGCTTATGAGGGTGACGAGAAAATATTCGAGCGCGAGTTTGAAGAGACGATTCGCCGCAATGGAAATTAATAGAAGCATGGTCAGTGGCACCCGCGCGTGCGTTGTAGGTTGCGCGCTGCTGTCGGCCCTGGGCGCGAGCGCGCAAAACTATCCGTCAAAGTCGATGACGCTCGTGGTGCCGTTTCCGCCGGGGGCGGCGACGGACGTGTTCGCACGCGCTGCCGGCCGTCGCATGGGCGAACTGCTTGGTCAGACCATCGTGGTGCTGAACCGCGATGGCGCATCCGGTGCGATCGGCACTGAAATGGTGGCGAAGGCGGCGTCGGATGGCTACACATTGCTGTGGGGAAGCTCCGGACCGCTGGCGATAAGCCCTGTCTGGACGGAAAAGCTTGCTTATGACCCGTTGCGCGACTTTGCGCCCGTCAGCTTGTTCGCGAAGATCCCTTATCTGCTGATCGTGCATCCGATGGTGCCGGCGAAAAATGTGAAAGAACTGGTGGCACTGGCGAAAGCGAAGCCCGGCAAGCTTAACTTCGCTTCATCGGGAACCGGCGGCACTGCCCATCTCGCGGGCGAGTTGTTCAAGTCGATGGCGCATATCGACATCGTGCACGTGCCATATCGCGGCACGTCCTTGTTCGCTACCGAGTTGATCGCAGGGCAGGTCGACCTCGCATTCGCCGGCCCGACGACCGCGTTGCCGCACCTCGCGCCGGGCCGTATTCGGGCGCTTGCAACGTCCGGCGCGCGCCGGTCTGAAATGTTTCCTGACGTGCCGACCATGTCAGAAGCCGGCGTCTCGGGCTACGAATTCACCCAATGGTACGGGCTGCTGGTTCCGGCGAAGACGCCGCGCGAGATCGTGACTGCGTTGAACGGCGCGCTGCTCAAAGCGATGGATGAACCGGACGTCAAAAAACGGATAGCAGCGGAAGCTGCCGCGGCGGCGCAGGGCACACCCGAGGAATTTGCCGCCTATCTCAAGAGCGAACTCGCGAAGAATGCGAAAATGATCAGGGACGCGAAACTGAAGCGCGAATAAAACGCGTAAGGTCCGCGAAGCAGTGTCACAAATCGAGGAGAGAACATGAAATACCGCTTGTTGCAGTTGCTCGCAGTGTCGTTGTGCGTGCCGACGGTCGCTGTCGCGCAGCCCGCCAAATATCCGTCGAAACCTATCCGCATGGTTGTCGGTTACGCAGCGGGCGGGGGCAGCGACATCATGGGCCGGCTTATTGCGCAGCAAATGAGCGACGCGCTCGGGCAGCAAGTGGTCGTCGAAAATCGGCCGGGCGCCGCGCAGAACGTCGCAGCCGAACTGGTGGCGCGTTCACCCGCCGATGGCTATACGGTATTTCTGAGTTCGGCCGCGCTGGGCATCAATGTGAGTCTGTATCCCAAGCTCAACTACGACCCGGTTAAGGACTTCGTTCCGGTTGCCGTATTTGCGACGAGCCCGAATCTGTTGCTCGTGCATCCGTCGTATCCGGCAAAAAACGTGCGCGAGTTTATCGCGGTCGCCAAGAAAAATCCGGGCAAGCTCAATTTTTCGTCCTCGGGCAGCGGCAGCTCGCAGCATTTGTCGGGGGAAATGCTCAAAATCGAAATTGGCGTCGACATGGTTCACATCCCTTATAAGGGCAGCGCGCCGTCGATGACGGCGCTGGCGAGCGGCGAGGTGGACTTTTCATTCAATAACATCCCCTCGGCGCAGCCCCTGATGACGCCGGGCAGAGTCCG
>JAQGMI010000171.1 GCA_028292435.1 Betaproteobacteria bacterium
AAGACAAAGCTAAAGCTATGGATGCGGCGAAGGCTGCGGCGAAATCCGCGGGAGGCGGGAAGGAATAGTTGCCTCGCCGCGGCGAGCGGGTGGTTTCATTTGCCGGGGCAGTCCGGCGGCTGATCACCTTCTCTTGCGGTTCAGTCTTTGCGGGCTGCCCCGGAGATCGAGCGAACCTCGCTTGAGAAATCAATCGTTCCCCGCCGCCTCTGCAATCAACGCCCGAATGCCGCTCACGCCCTCGCGCGCGACCTCTTCGGGCGGCCTTGCCCATAGCGCCGGGTTCGGCGCTTCATAGTTGATGTAACGGCCGTAACCTTTTTCCATCAGCAATTGCAAAACGTCCCGCCACTGCACGACACCTTTCCCCGGCGGCAAACGATCGAGTGCGGTGCCGGTTGTGACGAGCGGGCCTGCAGGCACATCGCTGAACTGGAATGCGATGATGTCTTCGATCGGCACGTCTTCGAATGCGCGGCCGCCATCGCCGACGCACTGCGCATGGTAGGTGTCGATCAACAAACCGCCGTTCGGCTGATTGGCGAGCGCGATGATTTCGCGCGCGACCGCGAGCCGGTTCACGACCGGATGACGCGAGCCGAATTCAAGCGCGCATAACAGTCCATGGTAACGCGCGATCTCGCAGCCGGTCGCAAAATTGCGCGCTGCGTCCTGCACCGTCGTCGCCGGATTGCTGCCGGGCGCGACCATCATGACTTCGCAGTCGAGCGCCGCGGCCCGCTGGCACATCACATCCATGGAATCAAACAGGCGCCGCTGTTCATCGCCCTGCGCAAACAGCATGCCGGTTTCGAGACCCACGCACGAAACCGCCAGACCGCTCGCGCGAATCATCGCCAGAATTTTGTCTTCGCTCATGCCGGCTTCGCTGCAGCGCACGAAATCAACATGCCGCAGTTCGAGTGCGTTGTATCCGGCGTCGCGCGCAATGCGCAACACGTCCGGCAAGGGCGTGGTGTCGAGCGTCCACGTGTGCAAGCCGATGCGATCGGTGAGGTCGGTCATAGGAGTCCTGATTTCATGCAATCGATGAGGCCGCTCGTGAAATTTGGGCGGCCCGGTTAGCGAACGTCGAGTTGCTGCGCGTGCAGAAACAAAGACAACTGGTCTGCGACGGCAACATTGTTCAAATCGGAAAACATGAAATGCGAGTTGCCGAATAAGCCCGCGTCGGGCAGATGCAGCACGCTCGCGCGGCCGCCCTGTTTGTTGAGCGCATCGACAAACATCGGCGACGTCACCACTTGTGCGCGCCGTCCGTCGGCGACGAGATCGGGTATCGGCTGCTTCGGGATGTTGTCGCCGTACACGACCTGGATTGGCAACCGCGCAAGCTTCGTGAATTCGGCTGCCGTCACCGCAGTGCCCGAAGGCTGATTGCCTTTAAAGAGCGGGATCGCCCCCGGCACCTGGCCTTGCGGAAACACGAAGCCCGGTTCGTACGCGACGATGCCTTTCACATTTTGTGATCGCGCGCCCGCGAGCCAGCCGAACAGCCCGGACTGCGAATGCGTAACCAGGATTGCGGGGCCGATCTTGTCGAGCAGCGAGACGAGCGCGCCGCTGATGACCTCGGCGTTGTCCGAGACGGTGGGCACGAGATGCTGCAGGAACTGGTCGAGCGCTTTCATCGGAAATTGCTGCACTGGAAACACTTCCGGATACTTGGGGCCGAGCCGCCAGCGCGACCACGCGTACTGCGCGCCTGCCTGCCCGGTCAGGTTGGGCACGACGGGTGTGCCCGCCAGCATTCCGAACGGCCCGTTGAAACTCGGGTAACCGGCGCGCCCTCTGCGCGGAAAGTCGACGATGTAAACCGGATATCCGCGGCGCAACATCAGCGTCTGATAACCCTCACGCCCGTCCGGTGTCGTCTCCCACACGCGCCCGGTGCCACTGCCGCCGTGCACGAGAATGAGCGGATATTTGCGCGCGTTCACCGGGATTTGATACTGCACGTACATCTGGTCGACCCAGAACGCCTGCCCTTCGTCGGTGCCTGCGGCTGATTTGGTCGGATCGTAATTACCGGGCGCCTGCACCTTGCGTCCGCCGACGAAGAAACTGCCCTGCTCCGCGATGGTGATTGATTTGTCGTACGGCGCATTGGCGCAACCTGCCATCAAGGCACTCAGCACAGTCGCGGCGGCGACGATTGCACGGCCGGCGCAGAGTCGTAAAGTCATAACCCCTCCTTCTTGAAATCGTTCGCCGATTATGCTGCCGAAACCCACGGCGCCGCTATCGGCGGGAATTCCATTTGCGCGGAGAGTCATGCGTCTTGCTCGTTGAACATTGATTCCGAGTGTACAAACGAACTGGGCGGGCGATGCCGAAGCATACCCGCCCTGAACTTGCCGCGATTAAACCGTCCGCTTACCGAAAACCCCGATCGTGCTGGCGGCTGTTTTGACGGCTGTGGTGACGGCTATGCTGGCGATGATGGCGCGCCTGCTTGGCATGACGAAAATCGCCATGCTGCGCGGAGTGCTGAAAGCCGCGGTCGCGATGGTCGGACCCCGGCGCTGCCTGAGCGGCGGACACCGACAGGCCCAGTGCGGATAACAGTGCAACTGCAAGTAATTTTCTGGTCAACATTTGATTCTCCTCGGTAGTTGGTGAGGCAAATGCCATCACCTGACGATGACCAGATTACGCGCGGCATCGATGTCGAACAGCACACTTACACGCAATTACCGGCGTTACACATTGTTTACGATTGTATCGCCGGCGACATAGGACGCATGCGTTCCCATCTTGCTTGACTGCCACGACGCACTGACCGAAGCTTCGGCGTCCTCTGCATTTCCCAGCCCGTATCAGCGAGGAGTTGCCAATGATCCACCGCTTGAGAAAACTCGAGGCAGCCGGCGCGATTCCTTCACCGTCGAGGCTATCGCAAATTGTTCCTGAACCTTCACGCGCGCTGCGCGTGTGCACGTATGCGATCGCCATGCTTGCGTTCCAGCCGGCCGCGGCCGAATATCCCGACCGGCCCGTGCGCGTCGTCGTCGCGCAACCCGCCGGCGGCAACGCGGATCTCGTCTCGCGCTCGTTCGCGCAGAAGCTGACCGACCGCTTCGGCGTGCAGTTTGTGGTCGACAATCGCGGCGGCGGTGGCGGGATCATTGGCACCGAGATCGCGATACACGCGGTGCCCGATGGCTACACGCTGCTGATCGTGCCGACGGCACTCGGCACCAACCCCGCACTCGTGAAGAAACTGCCGTTCGACGCGCGCCGCGATCTCGCGCCGATTTCACAACTGACCGCAGGTCCCAACATCGTCGTCGTGCCAGCCAACAGCCCGTTCAAGAATGTCGGCGACATCATCACGGCCGCCCAGGCGCAGCCGGGGAAACTCAGCTTCGCCTCTTCGGGCCTCGCCAATGCAACGCATATGGCGGGCGAGCTTTTCAAATACATGGCGAAGGTCAACATCCTGCACGTGCCGTACAAGGGCTCGCCGTCAGCAATGGTGGCGACATCGGCCGGCGAAACCGAACTCGCGTTCGCGGGCATCGCGGGCGCGATGCCGTTGATCCGCAGCGGCCGCTTGCGTCCGATCGCGGTGACGGGCGCGAAACGCTGGCAGACGCTACCCGAGGTGCCCACCATCGCCGACTCCGGCGTGCCCGGCTATGAGAGCTCGAACTGGTACGCAATGTTCGCGCCGTTGAAGATGCCACCGAAGATTATTAATTTGATCTACAGCGAGATTGCGACCATCGCAAAGAGTGCGGATATGCGAAGCCGGTTAATTCCAGACGGGCAGGAGCCGCTGGGGACGACACCGAAGGAGCTTGAAGCGCATCTTGTTAATGAGATTGCGAAGTGGACTGAGTTGGGGAAAGCGGCGGGGCTGACGGCAAATTGAGATTCGGATGAACGCGCAGAAGCTATCGTCTCAACACAACTTGATGATGATGGATTTCGGTTTCAAATCACAAGCCGAAGCAAGGGCACGCCCGCCCTCAGAGAAAAACTCGCAGGAAAACGTCATGCAAATCCCACTGACGAAATTACAGACCTGATTGCCGTCCGTATCGTTCTCTATTATGAATCCGAAATCAGCGATGCCATAAGCTCGATCTCGAGATTGTTTATCGTAGATAAAATTCGATCTATGGATAAACGTTCGAGTTGACGGGACCGCGAGTTTGGTTATCGCTCAGTTCATCTGGTTGTATCTTTGGGTGGTGCGGCAAAACGAGATTCCGCTTATAAAGATCTCGCGGGAAAATGATTTGAGATTCGAATCCGCAGTTTGCTAGAACACGCATGGGCATCCATTGACCAGGAGATAGCATATAAATCGGGCATCAAATATCC
>JAQGMI010000015.1 GCA_028292435.1 Betaproteobacteria bacterium
CTTCGGCGTCGCGCACCAGCACGATTTGCCGCTGGCGCCGCTGATGCTTAAGGCCGATGGCGGCGAGCCCGGCAATCATTATTGGCTGTGCGCGGAACCGGTTCAATTGCGCGTCGATCGCAATCGCCTGATCGTTACTGCGCGCATCAGCGACTACAGCGCTGGCGAGGTGGATGAATTGCTTACTGCATTCAATGAGCATTTTCGCGCGGACGGCATCGAAGTTTGCGCGCCGACGCCGTTGCGCTGGTATTTGCGCGCAAAGAGCGTTCCGGCCCTGGTAACGGTGCCGTTGACGCAGGCCTTGAATCGCAGCGTCAGGCACCATTTACCCGATGACGCCGATGCGCTTGCCTGGCATCGCGTCGCCAACGAAGCGCAGATGATCCTGCACACGCATCCGGTCAATGCGGCACGCGAAGCGCGCGGCGGGCCGGTCGCTAACAGCCTGTGGCTGTGGGGCGGCGGCACGCTTCCCGCCATATCCGCACGGCCGTTCGCGAACACCTGGGGCGGCGGGCATCTCACTCGCGCACTCTCGGCAGCGGCCGGCATCGCACATCATGAACTGGCGACAGGCGCCGAAGCGTGGCTTGCCGCCAAACCCGATGGCGATGCGCTGATCGTCGTCGATGCCGCGGCCAACGCGTTGCAGCATAGCGACATCACCCAATGGCGCGCGGAACTGACGAGCCTTGACGCGCGCTGGATCAAGCCGCTGATGGATGCGGTGCGCGGCAAGCGCATCGAAAAACTAGCGATCGTCGCGTGCAATACAGACAACCTGCTCGACGTCGCCGTCAGTCGCACCGGCATGCGGCGATTCTGGCGACGTGCGCGCCCTCTGGCAGGTTACGCGGCGCATGGCTGAGCACTCGATGGCATTAAAGCTGTCCACACGCGTCTCGCCTGCCGCGCATGCAGCCGCATTAGCCGCCGCCGGCGTGCACCCATTGCTCGCCTCGATTTACGCGGCGCGCGGCATCACGTCGGCGCTACAACTGGCGTCCGACATCGGCGGTCTTTCACCGATTGGCGGACTGCGCAACGTCGAGCGCATGGCCGCGCTGCTCGCGGATTCGATCGCCGCCGGAGAACGGCTGCTGATCGTCGCCGATTACGATTCGGACGGCGCGACGGCGTGCGCGGTCGGCATCCGCGCTTTGCGCGAATTCGGCGCGACCGTCGATTTCCTGGTGCCCAATCGTTTCGAATATGGTTATGGGCTGACACCCGAAATCGTAGCGCTGGCGAAGAAGGTCAAAGATCCGGCCGTTCTCATCACAGTCGACAATGGCATTGCCAGCGTCGACGGTGTCGCCGCCGCCAACGCGCTCGGCATGCGCGTGCTGATCACCGATCATCACTTGCCCGGTGCGGTGCTGCCGGACGCGGCGTGCATCATCAATCCAAACCAGGCCGGCTGCGAATTTCCCAGCAAAAATCTGGCCGGCGTCGGCGTCATGTTCTATTTGATGCTTGCCTTGCGCGCGGAACTGCGCAAGCGCGGTGCATTCGAGGGCAAGTCCCCGCCCAACCTGGGCGCGCTGCTCGACTTGGTCGCGCTCGGCACGGTCGCGGATGTGGTCAAGCTCGATGACAACAATCGCATCCTCGTGCAACAGGGCTTGCAGCGAATTCGCAGCGGCAAAACGTGGCCGGGCATCGCTGCATTGCTGCGAGTCGCCGGCCGCGATGCCGCGCGCGCCTCGACTTACGATCTGGGCTTTGTCGTGGGGCCGCGTCTCAATGCGGCGGGCCGCCTTGACGACATGTCGGTCGGCATCGAATGCCTGATCACCAACGACCTTTACGCCGCCGACCGCCTCGCGCGCCAGCTCGACGAACTGAACCGGCAGCGCCGCTCGATCGAGTCGGACATGCATGAAGATGCGCTTGCAGCGCTCGCAGAACTCAAGCCGCAGGACGGCTCCAGCCTGTGCATGTTCGAACCCGACTGGCATCAGGGCGTCATCGGCATTGTCGCGTCGCGGCTGAAGGAACGCTATCACCGGCCCGTCATTGCATTCGCGCGCGGCAACGACGGCGAGATCAAAGGTTCGGGCCGCTCGATTGCCGCGCTGCACTTGCGCGATGCGCTCGATCTCGTCGCCAAGCGCGAACCGGACTTGATCGTGCGTTTCGGCGGCCATGCCGCCGCCGCCGGTCTCACGCTGCGGGAAAAAGAGTTCGAGCGTTTTCGCACCGCGTTCGAAAATGTCGCGCAGACGCTGTTGTCCGCGGCCGATCTGGAACGCATCATCGAAACCGACGGCGCATTGCCGCTCAAGCATCTGACACTCGATGTCGCTCGCGTGCTCGAGCACCAGGTTTGGGGCCAGGGCTTTGCGGCACCGACCTTCGACGATGAATTCACGGTCGCGCGCCAGCGCGTCGTTGGCGCGCGGCATACAAAGCTGCGCCTGGTCAGGGACGGCTGCGAGGTCGAGGCGATGCTGTTCTCGCATGCAACGCCGCTGCCCGAACGCATCCGCGCCGTCTACCGGCTCTCGGTCAACGAGTGGAATGGCAGCGAAACGCTGCAGTTAACGCTCGAGCACTGGCAAGGCGCGTGACAACCGCGTCCGATTCAGCGGAAATCGGCACCAGCGTCCTGTATAATCGCGCTTTTTTCGCAGCCACGGCTGCCACAAGAAACCGCGATGGAAGCCGAACAACTCAATGCCATAGCCCGGCGGCTGAACGACATGAGCCAGCGCAACACCGAGCTGCGGAGGTATCTTTGACTTCGAAGCCAAGCAGCGACGCCTCGACGAAGTCGTCAAACTCGCAGAAGACCCCGCCGTCTGGAACGATCCCAAGCGCGCGCAGGAATTAGGCCGCGAACGCAAAACGCTCGAGTCGCTGGTTACCACCATGTCGAAACTCGATCAGGACCTGCGCGACAGCAGCGAACTTTTCGAGATGGCACGCGGCGAGAGCGACGACGCCGCGCTGAAGACCATCGAGAACGATACGCTCGGCCTCGAGAAGACCGTCGCCGGCGTCGAATTCCAGCGCATGTTTTCCAATCCGATGGATCCGAACAACTGCTTCGTCGACATTCAGGCGGGCCAGGGCGGCACCGAAGCGCAGGACTGGACTCAAACGCTCGAACGCATGTACATGCGCTATTGCGAGCGCAAAGGGTTCCGCGTCGAGTTGCTCGAAGAATCCCCGGGTGACGTGGCCGGACTCAAAAGCGCGGCGCTCAAAGTCACGGGCGAATACGCGTTCGGTCATCTGCGCACGGAGACCGGCGTGCACCGGCTGGTGCGCAAGTCGCCGTTCGATTCGAACAACCGGCGCCACACTTCGTTTGCCAGCGTATTCGTGTATCCCGAAATCGACGACACCATCGAAATCGAAGTCAATCCGGCCGACCTGCGCATCGACACTTTTCGCGCCTCGGGCGCCGGCGGCCAGCACATCAACAAGACGGATTCGGCAATTCGCATCACGCACGCGCCCTCCGGCATCGTCGTCCAGTGCCAGAGCGACCGCTCGCAGCATCGCAATCGCGCCGAAGCGATGTCCATGCTCAAGGCGCGTCTCTACGAACTCGAAATCCGCAAGCGCAACGAAGAAAAACAGGCGCTCGAAGACACCAAGACCGACATCGGCTGGGGGCACCAGATCCGCTCATACGTATTGGACCAGTCGCGCATCAAGGATTTGCGCACCAATGTCGAAATCGGCAACACGCAATCCGTGCTCGACGGCAATCTCGACGATTTCATCACCGCGAGTCTGAAGCAGGGTATTTAGGGCAATTAAGGAAATCATGAGCGATCAACCCGTTACACCAGAAGCCCCGGCGGCGCCGGAAGTCGACGAAAATCAGATCATTGCCGAGCGGCGCGCCAAGCTTGCGGCGCTGCGCGCCAAGGGCAATGCGTATCCGAACCAGTTTCAGCGCGACCATGCGAGCGGCGACCTGATCGAGCTATACGAAGACCGCGATCGCGACTGGCTCGACCTGAACCCGGTCGTCGTCAAGATGGCCGGCCGCATCATGTTGAAACGCGTGATGGGCAAGGCGAGTTTTGCGCAGCTTCAGGATTCGCGCGGCATGATCCAGCTCTATATCACCGACAGCTACCCGGGCAAGGAACAGCACGCGGAGTTCAAGCACTTCGATATCGGCGACATCATCGGCGTCGACGGCGTGCTGTTCAAAACCAAGACCAACGAGTTGACGGTTCGCGTCAAAAACCTTTTGATGCTGGCCAAATCACTGCGCCCGCTGCCGGAGAAATTCCACGGCCTCACCAATCAGGAACAGCGCTACCGTCAGCGTTATCTCGACCTGATCGCCAACGAAGATACGCGCCTGCGTTTCGTGCAGCGCTCGAACATTATCCAGGCGATCCGCAATTTCTTTCTCGGCAAACGCTACCTCGAAGTCGAGACGCCGATGATGCATCCGATTCCCGGTGGCGCCTCCGCGCGGCCCTTCATGACGCACCACAATGCGCTCGACATGCAGCTTTACCTGCGCATCGCGCCTGAGCTTTATCTGAAGCGCCTCGTCGTCGGCGGTTTTGAAAAGGTGTTCGAGATCAACCGCAATTTCCGTAACGAAGGCATTTCGACGCGGCACAACCCCGAATTCACGATGCTCGAATTCTATTGCGCGCACCGCGACTACCGCTACCTGATGGTGACGATCGAGGAGATGATTCGCTTTGCCGCGCTGAAGGCGCTCGGCGTGACCACCATCAAGTATCAGGGCCGCGAGATCGACCTGATGAAACCGTATGCGCGTCTTACCATCGCCGAAGCGATCAAGAAATACCATCCCGATGTCACCGACGACGCGCTAAAAAGCCGCGAAGCATTAATCGAAAAGCTGAATGCGCTCAAGATCACGTTCCGCCCGCAGGACGGCATATACGGGCTGCAGCTGACGCTGTTCGAAAACACCGTGGAAACGGAGTTGTTCGAGCCGACCTTCATCCATCACTATCCGGCCGAAGTATCGCCGCTGGCGCGGCGCGACGACAACGATCCCGATTTCACCGAGCGCTTCGAACTCTATGTCGCCGGGCGCGAGCTTGCGAACGGCTTTTCCGAGCTCAACGATCCGGAAGACCAGGCGCAGCGTTTTCTCGAGCAGGCGAAGCAGAAGGATGCCGGGGATCACGAAGCGATGCACTACGATGCAGATTACATCCGCGCGCTCGAATATGGCCTGCCGCCGACCGCCGGCGCGGGCATCGGCATCGACCGCCTCGTCATGCTGTTGACCGATAGCGCCAGCATCCGCGATGTCATTCTGTTTCCGCAAATGCGGCCGGAGTAAACCGGCGCCGTCATGAACGCCCCGCTGTGGCAACCCTCCGCGGCATCGATCGCAGCGAGCAACATGACGGCGCTCATCCGCGCGGCCGAACGCAAATACGCGGTCGCCCTGCCCGACTACGCGGCACTGCACGCGTGGTCCATCAAAGAACCCGCCTCTTTTAACCGCCTGATCTGGGATTACTGCGGCGTTATCGCCGAGCGGCAAGGTGACATCGCGCTCGAGCACGGTGATCGCATGCCCGGCGCACGCTGGTTTCCGCAGGCGAGACTTAACTTTGCCGAGAATCTGCTGCGCCGGCGCGACGCCGACACCGCGATTGAATTCTGGGGGGAAGACCGCGTAAAAAGCCGCGTTAGCTACGCCGAACTTTATGAAGAGGTTTCGCGACTCGCGCAGGCACTCCGCGCGGCCGGAGTAAAAGCCGGCGACCGCGTGGCCGGTTACATGCCGAACATTCCGGGCACCGTCATCGCGATGCTCGCAGCGACGAGCATGGGCGCGATCTGGTCGTCATGCTCGCCCGACTTCGGCGTGCAAGGCGTGCTCGACCGCTTTGGCCAGATTGAGCCGCGCATCCTGTTCAGCGCCGACGGTTATTTTTACAACGGCAAGACGATCGACGTGATGCCGCGGCTCGCGCAAATTGTCGACGCACTGCCGTCGGTAGAAAAAGTTGTCGTCGTTCCCTATACACGGCGCTCGCCAGCCATCGCCAGCGTTTCATGCGCAGTCGACATTCACGCGTTCATGGCGCCGTACCAAGCGCGCGCAATAGATTTTGTCCAGCTGCCGTTCAATCATCCGCTTTACGTGATGTTTTCATCGGGCACGACCGGCGTGCCTAAATGCATCGTGCACGGCGCCGGTGGCACGCTGCTGCAGCACCTTAAAGAGCAGTCGATGCACGTCGACCTGAAACGCGGCGACCGGCTCTTTTATTTCACTACCTGCGGCTGGATGATGTGGAACTGGCTCGTGTCGGGCCTCGCCTCGGGCGCAACGATACTTTTGTATGACGGTTCGCCGTTTGTGGGCGATGGAAACATCCTGTTCGATTTCGCCGACGCCACCGGCATGACTGTGTTCGGCACCTCCCCAAAATTCATCGACACCGCCAGCAAGAGCGGTTTGCGCCCCGCCAGCACTCACAAGCTCGACTCGTTGCGCGTCATGTTGTCGACCGGCTCGCCGCTCGCACCCGAGGGGTGCGATTCCGAATCCCCGCACAGCAAGCCCGACAGCACCCTCGCGGCGATGGCCGGCGCCACCGCCAACAACGCCC
>JAQGMI010000036.1 GCA_028292435.1 Betaproteobacteria bacterium
CCCGATTTCGCCAGCGCCGCCACCACCTGCAAAGCCAAGCCGCGCTCGCGAAACTGGATCGGTGACAGGTTGACCGCGACCTTGACGCCATGCGGCCAGGTGTTGGCCTCGACGCAGGCGCGGTTCAGCGCCCATTCGCCGAGCGCGATGATCAGGCCGGTTTCCTCCGCCACGGGAATGAAGACTGACGGCGGCACATCGCCGCGCAGCGGATGGGTCCAGCGCATCAGCGCTTCGCAGGTCGTGATCTGGCCTGTGCGCAGATCGATCAGCGGCTGATATTTCAGATGGAACTGGTCGAGCGCCAACGCCTCGCGCAGATCGAGCTCGAGGTTGCGGCGGTCCTGCGCGGCGTCTTCCATCTCGATGGCGAAGAAGCGATGGTCGTTGCGGCCGCCGTTCTTGGCGGCATAGAGCGCCATATCGGCCTTTTTCAGCAATTCGTCCGGATCGGTGCCGTCGTGCGGCGCCATCGCAATACCGATCGAGGCGCCGATATCGATGCGATGGCTTTCGATCTCAAATGGTTCCTTGAGCGCGCGGGCGAGCCGCTGCGCCATGGTCTTGGCGTCGTTCTGACGCTCGGCGATCTGCATGACGACAAATTCGTCGCCGCCAAAGCGGGTAATCATATCGGCCGGGCCGATCACGCCGGTGAGCCTGGCTGCGACCTCCTTGAGCAGTTTGTCGCCGATCGGGTGGCCGAGCGTGTCGTTGATCGCCTTGAACCGGTCGAGATCGATCAGGTGGATGGTGATGCGGTTTTCGGGGAGGTGCACTTCCTTGAGCATCGCCGTGATGCGCTCGCGGAACTGGGTGCGGTTGGCGAGCCCCGTCAATTCGTCGAATTTAGCAAGATGCGCGATACGTTCCTGCGCGCGCTTACGTTCGGTGATGTCTTCGAGAATGACGACCGAGCCGCCGCCCGGCATCATGCGGCGCGACACGGCGAGCGTGCGGTCACCGTCCGGCGACGTCTGGAACTGCTCGAGCGTATCCTCGCGAAGGCCCTCGAACAGATCGTCGATGATGCGCCTGACGCTCTGCGACTTGTGATTGCCAGCCCGGACGCTATGGCGGACCAATTGCGAGATGCGCATGCCGATGCGCACCGGAGCCTTTTCGAGATGCAGCAATTCCAAAAAGCGCTCGTTCCAGACCTGTACGCGATCCTGCGGATCGAGCATGCACAGGCCATGCGACATGTTGTTGAGCGCGACGTCGAAGCGGTTGGCCTGCTCCTCGAAGCGCGCGGCGAGCGCGGCTTCCTTGCGCGTCATGGTCAGCGCCTGGACGATGATATTGCGGGTGCTGAGCGTGATGTCGGTGATGCCGTACATGAACAGCAGCACGACGACGCCGAGCGACTGATGAATCCAGTCGGGATAGATCAATAGCGCGGCGACCATCGGAAACGTGCTGAATGTCAATTGTCCGAATGCGATCAACGGCCGCCCGGCGTTGCGTCCCGAAATTGCCGCCGCATATCCCGCGGTCGAAGTCGTGACCGCCATTTGCAACGATGCGTCAATCGATGGCGTGAGCGTCAGCCAGCACAACAAGCCGAGGAGGGCGGCGAAGGCCCACGCGCCATATTCGTAAACGTGTTCCCAGACCTTGGTGGCGGTTTGCTTCTGGCACTCTTTGCTCTTGTTGTAGAGCACGGCCGACAAAACACGCAGCATGCCGACTGCTAAAATCGCGGCCGACACCGCCATAATTTGTCGATCGCCGACGCGCAGCGCAACCGCCGCGCCGATAATGGAGCAGGCAATCGCGCCGACGACCAGCGACGCGACGGGCGCGAACAAGGACTTGATCAAGGCCGCGCGGATTTCCGACGGCAGCCCGGCGTCGTCCTTGCGAGTCTGAAATAGCTTCTTGATCAGCACAGCTGGTCGCCCCCTGTTCTGACTTCGAAGGTATCGGGGGAAGTTCAACAGGAATGAAACAGATCGGCAGATCGTGAAGCTTGGTGAATCTCTGGGCAACAACTGCTTGGCAGCTTCGATAAAATCGTCCTACGGCGTTAACCATTCGATAACCATAAGCGCCAGGCCGCATCAGCGTTCGTTATGTGCGGAACTTTTCGCAACGGTGAAACGCCCGCAAAATCTCACTGTCGTGGTTAATCCGCGCGCCGCGATCGTTTTATGCCGATGGCACAAGGAGAAAATCATCGTCGCCGTGCCGTGCGCGCGCATCGCGCATGCACGTGCGCAGCAATGCTGCGTTGAAAAATTGGTAACAATCTGTTAGGGTTTATGAATAGTTAATGTGAGTAGAGAAATGTCGATGTTTGCGTATGCTGACGTTTCTTCCCCGGTTAAGCGTGGGGTGCGTGCGGTTCCACCCGCACCAATGATCGTGCAGCGGCCGCATATCGATCCGCGGCTGATCGATCTTAAGGTGTTCGACCCGAAAGCGGCCGAGCCCAAAGTTATCGATCTCAAGAAAAGTACCGACGCTCGCAGGCTCTACGAGCTTGAGCAGCTTGAAGTAAACTTTGAGAAAGACACCGGCGCGCTGTGGACGTTCATGAAGCCGCGCGGCCGTGCGAGCTACAATCCGGAACTGCTGGAAGACTTCCATGCCTGGCAGCGCGGCATCGTCGCGGCTTTCGAAGGCCGGCCGGCCGATATCAAGTATCTGCTGCTCGGCTCAAGGACTCCGGGTGTCTTTAACCTCGGTGGCGATCTCAATCTTTTCGCAGAACGCATCCGCGAGCGTGATCGGGCCGCGCTGGTCGCCTATGGCGAATCCTGCGTGCGTATCCTCGACC
>JAQGMI010000038.1 GCA_028292435.1 Betaproteobacteria bacterium
TGCGCTTCGTCTTCGGCATTCTCATCCCCGCCGCCTTCCCGGCCATTCTCGCAGGGCTCAAGATCGGCTGGGCTTTCGCGTGGCGCACTTTGATCGCCGCCGAACTCGTGTTCGGCGTGTCGTCGGGATCCGGCGGTCTCGGCTGGTTTATTTACGAAAATAAAAATCAGCTCGAAATCGCGAACGTGTTCGCCGGTCTTTTCTCGGTGATCATCATCGGGCTGGTCGTCGAAAATTTTATTTTCCGCAACATCGAATTGAAAACCGTGCGCAAGTGGGGCATGCAAAGCTAGAATCGAGGAGCGAGAATTGAAGATCGAGCCTGCGTTCACCAGGGTTCCCTCAATCCCCGCTCCTCCATCCTCAATCCTGAGGTATTGATGAAAATCGATTTAAAGCAAGTCGAAGAGGCGTGCAAAGAACTTTATATCCGCGCGGTCAAACTGCTGCCGCCCGATATCAAGGAAGGTTTCGCGCGGCTCGATAAAACTGAAACCGACGCCACCGGCAAGTCGGTGCTCGGCACGATGATCATGAACATCAAGGTCGCCGAGGCGACGAAAAATCTGTTGTGCCAGGACACCGGCATCCCGATCTACAACGTCGTGATCGGCCGCGGCCTCGAGGTCGACGGCCATGCGCTAAAAGCCGCGATTGCGACCGGTTGCGCGCGCGCGACCAAGGAGCATCCGCTGCGCTCATCCGTCGTTCATCCGGTCACGCGCACGAACGAGCACACGTCGTGCGGGCGCCTGGTGCCCGTCATCAATATCGATTTCAGCGATCAACCGGACACCCTTTCGATCGAGATGATTCCGAAAGGCAGCGGCTCGGAAAATAATTCCTGGCTCAAGATGGCGATCCCGGCCGACGGCGTGGATGCAGTCAAAACGTTCGTGATCGACTGCGTGCTCGACGCGGGCGGCAAAACGTGTCCGCCCACAATCGTCGGCGTCGGCGTCGGCGGCACGGCGGACTTATGCGTGCATTTATCCAAGGTCGCGGCGACGCGCGCACTGGGTTCGCATTGCACCGATCCGGAAGGCGCAAAACTCGAATCCGAGTTGTCCGCCGTGGTGAATCAACTGGGCGTCGGTCCGCAGGGCCTGGGCGGGGATTCCACTTCGTTTGCGGTGCACGTCGAAACAGCGGCGACGCATATCACAATGAATCCGGTGGCAGTCAATATGCAATGTCACTCGGCGCGCCGGGCGCGCGCGACCTTTACGCCGGCTGGCTTGAGCTACGGATTCTAAGATGGCACATTACGATTTCAACATTCCGGTGTCTGAAGCCGACGTGCGCAAGCTCACAGTGAACGACACCGTTACCCTTAACGAAACGCTGTACGGCATCCGCGATGCAACGCTGATCCATATGTTCGACCGCGGGCGCACGACGCGTTTCGATCTCAAGGGGCATGCGGTGATTCACACGGCGCCGAACGTCAAGTGGGTCGGCGAGACAGTCGCACATCCGTCCGGTTATGAGCCGATTTGCATCGGCACGACGACGAGCGCGCGCATGGAAAGATTTACCCGGCCGCTGATGGAGCGACACGGCGTGCGCATCGTGATTGGCAAAGGCGGGCTGTTTGCGGCGTCGCAGGCGGCGTTCAAGGACCTGGGCGGTGTTTACCTCGCGATCATCGGCGGCGCGGCGGCGCTCGAAACGACCTGGGTCGAGCAGATCGAAGATGTCGACCTCGACGATCTGAATCCCGAATCGCTGTGGAAGTTCCGCGTGCGGAGCTTCGGTCCGCTGCTGGTCGCGATGGATAGCCACGGCGGCAACTTATATACCAAGGTCAACGACGCCGCGCGCGACAAGCGCGCATCGGTCCTCGCGGCTTTGGGAGTCAAAAGCTGAAAACAATGTAAACGCCGATTAACGCCGATTTTTATGCGTGGCGGGTATTCAAATCGACGTTCATCTGCGGATCAACGAATCAAATGAAAACAATCAAAACTGACATTTTGATCCTCGGCTCAGGCGGCGCGGGGCTGTTCGCCGCGCTGCACGCGCACCAGAAGAACCCGGCGCTTTCCATCACGGTCGCGGTCAAAGGGCTGCTCGGCAAATGCGGCTGCACGCGCATGGTGCAGGGCGGCTATAACGTGGCGCTCGCTGAGGGCGACTCGATTGAACGCCACTTCATGGACACCATAGAAGGCGGCAAGTGGCTGCCCGACCAGGACCTCGCGTGGACGCTCGTTAACGTCGCGATCGAGCGTATCCACGAACTCGAAAATGAACTCGGTTGTTTTTTCGACCGCAATCCCGACGGGACGATTCACCAGAAGGCGTTCGCCGGACAAACGTTCGACCGCACCGTGCACAAGGGCGATTTGACGGGAATCGAAATCATCAACCGTCTCGCCGAGCAGGTGTGGGCGCGCGGCATCAATCGTCTTGAAGAGCATCGCGCAGTCGAATTCATAAAAAACAAGACGGGTGATGCGCTCGCCGGCGTGCTGATGATCGACGTGCGCACGGGTGAGCTCGTGTTCGTGCAGGCGCAAGCGGTGTTATTGGGAACCGGCGGCGGGCCGACGATGTACAAATATCACACGCCTTCCGGCGACAAGACCTGCGACGGCATGGCGATGGCATTGCGCGCGGGGCTGACGTTGCGCGACATGGAGATGGTGCAGTTTCACCCGACCGGCCTTCTCGCGGGAACCGGCACGCGCATGACGGGAACGGTGCTCGAAGAAGGGCTGCGCGGGGCGGGCGGTTATCTGCTGAACGGCGACCGGCAGCGCTTCATGGAAAAGTACGATGCGAAACTCGAGCGCGCGACGCGCGACATCGTGTCGCGCGGCATCTTCGCCGAGATGCGCGCGGGCCGCACCACGCCGAACGGCGGCGTGTACATCAGCATGGGCCACCTCGGCGCGGACAATAACCGCAAGAACTTTAAAGGCATGGTCGACCGCTGCGACGACTGCGGTTTCGATCTCGCCGGCGGCCTCGTGGAAGTCGTGCCGACCGCGCATTACATGATGGGCGGCGTCGCGTTCAAGGCCGACTGCTCGACTTCCGTTCATGGATTGTTCGTCGCGGGTGAAGATTCCGGCGGCGTTCACGGCGCCAATCGTCTCGGCGGAAACGGGGTCGCCAACTCGACGGTATTCGGCGGAATCGCCGGCGACGTGCTGCCCGGCTGGGTCAAGGCGAATGGCGTATCGCATGCGCCCGATCAGGATGCGCTGGCTGCGGCAGTCGCGCGTTGCCGTGCGCCGCTCGAGCGTGCCGCCGGCGACCTCAACGCGGTGCGGGAGACGCTTTATGAAGTGATGTGGGACGACGTCGGCATCGTGCGCGACGCGGCGAGCATGAAACGCGCCGAAGGCGCGCTCGACGAACTCGACGCGCGGCTCGACGGCATCGGCGTCGAGTCGGGCAATCTGGCGTTCAATCTGACCTGGCACGACTGGCTCAATCTGAAGAGCCAGATATTGGTCAGCAAGTCGATCAACTATGCGGCGATGGCACGCGAAGACTCGCGCGGCGCTCATTACCGCAGCGATTTTCCCGAGGTGCGCGACGTCGAAAATTCGCGGTTCACCTGCGTCACGCTGAACGAAGGGCGCTTTCAGGTCGGCACCCAGCCCGTCATCTTCAGCCGCGTCCGGCCCGGTCAGTCCTTGCTGGTTGAAACAGCTGTTGCCTGACCGGTAACTGCCGCATGGAAAGCAGATTGCCGGTCGAGAAGCTCACCCAGCTTGTCATGGGCGTCCTCACGCGCGCGGGCGCATCCGCTGCGATGGCGCGCGCAACTGCGCAATCGCTCGTCGCCGCGGAAATGGCGGGGCTGGGCGGACATGGCCTGTCGCGCGTGCAGCTGTATGCGCAGCATGTCAAAGAAGGGCGCGCCAATGGAACCGCCGAGCCGCGCATTGCGCACGACACGGGCGCGGCCTGCGTCATCGATGCGCAAGGCGGTCTCGCCTATCTGGCCATGGAGCTCGCTACGAAGGAAGCGGTGCGCCGGGCGCGCGAGTTTGGCGTTGCCTATTGCGGCGTCATGCACAGCCATCATTGCGGCGCGATGGACTACCATCTCGCGCCGCTCGCAGCGGCTGGCCTCATTGGCATCGGCTTCACGAACTCGCCCGCAGCTATCAACGCATGGGGCGGCAAGCGCCCGCTGTTCGGCACTAATCCGGTCGCGGCCGTTTTCCCGCGCAAAAATGCCACGCCGTTGACCATTGACCTGTCGCTCACCGAAGTCGCGCGCGGCAAGCTCATGGTTGCTGCGAAAGAGGGCAAACCGATTCCCGAAGGCTGGGCCTTCGACGCCGATGGCAAACCAACCACGGATGCAAAAGCCGCGTTGACAGGCAGCATGGCGGCAATCGGCGGCGTGAAGGGCGTGCTGCTCGCATTGATGGTCGAATTGCTGTGCTGTGCGCTGACCGGCGCGCAATTCGGCTTCGAGAATGATTCATTCTTCGAGCCGGGCCGGCCGGCATCGATCGGTCATGCACTGCTCGCGATCGACGCGAGCGCGCTGGCAGGCTGCGACGCCTACGAAGAACGCATTGAAACACTGCTCGCTGCCATGCTCGAAGATGACGGCGTGCGCTTGCCGGGCGATCGACGCCATAAACTCATAGCCGAGGCACGCGCGGCCGGCATCGCGGTTGCCGACACGATGCTCGAGCAGCTACGGGCGTTGGCCGCGTAGGCCTCCGCAGCGCCGAACCGATTCACGGTTTGCGAAACACGATCACTTGCTGCCACGGCAGGTCGCGCGTCGTCGCGACCCATGCCAGCGAATGCACCGCAGCTTCCCGCCGCACTTGTACTTCGGTCATCGTGTGCAAAGGTTTGATCGGCACGCGCGGATCGTTGCCCCTGAATTCGACGAACGCGACGTGCCCGCCGGGCTTCACTGCGCGCACGATCGCGGCAAGCATCTCGTATGGCTGTGCGAATTCGTGATAGACGTCGACCATCAGCGCGAGATCGAGGCTGCCGGGCGGCAGTTTTGGATCGGCGTCCGAGCCGAGCACGGGTTTGATATTGACCGCGCCGCGCCGTGACATTTGTTGCTCAAGCGCTTTGAGCATCTCACGCTGCACATCCACTGCGTAGACCATGCCCCCCGCGCCGATGCGCTGCGCAATCCGCCAGGTGTAAAAGCCGGTGCCCGCGCCGATGTCAGCGACCGTCATACCGGCTTTTAAACCGAGCGCCCTCAACACGCGGTCCGGGCGCTCTTCATCCGGACGCTCGGTGCGCTCCAGCCATGGCGCGCCATGGAAACTCATCACATGCGAAATTTCGCGTCCCAGGTAGACCTTGCCGATGCCGTCCGGCGACGCCGGAACAGTGGTGTAGTGCGGTGTTGGCGGCTCTGCCGCGGCCGCGGGTAGCGCGAGGGCCGCGAGCAGCCACAGAATGATTCTTGCAGGACTGCTCGTGCACTTAGACAAAAGCGAGCCCCACATTGAACGTCGCAGCATATCCCGCGTCGCGTTCCACGACCGGCAGCATCAGGCGGCTGCCGCCCCCGCGAAAAATACCGTCTCCCGCATTGCGCACGGTGCGCCTGCCGCGGCGCGCGTACGGATCGCGTGCATAAACACGGTCCGTGAATGCGTCATCGAAATAAAGCTGGGACGTGAACTCATAGCGTTTGGCTGCAATGGCGCCGCGCACTTTGAAGTGGAGGTGAACGGTGCGGCCGTCGTACCAGCCCGGATAAATCGTCGTGAAACGCGCGCTGCCAGTTGCGTCGGTCAGTTGATAGCCGCGCAAGAATTTTTTGCCGAGCGTATTAAAGCCCGGATCGCGCGCATCCGAATAAGCGCCCGCGGCGTCGCAGTGCCAGATATCGACTGTTGCACCCGCAAGCGGTGAGCATTTGCCTGCGCCGACTGATGAGATCAGCAGCGATAAGGTCAGCGCCACACCTTCGCGCATTGTGCCGTCGACGGGGTCGGAACGAATATCCGGGCGGTTCAAGCGCTCGTCGACAAAGTACGGGCCTTCCGTCTGCTCGGGGCTCGCCACGCATGCGAGCGCGGGCGGGACCGCAAATAAAGAAGGCGCGTGGCCGCCCAACAACGCGACACCACCGGTGCCGAGCAGTGCCAAGGCTTCCCGCCTCTTCATGAGGCGGCCGCGCGGACGATCGTCGTCTTTCATGCGATGCTCAGCGTGGCGCACGCGCGTAGCTGACCGTCAGCAGTTCCCACTGATGCCCGTCGGGTTCGTTCCAATAAAAATTGCCATACTGCTGTCCAACCTGCATATCGACAGGGCCATGCACTGTGCTGCGGTAACGGATGCCGGCGGATTTAATCCGCCCAAGGATCGCGTCGAAC